>NZ_JARXOV010000025.1:0-20902 GCF_030162955.1 Comamonas jiangduensis
GACCCAGAGCAGACATTCGCTAGCGCCTGAATTAAGCAGCTAAAGGTGTTAGTTTGAATAAATTTTTAGGCTAATGTCGCAGCGGATTTTGCCTTTGAGATGGTCGCTATCTAGGGAAATTTGGTCGATTCAGGGTCATAGACATCGAAGCCAATCTCTAAGCCACGAGCGGCAAGGGCTCCAAGCGTGCTTGAGCTGAGGGAGAAGCCTGATGTTGCCCCTGTTTTGTGGAGTTATTAGCTCCCGGCTTACGCGGCCTTTTTGCGCTGTGCCTCGTACCAGCGTTTCTCGTATTGCATGGGACTGAGGTAGCCCAAGCTCGAATGCAATCTGCGGTAATTGTAGAAGGCCATCCAGTTCATGATGACCTGCCTTGCGTGCTCCCGAGTAGCAAAGCGCTGCCCATGCACGCAAGCGGTCTTCAATCGACCCCAGAAACTTTCGATGGGCGAGTTGTCCCAACAATTGCCTTTGCGGCTCATGGACGAGCGTATGCCCCAGCCTGCTAACGCAGCTTGGAAGTCACGGCTGCAATATTGACTGCCCCTGTCGCTGTGGAAGATGGCTCCGGGTTCAGGTCGCCTTCGCCACCAAGCCATTGCCATGGCATCTTTAACCAAGCTGCTTTGCATGTGGGACTGCAGGCTCCATCCCACCACCTGACGGCTGAACATGTCAATCACTGCAGCCAAGTACAACCAGCCTTCGTCGGTCTGGATGTAAGTGATGTCACCGCACAGAAGTTGGTTAGGGGCCTGCGGCGTAAAACGCCGCTGCACCAAGTCAGGAGCCACTGGCAGACTGTGTTTGCTGTCTGTGGTCACGACGAACTTGCGCTTGGTTTTAGCCCGTATGCCGTGCTCGGCCATGAGCTTACGCACCCGCTCTTTGCCAATACGCAGACCTCTAGCTTGCAGCTCTTTGTGCATGCGAGGCCAGCCGTATTCGCCTTTAACCTCTGCATGAATTGCACGTATGTGGGCCAGCGCCAATTCACCACTACACAGACGTGGTGCTCTATCGCAACTATTCCTCCAGCGAAAGTAACCACTGCTGCTGACCTGCAGAACATGGCAATAAACAGCAATCGGATAGACGCCCTTCATTTGATTAATCCAGGCGTACCTCGCAGCACGTCCTGCGCGAAGTACGCCGCCGCTTTTTTTGCGATGTCACGCTCCATTCGTAGGCGTGCATTCTCTGCCCGCAGACGTGCCAACTCCATTTGCTCCGGTGTGACTTTGTTGGCAGCAACATCGGCTGTCCCAAGTTTGAGAGTGCCTGCTTTTGCCTGCCGCACCCAACTGCCCAAGCTGGCTTTGGGGATGCCCAGCGTCTGGCACACCTGCATTTGAGATTGCCCGCTTTGCACCAAGCGCACAGCCTCCAATCTAAATTCCTGCGTGTATGCCGCTCGTACTTGCTTTGCCACCATTTCTTAGCTCCTTGTCTACATTTTGGACAAAGCTAAGAACTCCACTTTTGAGGGGCAACCTCAGCCCTCATTAGATCCGTTCATGAACAAGCCGCAGAACACATTCGCATTGAAGCGCGAGGCCAGGGTCTTCCAGATTGCAAGGTCTTGGGTCAGTTTGGCGAAGATATCGGCAAGCTGATCATCCAAGGCTTCAGGAACTCGATCCTCGGTTTTCAGCACCCAAGCTCCGTACTTTCGGGTGTGTTGTCGCCCCTCAGAGACGAGGTCGCCTTTACGGTACTGCATTGAGGGCTCGCAACAAAGCAAAGCAGTCACTTCGTTCGGATCCAAATCTTCACCGAAGATGCGCAACGAGGCTGTTGATTTTGCGATGGCAGCCATGGATGGGACGGACGTTGTGTGTGAGATCTAACGTTTTAGTTCAGCGGACGCCGGAGGCGGTCCGCTGCGACGCCTGGTTAGGTTGCTGGCCACCAAAAACCCTTTTGTGCCAGTACATGTGTGGTGCAGCGAACCAATGTTCGTTCTTGATTGTCCGAAACTGAGCAAGTTGAGCCATCGGAATTTCGTAGCGACTGAATAGGGAGAGAAGGTCTCGCAAAGACGCCTCGGATATACGAGACCGAACGACCAATGTGTCCTGCTCCCACCGCAAAAATCCGGGAATTTCAGCCGCCCATTCAAAAAGGTGCTTTTCGTCCAAGTACGAGCCGAACCAGATGCCAGAGCAGTCCAAGTAAACCATGGGGACACCTAACTTTATTTAGAAGACATGCATTGCGCATGTCTAGTTCGCCTAATACTGTATGAGTGTGCAGCACGACAGACAAATTCACTGTTGTAGTGTTTAGACACACCTGAAAATTTTGATTTTGGTCTTTGGAGGCACCTGAAGATCCAAGGCCGAAAGACTGCTTCTGGCCGGAAGCGGTAATTAATTCTTGTACTTCTTTGGAATGGGATGGGTTCTACAGTCAAACGGGCCATCCGATCCACTGCCTCGAATATTGGTTTGGAAATAATCCCTTTTTGATCTGGCGTTCTGCAAGCTCGTCACTGTTGCGGCATCGATCTCACAGTAGTGGTAGTAGGTCTTGTTGAGCTTGATGACCATGTACCGCTCTTTTTTGTCGTAGCAAATACGGGCAATGTCACTGTTCTCGTGCACATCCGTGCAGGTGAAAGCATCCAGTGAAACTGGGCCCAGGTATTTGACTTGAACAGTTTCTGCGCTGGCCATCTGGCTCATCAAAGCCAGTGCTGTAAAGACGATGAATCGCATTGGTGCCTCCCTTTTTTGGAAGCATCGTAGTTCACAAGGCTGTGTTTGACGAATTAACTCACTGAGCAAATGGGGCTCATTGTTGTGTTTAGCGCAATGTGTACACCGAAGCTTCAGATGACTGGTGCCGACCACGTTATTTGTCACCCCGGCTAGGGTTAGGCGCATCGCGCGTGCGTGTTGAAACTTGGGCTTATTTCAAGGAGCCCCAGCCATGGCCAACAAGATGTACCCCAAGGGGGCCGAGAAGCTACTCGGCGCCCAAATCAATTTCGCAACAGACACCATCAAGGCTGCGCTGGTTCCAAGCGGCTATACGTTCAGTAACGCGCACGAATACGCGGCCGACTTGGGCGCACTGGTGGGGCCGTCTGTGGAGCTGGAAGGTAAGTCCATCGCAGGTGGTGTGTTCGATGCCAGTGATGTGTCGTTTGGCGCCCTGGCCGGGGGTAGCGCCGTCAAGGCACTGGTTCTGTTTAAGGACAGCGGCAGCGCGGCAACGTCCCCGCTGATTGCGTACTACGACGAGGTGGTGGGCTTTCCGTTCAACACCAACGGTGGCGCAGTGAGCATTCCATGGTCTGACGGCGCGCTCAAGATCATTTCCCTGGTGGCGTAAGGAGCGGACATGCGCAAGCTAGTTTTTTTAAACAATACCTCGTTCACCATAACGAATCCGCTTCCGGGCATGGACGACCCGGAATTCACGTCTTACGGGCTTGCTGACGTAACCGCTAAGACGGGGATGGACCCCAATTACTTCTTCCCAGAGACTGAGGGACCTTTCACCGTCGCCACGATCACACACAAGGATGTGCCAGACACATTTGAGATTGTGAACGTGCTGGGTATGAGCACGGAAGAAGGCTACGAAGGCCTTGTTTTCATCCGTGGCAGCGGAGGTACCATGCCAGTTGCGTGGCCTGCTGGCGCGGTGGTGGAGTTCCGTATCACCGCGAGCATGCTCATTCAGCTGATGGGCAACAACAGCACAGACTTTGTTAACTTCGCAGCCTCGTTCAACGGCGGCGACAACTTCATTGACTGGGATGACTTTGGCGACCGGCAAATGCTGCCCGCGTCTTTTGCGCTGGGCGGTCTGCCGATTGCACCCGCCCGAGGTATAAGCGACAGCATAGGGGTGCCCATGGCCCAGCAGGTAGAAGGCGTGGGCTATTCGCACATGCTGGAGCTGGCTGTCGCCCCCGACTTCGACCCAAACCGCCAATACTACCCAGGCGAGTATGCGCGCCAGACCGTATCGCCGTTCCATACCTTCTGTCGCGGCCGAGGCCGAAGTTATGCCCAGAGGCCTAGTTTGGGTGACCACCCTTGGGTGCGTTTCAATCCAGCGGGCGACAGCAACATCTTGGCGTTTCCGCGTATCGGTATAAATATGGGGCAAAGCAACGGCACGCGCTTTTACCCGACAGAGATTGGTTTTATCTGCGAGGAGTACACGGCCACTACAGAGCCGACTGTGAGCATTGTTGAGGTGGACTACTACGGCACGCCAGTGCCTGGTTCTACGTTGCTGGCACCCACGGCGCTGTCTGACCTTGCTGCGCATACCCGCAAGATGCTGGTAGGCAACACGCTGACCAAGGGCATCTACGGCATGCACTTCATCCTCAATGGTGTTGGGGCGGGTGGCACATGCCGTGGGCGTTTTTACTGGAAGGGCTTGTTTGTGCACGCCCCCGGCGGAGATGTGCCCGGTGGCGGATATTTCAGTGAAGAAAGCACCATTGACGGCCTGCCAGCGTCAGTGTTCTAACCACCATGAGCGCGCCCTTGATAAATGCTGAGGTCATCAATGCACCCCTCGATGCAGGTGCATTGGTGTCGCAGCCTGTGGAGCCCACACCGCCTGTGGAGCCCGCACAGCCTGTAACCGCCGTATTGCCGGGGGCGCTTATCAACGCTGGTTTGATCGGCGGCTTTGCAATCAACGCCGCCAGCATCCTGGCACAAGCACCGTCCGAGCCATCTGGGCCGTCTGAGCCCGTGGCGCTGGGGCCGTCTGCCCTGGTCAACGAGGGCATGCTCAACACCTTCCTTATCGGTGCTGGCGGCACTATGGGGTCTGGAACGCCGCAACCGCAGCCGCAGTCATTCACGGTGCATGGGCTGGCGCCTGTAGCCTTCGGCACTGCCGAGGTAGTGATCGCGCCGCCAAGTGCTGCCCTGACAGCCAGCGGCCTGCGCGCGGCGAGCTTTGGCCAGCCATCACTGGCCATGCAGACAGGGGAAGTGCCCGGCATAGCGAGTGCGCGGCTTGGTGTTGCGCGCCTGCATGTGCAGATGCCAGCGCAGGGGGTGCAGCCGGTACGCCTTGGCACTCCGTCTAGCTCAGTGGCGCTTCGCGCCCAAGGGCTTCGTGCCAGTGGGCTGGGGGTGGCGACACTGGTACAAAACTCTGGCGCTGGCTCTATTGCCCCGGTGCGTTTCGGCCCCGTGCGCGCTGTGGTGGGCGGGTTGCAGATGCAAGTCAGTGGCCTCAAGGCAGCATCGCTTGGCGCGCCGTCACTGGGCGGCATCAGCATGCGCGCCCGCACCTTGTGCCCTGTGCGCCTGGGGCGCCCCACCTTGCAGCGAGAAAACACATGCTGACTTTCAAAGGCTTTACCGGCATCAACAACGTGCTGCCTGAGCGGCGCATGTCTGGCGGCGACTTGCTGGCCGCAGTGAATGTGGACATTGGCTTGAGCGGCGAAGTCACCCGCCGGGGTGGCTTGGTGCGACAGTCTGAGCACTGCCACCAGAGCCTGCACCAAGCGGCGGGCTTTATGCTGGCCGTCTGTGGTGGTGCCCTGGTGGCCATCCACCCGGACGGGGCGCGGCACACCATCCATCCCGCACTGGGCCCGGATCGTGTCTGGTACTGTAATTTGCCCGATGGGCGCACCACGTTCTCCAACGGGTTGATTCATGGGGTGACGGATGGCGTGACGGGCGCAGAGCGCAGCGTGCCCTTGCCCGGATCGCTGGGGGCCGCGGATGTGACCTTTGGGGCGCTGGAGCCTGGGCAGTACCGCTACCACCTGACGTTCATGCGCTTGTCTGACCGGCTTGAAGGCCCCGCCATCAGCTCGGAGCCCATCGACGTGCAGCAAGGGGGCTTGCGCCTGGACGGTTTGCCCATGCTGGAGGGCCACGCCCTGAATGTGTACCTGAGCAGCCGCAGTGGGGAGGGCGCCTATCTGGCGGGCGCCACCTTGAGCGGCAGCTTTGAGTTTGCGGGCAGCAATGCCGCTTTGGTGTTGCCATGCCGCACGCTGGGGGCCGAGCCGTTTCCGGTGGGCACGATCACGGCGTTTTGGCGCGGCCGGGTGCTGGTGGCGCAGGGCAATGCGCTGTGGGCATCGCGCCCGATGGCGCCGCACCTGTGCGACTGGCGCGACTTCAAGGTGCTGCAAGGCACCATCACGGCCATTGAGCCCGTGGACAACGGCGTGTATGTGGGCACGGACAGCGACTTGGTGTTTCTGGCGGGCACGCAGTGGGATCAGCTGGCCCACGTGCCGACGCTGCGCGGGCCGGTGGTGCTGGGCTCAGGGGTGCAGGCGCCGGGGCACAGCCTGAAACTGGGCGATGGCACAGGCGCTGGCCAAGCCATGGTGTGTATTGCCGGGGGCGAGGTGGTGGCTGGCTTTAGCGGAGGGCAGACCGAGAGCTTGACGGATGGGCGCTGGAAAACCAGCGTCAAGCAAGTGAGCGCTGCATTCCGGGATGTGGAAGGCTTGCCCCAGTACATGGCGGTGCCCGTATGAGCGCCCTGTGGAGCCCCTACGCATTTGATGTGGGCGGGCAGCCCTATGCCCTGAGCGCTCCCCCTGCCTTGCGCGCCATTGGCGGCCAGCTGACGGCAGTGCAGGCGGCCATGGCCCAAGATGTGTTCGTGCGGTTTTGCAATGCCCAGCGGTATTCGCTGGTGCCCAACCCATCAGAGATAGGCAGTCTGCCCGATGGCACGGCCTACCGCATTGACGTTGTAGGGGTGCAGGCCATCATGCAGGTGTGGCCATCGCCTAGCGTCAGCGAGGAGCAGTCCGGCGGGATTGTGGTGTTTTACTGGGGCGTTGGCAGCTACATCATCACCGGCGCAGGCGGCTGGAAGCCGCGCAAGGTATCCCAGACGTTTCTTGCCTGGAACTTCTACCGCACGCCTGCGGGCAAGTATTTTTGCGACAGCCTGCTGCCGTTTGTGGGCGATAGCAGTCGCTACGGCGCATCCAAGATGAATGGGCAGACGCTCAGTAAGACGCTGTACGGTGGAGAGTCCGTAGCCGTTTTGCCGGGTGGGTATCTGTTTTGGGAAGAAAAGCGCCGCCTTGCAGCCATGGATGCCGCAGGACAGTTCATTTTTTTGGAAATGTCCGGCAACCAGTACGCGCTGACGAAGCCCGCGACTGCGCTGTCCCCCTCAGACCCCGCCACTTCAGAGAAGGTGGTGAGTACGGTACAGCTGGCCAGCGGGCAGGCTTTTTCTGACGACTATAAGTTTGCCAGCTACCACCGCACGCAGTCGGAGTTTATTGTGGTGGGCACCACGCAAGAGGGCAACTGGCGCGAGCGCTCTGTAATGAAGACCGTAATCAGCAGGCAGCAGCCGTATGCCAAGGTCACTGAGGCGTTTGCTGTCAGCACCGACCGCACCGAGGAGGTGTTTACTGAACTGCATCGTGGGCAGGAGCAGTACAACGTAGTGTGGACGGGGAGCAAAACCACCACCCGCGAGGCGCCGACCGCAGGGCACCCACTGTACGACAGCTACAACTTTGAGGGCTACCCAGCGACGGCTACGGCCTGCTTGACCCTTGCACTTGCTTCGGAGTACGAGACAGTCGTGCGCGCCAGGGCCTATGCCAAGGAGCGTCAGTGGTGGGGCATTGGAGTGGGACTGTCGGGCAATCCATACGACGTGATGCTGGATATTGAGGAAGAAGCCGAGCACATAGACGTGAACATTACACGTGTCCGCTCAATCGAGACAACCGCACCCAATCTATTGGATCGAACATGGCCCCTGGAGAATTTGTTCCCAGGTGCCCCAATACCGTATGGGCCCTATGTACTACCGTTCGAGGAGCCCGCATCTGATACACCGCCACCTGCTGCCGGGGAATACGGCAAATCATCAGAGAAGATCACGTTCAAACGCAAATACATAACCACGTTGCGCGCGGACGGTTACGAGCTGCCTCTGTCGCGCATCGACCTTTCTATATCCCTCAATTTCTCCGGTAACAGCCAGATGCCGGGCGAAGTGCAAGGAGGGTACGTGTACCGGAAGTTGGACGGCTTCGACGAGAAGTTGCAGATTGCTGTGCTGTTGGAGGAGGCGCTGGAGGATATGTATATCCAGACATCCCCGTTTGGTAACGTCTATGAGTCCACGGTGCACTACCAAAAGGTAAGAAGGCGGACGGTGTATCTGCGCGATCGCCGGATTTACGAAGTTGAGATTTCCCGCTGGGCGGAACAGTCGATTATCGGGCGCCACCAGATTACGCTGAGACACTCCCCGGAGCTGGCGGGGGAGTACACCTACAACGGCGACTGGGGCGCGATCGCCGTGGCGACCATGACGGCCGAAGCCCAAACGGCCGCTGACGGCTCTAGGATCAAAGGCACGTACACGGCTGCGGCCGCACCGATTGATCGCGGCCCCATGATTTTCTTTGTGTACAAGGCTGACGTTCTCGCAGTTGGGCAGGGCCCCCAAAACTACAGCATCAGTTTGCTGCAGCCACTGCCAGCGCCTGATTTTCGTGGCCTGGGAAACTATCAGTTCACACACGACCCGGTGAGCGGCGGCTGCCTGATAACTGGCTCTGGGCTTACTGCTTTGCTAGTTACTACGGCTGGGGCCGTTACACCCCTGTCGTCTGTTACTGGGCAGCCCGACAGCGAACTGAGCACAAGCAAAGGCTCCATATGATTATCTGCAACACCCTCTCTGGCGCTGTGTCTGAGTACAGCGGCCACGACTTCCAAAGCATCATCCCCACGCATGGCGGCAGCTCTGATGGCTTGTTTGCCTTTGGCGGCGACACCGATGCAGGTGAGCCCATCGTGGCAGAGATTCGCCTGCCCGCCACGCTGCGCCAGTCCACCCTCAAGCAGCAAATTCAGATGGTGTACCTGTCCATGCGCGGGCAGGGTGAGGCTGAGTTTTCTGTGCTGGGGCCGGGTGCCCAGGCATGGAGCTACCGCTTTGCGCTGCGCGATAGCGAACAAACGCGCTGCCCGGTGGGCAAGGGCATCCGAGAAAACTACATGGGGTTTGCGCTGCGCACTCCCGAGGGCCAAGCCTTCACTTTGGATCGCATCGAAGTGATGACTGCCGCATCCAAGACACGGAGAGTTTGATATGGCAACAGAGTTTGAATTCAATGGGCCTGCAGAGATTGTGCAGGACAAGTACCAGCGCTCGATTACGCTGGCCGAGCAAGCCTCTGCGGCTGCCACGTCGATGCAAGATGCGCTCAATGCCAGCATCTACGCCCCGCCCACCATCAGTGTGAGCTGGGCCACGATGGCCGCGCCCACCTTGCCAGAGGTGCCAGATTTGCCAGCCATGCCCACGGTGGCCTTCACCGCGCCCGGTGACCAGCCCGGTGCGCTGGATCTGGCGGACATGCCGGATGTGGTGGTGGACGGCTTTGACCAGCCAGCGCCGTCCATGAACTTTGGCACGGCCCCCAGCATTGTGATTGGGGCGGTGCCCACGCTGCCCCAGGTGGGGGAGGTGGCCATACCTGATGCCCCCGATGTACAGCTGCCCGATGCGCCGGCCTTTTTGTCGCTGACCACGCACACCTTTGGTGGGGTGCAGCTGCATGAGGACTGGCTGGACAAGCTGGGCGATGTGCCGCAGCTGCAGCTGCTGGAGCCTGCGCCCTTTGAATTCAGCCGCGCCCCAGGCTATGCCTCGCAGCTGCTGAACAACCTCAAGGCGATCATTGCCGCGCGCATCCAAGGCGGCACCGGGCTGAACCCCGCCGTGGAGCAAGCCATTTGGGATCGTGCCCGCGACCGGGAAACCAAGATTGCACTGGCGCGCGAGCAGGAGGTGATGCGCGCAGCGGAGGCCATGGGGTTTCCGCTGCCCAGCGGTGCGTTGGCTGGCCAGCTGGCCGATGCACGCCGTGAGTACCACGACAAGCTGGCCGATTTGTCGCGCGAGATTGCCATCAAACAAGCGGAGCTGGAGCAGTCCAACGTCAAGGACGCGATCCAGCAGGGGCTGACGCTGGAGGCGCAGCTGATGGATCAAGCCATGAAGCTCGATCAGCTGGCGTTCGAAGCTGCCAAGGCCGCCGCCGACAACGCACTGGCCGCCTACAACGGGCGCTTGGAGCAGTACAAGGCGCTGCTGGACGGCTACCGCACCTACGCCGCAGCGTATGAAACCGTCATCAAAGCGGAAATGAACAAGGTGGAGGTGTTCAAGGCGCTGCTGGCGGCCGAGCAGACCAAGGCCCAGATCAATGAATCGCTGGTATCGCGCTACAAGGCGGAGATTGAGGGGCGCATGGCCAGCGTGGAGATTTACAAGGCCCGTGTGCAGGCTGCGCAGACGCTGGTGAGCCTGGAGCAAACCAAGATTCAGGCCGGTGCTGAGCAAATCCGCGCCTTCGTGGCCACCATCAACGCAGAAACTGCCAAGGTGGAGCTGCACAAGGCCAGCATTCAGGCCGAAGCGACCAAGCAGGATGCTTACAAGTCGCAGGTGCAGGCATACAGCGCCAAGGTGGGCGCACAGGCCGAAGTGGCGCGGGTGCGACTGGCGCAGACGCAGGCCAAGATCAGCGCCAAGGGCCTGGAGTGGGACGCCTGGAAGGCGCGGCTGTCTGCCGAAGTGGCCAAGATGGATGCGACGGCCAAGCAGTCGGCCATCTTGGTGGACGGCTACCGCGTGAGCGCCAATGCGGTGGAGGCCAAGGCCAACAGCTACATGCGCCGCTGGGAGGCTGACATCAAGCAGTACGAAGCCAGCTCCAACATCAGCCTGCAGACGGCGAAGATCAACGCTGACCTAGCGATCCAGACCAACAACGCCCGCCTGGAGGCGACCAAGATTGGATTGGCCGCCGCAGCGCAGCGCACCGCATCGGCCTGGAGCATGGTGTCGGCGTCTGCCAGCATCAGCGGCAGTGTGGGGCAATCTGTCCCAGCGCCGTAAGCGCCCCGGCTAGGGTTAGGCGCTCACGCCTTCACCTAAGAAACTGCCCAGCAAGAAGGCAGACACAACAACAAACCGCCGCCTTCGGGCGGTTTTTTTACGCCCGAACCAATGACGAACTACATCCAACACATCAAAGACCTGCTGGGCATGGCCAACGGGCTGAGTACCGAGCAAAAGCACGACCTTGTGAAAGCAGGCCTGCAGGCAGCACCAGCGGGAACGGCAGGGGTAGGGGCCTCAATCACCCCCACGGTCACCGAATCGACGTTCCTTGGCTTTGCCCCGAATACATGGGTGGTGTTCGCCAGCTTGTTCTTTATCAGCCTGCAGATAGCGCACCTGCTGTGGAAGTGGCGGCGCCAAGCCAAGATTGACGCCGCGCGCACTGCTGCGGGGCTGCATTTGGAATCACTGGAGAAGTGACATGCAGCACAAGTGGAAATCCATCGGGGTACTGATGGCTGCTGTCGTTGGCACCGTGCTGACCATTGAAGGCGGGTACGTCAACGACCCCAACGATGCAGGCGGGGCCACCAACCACGGCATTACCGAGCAAGTGGCGCGCGAGCATGGCTACTCCGGGCCCATGCAATCACTGCCCAAGGGCATGGCCACTGATATTTATATAGGCACCTACATCCAAGCACCGCGCTTTGATGGGGTGCTACGCATCTCGCCCGCCGTGGGCACTGAGCTGGTGGACAGCGGGGTGAATGCAGGTACCGGGCGCGCTGCCCGCTGGTTTCAGCAAAGCGTGAACGACTTGAGCCGCTACGGGCGCGACTACCCAATGATTACCGTGGACGGGGTGATTGGCACCAGCACCTTGGATGCCTACCGTTCCCTTGAGAAAAAGCGCGGCCGCATAAAAGCCTGCGAGCTGACATTGAAGTTGATGGACAGCTACCAAGCCGCGCACTACGCCAAGTTGGCCCAAAGCAAGGCCAATGCCAGCTTTATTGTGGGCTGGCTGGATCACCGTATTGGGAACGTGCCGCCCAGTCGCTGTGCGGAAACCGTGGGAGAAGGCTGATGCACCCGTTTTTTATCCTGGCGCCAGCCTTTACTGGCAGCTGATGTGGGAGCCATACCTATGCTGGATCGAACCAAAGCGCTGATTGCACTTGCGCTGGTAGCTATTGTTTTTATTGGAGGCTGGGCCGTGCAGGGCTGGCGCTTGTCTGGCCAGCATGCCCAGGAGCTGGCAAAGCGCGACCAGCAAGCGCTGGAAGTGGCCGAAGCCATCAAGCAAGCAGGCATTGAAGCCAACAACGCAATCTCAGCCGCCGACGCGCGTGCATGGAAAGGACTGGAAGATGACAAGAAAGAGCTTAGCCGCCTGCGCGGCTGTGTCGCTGATCGCACTTGCGGGGTGCGCCTCATCACCAAGTACGTGCCCACCGGTGGCGGGGCCAGCGATTCAAGCCCCGGCAGCGTGGGCCATGACACCATCGAGATCGACCCAGACGTACAACGCCGTGTTCTCGACCACCGAGAAGCCATCGGAGAAGACGCCGCAAAACTAGAGTACCTGCAGGGCTATGCGCGGCAGTGCTGGCGGGCTACTAGCGGTTGGTAGCTCTTCATAACTCAGACTTATCGAAGTGTTCACTTCTGGCCGTTAGCCGCAATTGCGTAAAAGTCCTTCAGGTCGTGGTTTTCTTCTCAAGCTCGCGCAGTCGGGATCTCATTGAGGTTGGTGGTGTACCTAGGTGTGCGCCGCTCCTGCTTCATGCGCCAGCCTGACTCATCCTCTTGGGTTTGTCCTGTACTGGCCACGTGCACCGTGGCTTTGCCATAGCGCGCATTGATGCGATCCACGGCTTCCATGAGCTGGCTGTGATCACGCTTTGTGCAGGGTGCCTCAAACAGCAGATCGCTTTGCTGGTGCTCAGTTGCAGAGCACAGATCCAGCAGCATGACCCCCGCTTTTGACAGCTGAAATCCCGATTCATAGATGCGGCGTAAGCCAGATACAGCAGCGCTAACCAGCACCGTGGTGTCTGAAGTCGGTGGATGCAGTTGAATGGTGGCGGATTTGTTGAAGCGCGGACCAGGTCTAAACGGCGAGGTGTGGGCAAAGACGAGTAGGGAACCGGCGCGCTGATTGCCATGGCGTAGTTTCTCTGCGGCGCGCGAAGCAAACTCGCTCACGGCCTCTATCAGAGGGGGCAAGGTGGTGATGGGATGGCCAAAGCTGCGCGTGCAGGCAATCTGTTTCTTTGGAGGTGGTGCCAGTTCCATGCTGATACAGCTCACGCCTTGCAGCTCTCGTACGGTGCGCTCCAGTACAACGCTCCATTCATCCCGTGCTTTTGCCGCTGGCATCCGGGCAACATCCAATGCGGAAAGCACACCTTGCTCAGCTAGCCTTGTGGCAATGCGTCGACCGATTCCCCAGACGTCGCCTGCAGGCGTGCGGCGCAGCAGGTCTATTCGCATCTCTCGCGTCAACTCTGTCCAGTTACAGACTCTGGCCAGCTGGGACGGGTAGCTGCCCGGCTTGCGCTCGGCGTCCTTTGCCACGTGGTTGCACAACTTGGCCAACGTCTTGGTTGGTGCAAGCCCGATGCAAGTCGGGATGCCAATCCACTTGTCAATCCGTGCACGTATGGCCCATGCCCTGCGCGTCAGGTCGGGGATGCCATCAAGATCCCCGATAAAACTCTCATCAATTGAATAGATCTCTTGCAAAGGGCCAAGCCCTGCAGCCAGGCTCATCATGCGGTCGCTCATGTCCCCGTAGAGCTCAAAGTTGGCCGACAGGCAAACCAGATTGCTTACTCGCTCCAGATCCCGAAACTGGTAGTACGGCTGGCCCATCTTGATGCCCATGGCCTTGGCTTCATCACTGCGCGCAATGGCGCAGCCGTCGTTGTTGCTTAAGACAACAACAGGTAGGCCTTGCAGCGACGGCCTAAATACGCGCTCACAAGAGACGTAGAAGTTGTTGCCGTCAATGAGCGCGAACATGGCATCACCTGGTGAAGCGTTTGATGCAAGAGGTGACTACCCCCCAAATTTGCAGGGTCTCGCATTCTCTGGGGATGATGTCGGGGTAGGTGGGGTTTCCAGCTTTCAGACGCACGATGCCACCGACCGAGTAAAGCGACTTCACCGTGAACTCGCCCTCTATCACCGCGACAACTATGTGCCCGTGCCGCGCCTGAATGGAGCGGTCCACAACAATCATGTCGCCGTCCCCAATTCCGTGCTCCACCATGGAGGTGCCAGCCACGCGCAAAACAAAAGTTGCCTGCGGATGCTCCACCAGCATGGCAGAGAGATCAAGGCGCTTGCCTGTGAAGTCCTCAGCAGGGGATGGAAATCCAGCGCGCACTGAGCAGTCTGCGAGAGGCAGATACATTGGTGACGCGATTGCAGGCACAGGCTGGTCTGCTTGTGGAATGGTGCTGTACATGCATACAGTTTACAGCGAGAGAAGTCGCAGCCTTGTAACGGCTCTGGGTGCTACGGTTGGGTGGCTCCTGAATGATTCCTTAGGACGGAAAATTGTTTTATGAGCAACGCCTCTCAGACGCTTTTTATGAAAAGCATTGCGAGAACGTGAGATTTTTTGGGTAAGCCGGTTGGTTCAGACATCTGGCAGCGAACTTGCTGTGTTTAATTAAACAACCTCTGTGATGTATTCACGAAAAAACCCAACCTATCCTATTCGTGCATCAAGGCGCATGTGCGGGCTGCATTCTCAAGAATGTCGTTCTTGATAATCTCTACAGCTCTCTCGGCATCGCGGTCTTTCAGCGCCTTCAAAAATTGAGAGTGAAAGTGGTTGTCCATCACCGTGGTAACACGATGCTCTCTAAGGTTGCTCAGGATGGGACCCGCGATAACGCAAATGTTTTCAACGAAATCAGCGACTTGGGGAATTCCTGACCAGCGTAAGTAGTGACCATGAAAGTCACGATTAAGAATTAGCCCCTGTCCATAGTTGCCGGTGTCCATGGCAATGCGCTGCTTTTCGAATATTGCCGCTAGGGAAGGCAAGTCAAGATCACGGTCTTCGCTAAGAAGCGTCCTAACGATCCTGACTTCTAAGTCAGCGCGTATCTCCGAGAGCTGGAGGTATTGCAACTTGTTGAATTGCTTAATCATGTAAGAACGCGAGCCGTTCTTCTCTACGTAATCTTTTTCGGCCAGGCGGATTAGTGCCTCACGAATAGGCGTTTGGCTCACTCCCAGCTTTGGGGCTAGAGCCGTTGCCTTCAACACTTCGCCTGGCCTGAAATCACCAGCGGTGATTTTGTTGCGCAGAATGGCAAATGCTTGGTTTGTATAGTCGAGCGCTTCCACGCTCTCAGTCATTTGCATTCTGCATTTCCCTAGTCGTTAGATTTTTAGGTCCAGCTTTTTGATCAGTGCGGACCATCGTTTTTGTTCGCTCAATACAAACGAGGTGAAATCCTGACCTGTTTTCAGGACAGGCTCGGCGCCTACTTGCTTGATAGCCTTCTGGAATTCAGGCTTGGCATAGATCTTAGCAAGCGCCTCGTTGATTTCCTTGGCCATAGTCGGATCTGAATCTTTAGGCAGCCAGAAGCCGAACCAAGAAATGACCTGATAGTCCTTGAACCCTGATTCGTCCATGGTTGGGATGTCTGGAGCAAAGTCGCTACGCTTCAAATCAGTCACAGCCAAAGCGCGGAGTTTGCCACCTTTCACCAAGGGCAGAACGCTAGAGATGTTGTCAAAAACGAAGTCGATCTGACCACCCATCAAATCGGTGTTCGCAGGACTTGCACCTTTGTAAGGAATGTGGGTTGCCTGCATGCCGCTAGACATCACCATCACTTCAGAAGACAGGTGTGCTGAAGAACCAGTACCCGCTGAGCCAAAGCTCAGAGCCTTTTTCTTGCCCAGCTCAACCAGATCTTTCACGTTGTGTACCGGTGTCTTGGGGTTCACGGCCAGCATGTTCGGCAGGCTCAAAACCATAGCAACGGGTGTGAAATCCTTGTTCGGGTCGTACTTCAGATTGCCGTACAGGTAGGGATTGATTGCGTGCGTGCTGATAGTCCCTAAAAAGAGGTTCTTGGTGTTCTTGGGCAGTCCAGCAAACGCTGTTGCAGCAACGCTTCCGCCTGCACCTGGCTTGTTTTCAATGATGAACGGCACGCCCAACTCTGAGCTGAGCTCCTTGCCAACGATGCGCGCATAAGAATCGCTGGCACCACCTGGAGAAAACGGCACTGTCAATGTGTAAGCGGCACCTGCCTGGGCAAATGCAGTTGTCATGGCAAAAGTAGTTGCCAAGCCCAAGATGACTTTGAGTTTTTTCATTACGCGGTCTCCTTTTTGAATACATCGCGCATCAGCGCTTTTTTGGGGTGTGTGAACACTTCTTCCACCATGGGAGCGAAGAACTCCAAGGGGTAAAACTTCGCTTCGCTGTCAAAAGCAGGAGCGTCGTATTTCTCACAGAACTCGATAGTGGGCAGGTAGAAGTCCGCGTCCTTGAACTCTTCACGCTTTCCGGGTTGCAAGCCAATGTGATGGCCGTAGTAATGCGCTTGGAAGATGCCGTGGTGCTTCACGATGTTGTAGTTCAGCTCTGAAACAAAAGGCTTGAGCAGTACGGCGGCGTACTCCGGATGGTTGAAGCTGGCCAGCGTGTCGCCAATGTCGTGAAGAAGTGCGCAAACCACGTACTCCGTGTCACGGCCATCGTCATAAGCCAGAGTAGCTGTTTGCAGCGAGTGGGTGAGGCGATCTACGGGGAAGCCAGCGAAGTCACCTTTCAGTTCCATGAGGTGAGCCAAGATCCGCTCGTGTAGCTTGTACTTGTAGGGAGTGAGAACCGAAACGATTTTGTCCCAGTCTTCTTTTTGACTTTCTTGAATATTTTTGAAGTTTGTCAAAGCTTGCTTCATCGTTTTGCCTTAGTGGTTTGAATGCAAGCAATTTGATTTGATAATTTATAAAAGATACATCTGGTAAACCCTTGTTAAGGGTCTGGGTGAGTGAAAACCATTAGTCCGGTGCTTCAAATAGAGGAGCAACGAAGTGATCATTTCTCATGCTGGGAAGCATGAAAAAAATATATGGAACCTCATTGCAAGCTGCGAAGCAGGCATGTCAGATAGTCGTGCTAAGTAAGTGCAAAAGGCTTCAGTTTGGGATCAGTGTTGTGCCAGTGCCGAACTACCTAGCAACGTGATCTAAGATTTGAAGATCGCTAGGGGTATGGTGGTCAGAGGTGTTGTGCTCAACAACAAACCATGCCTTTGAGATGCCTGTGCAGCTTTTCTCTGGCGGCACCAATTCCATATCTGCAAACGCAAATAGGCGGCATTCATCGGGCAGCAATCACTGCTGTTAGTCGATAGAAGTCGCTGACTAGCGCACACCTCGGCGCCAGTCCCATGGTGCGATCGGTGTAGCATCACGCCACAAACCTACTTTTCGGGCCTTGGCTTCCTGCTCAGCAAACTTGTACTGGCCCCTCTCTTGGGGTGATTGTTCTTTGGCGTAGTGCCGGTACCACCATGCCATACCCACTGAGACCATGGCCAGGCCTGCATCCAGAGTGCGCGGGCCATCAGCTGCAGAAGCTGGTGCAACCCACACTGAGCAAATGTGCCGCTTGTACCGGTCAATCTTGCTGCAGCGCAGCTCAGCCTCTTTCATGTAGACCAGCTCGGACAGGGCTTCGCGCGAGCGGTTGCCAAAAGGCTGCTTGCGCTCAGGCGCATCAATCCCTTGAAAGCGAACCTTAATTTGCTGATAGGGGTGAGCTGCATCCTGAGTAGGGCAGCGGGCAGAGATGGTGTCGCCGTCACTGATGCCGACGACAAGGCAGAGGAGGGCGGCTGCAAGCATGCGAGCAAGTCTATGTAAGCTGCTGCAAGTTGCAATCCTTTGCTGTTCAGCGAATCTGCGGACGAGGGTTCAATTGAGATTTGCGGATTTGAATTGAGACAGGCGGTGTGACGTGGTGCTGTCTTGTGCGACTCTTTCTAGTGCGTTCACACCAAAATCACACGGATTGATTTAAGCTGTTGTTATAAATAAGAAATGCGCGGGTTCAATTCCCGCCAGCTCCACCATACCCTCAAACAAAGGCCGCCAAGGACATACACTTGGTGGCCTTTTTCTTTGGTAAATCAGTCGCTTACGCAACACAGATGTGCAGCGAAGAACATTGACAGCCAAGTCAAGACCGGGGAACATGCCGGGGAACAAATTGTTGTTTCTGCCGCCAACCGGGGAACGCTCCCTAAAACCGGGGGACAGTTAGGCTCAAACGCTCACTCTCCTCTGTAGAGCGATGCTTACTGCGGATCAGCGCGGCCGGGGAACATCCCGACAAGTCTCTCAACCGGGGAACACGCGAATGCTAACTGATGCCCAATGCCGCAATGCTTCTTGCCCTCCTGACAAAAAGCGAGTGCGGCTCACCGATTCATCTGGTCTCTATCTTGAAGTCAGTCCAGCTGGCTCCAAACGCTGGTTTCAGAAGATCTACCAAGACAATAAGGAAACCCGGTTGGCATTGGGTAGCTATCCGAATGTTGGCCTCAATGCAGCAAGACGCGCCCGAGATGCGGTAAAGCTCAAAAAAGCTGATGGTATTGATCCAATCCAAGCGCGTAAAGTTGAGCGCTTGAAAGCAGTGAATCCCGCTGGGGATAGCTTTCGGGTTGTAGCGCTGGAATGGTATGAAAAGCAGGAGTCTCAATGGAGTGAGACCCATGCGACCCGAGCCAAGCGGCAATTTGAGCGCGATCTGTTCCCATGGCTCGGAGATAGGCGGTTAGCTGATATCGAGCCCGTTGAACTGCTGTCTGCTTTGCGAATAATTGAAGAGCGTGGAGCCATCGAGACGGCAGATAGAGGCCTGATGCTTGCAAGGCAGGTATGGCGCTATGGGGTCGCCACTGGCCGAGTCAGTCGAGACATTACGGCTGATTTGAAGGGTGCGTTATCTCCATACAGGGGAAAGCATTTCGCCGCGATCACTGAACCTGAGAGGTTTGGTGAACTCTTGCGAGCAATTAAGGCTTACAAGGGTGGGCCTGTGGTTCGGGCGGCACTTTCTTTGGCGCCAATGCTCTTTCAACGACCTGGAGAGCTGCGTGGCGCTGCTTGGTCAGAAATCGACTTGGACGCGGCGCTGTGGACGATTCCCGCTGCAAGGATGAAGCGCAATAAAGATGGCAAAGAAAACGGCCAACCGCATCTTGTGCCACTTCCTACACAGGCCGTAGCGATTTTGAAGGCGCTCAAGCCATATACAGAGGTTACTGGCTTGGTGTTTCCAGGTGAGCGTCAGCGCAGCAAACCTATCTCCGAGAACTCTGTGCGTACTGCATTGATCTCTATGGGTTATACGCCAGAGATTCAGACTTGGCACGGGTTTAGGGCATCAGCTCGAACCATGCTGGCGGAGCAGCTGGAGTTTGATCCATTAATCATCGAGGCGCAGCTTGCACACGCAGTGAGGGATGCTAACGGACGAGCCTATAACCGCACAACGTATTTGAAACAACGCCAATTAATGATGCAGCGGTGGACAGATTTCCTAGATCAAATTGCAAGCTGATATTTGTAAAAATAATTTCTGATTGCTTTATTCATATAAGGATTTACTTTGATGGATTGGAATAAATTCTTTGAACACCCTGAAGGACCTATTCCCTCAGAGGGGATTAAAAGGACATTTTTTATATCCAATCAGGAATATGAAAATATCAAGAGATATATTGATGGGAAAAATAAATTTAAAGAGAAATTATTGTTTGATAATCTTGGCTTAGGTGAATTAATTGATCTTTGTGCAGGTCTTAGTCAATTTCAACAAATGGCCTTAGAGCAATTGGCTAGTCAAAGAAAAATTATTAATGACTGGTTAAATAGTGGGCTTCTTTCTATTGACTTAGTGGAGGAGGCACAAGAAATGTTAAAGCAAGCCAATGTTTTGATGGACGAAAATTACCAGTTAGGACTAAAGGATGGTAAATCTATAGCTCCCAGAAAAGGCGCCGAGAAAAGACATCAAGAGAATCGAGCGATGAAGGCAGATGTATTTAAATGGCTAGAAAAAAATATGAGCAGTTATAAAAGTATGGATAAAGCCGCTGAACACATTGCAAAAAACGTTGTACCAGTTGCTTTTAGAACTGCAAGAGCTTGGGTTGGGGAGTGGAAAAAACTACGCGCTGCTAGCACAGCGTAGTTTCTGCTTGCAGCATGCACATGCAGCAAGTACAGAGGCTTCTAGAGAGTTTTCATCAACATCAAACTGCCGTCTATATCAACACCGGCCAACAAAGCCGAGGAAAGATGGACAGCTATGGCTCTTTGGAGAATTGAAACCTGTAAGGTTGAAACAGGTGATCGCAGCAATACCAGTATTTACAACGCAATACGTACAGGGCTTTTCACCAAGCCTGTAGCAATTGGCCAGCGCGCCAAAGCATGGCCTGATTACGAAGTGAAAGCGATCGTTCGTGCCCGCATTGCAGGGCAGTCGGATGACGAAATTCGTGAGCTGGTGAATCGCCTGCATGCCAAACGGCTGGATCAGCAGGGCATGGTTTAAAGGGGCAGTATGAGCGACCCTAAAGACCTGTTTGCCCTTGCGCAAGCAACTCTTCATTACGCGAGATCTGTAGCAGACACCTTGTATTTCAAGGACGCCTTGCAAACTGGGTATCAAGCGTGGCGCTGCAAAACGCAAAACTTTGAGTACATCCAGCGCCACAGCACGGAGTGGAAAGAAATGTTATTGGCAACCGCAAGCGAGTATCAGCAGTTGCGCAATGCAAAAAGCCGCGAATGGCGTGCCAAACAAAAGTTGCTGACCTTAGCCAAGCGTTGGGAGCGTGCATGATGAGATTACCTAATACAGATCGTATCAGTGCACGGACTGCTACAAACGACGTGCTGCGGAATGGTTCGGTACGTAAATTAACTGCTCTTCGCAGTGCAAATGCAATCCATGTGCACCGTTTAAGCAGTACTGTTT
>NZ_JARXOV010000026.1:0-19921 GCF_030162955.1 Comamonas jiangduensis
GTCTGTACTGCTTAGGGTTGTATACCGTGTCCAGATGGCTGCGCTCTGTCTTGCGTCTTTGTTTTGGGCGTTTAAACGGGAGCACATTGGCGCTCTTTTGAGGCCATGTAACCCACAGAATCAGCAGAGCTCCTGCAATAACGATTGCCCAGAATATTTTTTCGCTCATGGACGCTGTTTATAGCCCGTATGCAGCTCACCAGCAGCACGCGCATCTGCTTGTAATTGTTGTTATTTAACGAAAAGACCCATTGTATTTAATTACTGTCCGCCCAAGGAACTAACTCTGCAATTCAAGTCTCTGTACGCGTAGATACACGCAAAAGATTCAAAAAGCTTTGCCAAAGCTAAACCACCGTTTGTAACATCCAGCATCATGAGCTCATACCGTTTGAAAGACAGTGAGCACGATGCTTGAGTTGGACTTGGGTCGCCCACAAACTGGCTGCCATACACCAACTAAAGCTGAAACCGCATGTGTTCTGGTTATGTACCACAGGCTTGGTGGCTGCCAGATTGGGGTTTGTGCTGCAGTATCCGCAAGCGTATGGTGCAGCACCATTCTCTGTACTTGATATCAGAGACGGCGGCTGGTCCGCAACTGCGGGCTTTGCTACAGCAACGCTGTATGCCCTGAGCTTAGGGCTTCGTGCTCAATACAAAAAAACACAATCTTTGATGCTAGGGATTGCAGCGGCGGCTTTCATTTGGTGGGGCGGCTTGGGCTTACTTGATCAGTTTGGAGCCCCTCCTTCTGCCATTCCTGCATGGGAAACCCTGAATTCGCAGGGTGAGACCGTAGATTTAGCTGCGCTACAAGGCAAGCCAGTGGTAGTGAATCTCTGGGCAAGTTGGTGTCCGCCCTGTGTGCGTGAAATGCCTGTGCTGGTGCAGGCACAGCAAGGCCAACCTGACGTGCAATTTATTTGGCTCAATCAGCAGGAGCCTGCAACATCCATCGTGCGTTTTGTCAATCTGCACGGCTTACCTGCTGCGCAGACTTGGCTGGATCCGCAAGGATTTATGGCCCAGCACATTGGGGGCAATGGGTTGCCCACAACGTTGTTTTACGACGCATCAGGACAATTGCAGGCCGTGCGCAACGGCGAGTTGTCTGCTGCCAGTCTGCAGCATTACCTGAAGCAGATCACAAACTGAGTCGACCAGAGTTTTGTAGATAGTGCGCATCCGCCGCAAAACTTAGGTGCTCTCGCCTTGCTTTAAGCCGCCTCATCCTGCTTTATGCACAATACACACACTATGAGAATTCTCCACACCATGCTGCGCGTTGGTAATCTCCAGCGCTCGATTGACTTCTACACCAATGTGCTGGGTATGCAATTGATCCGCACTTCTGAGAACCCAGAGTACAAATACTCGCTGGCCTTCTTGGGCTACGAAGGCGGTAACCCTGGCCAAGCCGAAATTGAGCTGACCTACAACTGGGGCACGGAAAGCTATGACATGGGTACGGCCTACGGTCACATCGCTTTGGGCGTGCCTGATGCGTATGCTGCCTGCGCAAAAATCAAGGCTGCCGGCGGCAATGTCACCCGCGAAGCGGGTCCCGTGATGGGTGGCTCGACCGTGATTGCGTTTGTGACCGATCCCGATGGCTACAAGATTGAGCTGATTGAGCGCAAGGACGATCACGGCGCAGGCACTGGCTTGCGCTAATTCGCACGGCTTCTCTCAAAAAAAACGCCAGCGTTCATCAAGAGCGCTGGCGTTTTTTATGCTCGGTGATTGATTGACGGAAGATGCAACGCGTGGGCAGGCCTTGCTCACGGCAGCAGCGTCACTTCAACCCGGCGCGCTTCTGCATGATTGCCAGTGCTGGCTGTTGCGGCGGGCTTTTTCAGTGCAATCGCCTGCGCGGGTGCACCCAGGCTAATCAGGCGTTTTTGTACCACTTCAGCGCGTTTTTTAGACAGTGCGATGTTTTGCTGGGCATTGCCGGTTTCATCGTGGAAGCCTGAAATCTGTACGCGCTGGCCGTTTTGCATGGCTGCAACGATGTCTTGCAATGCGCTTTCTGCGCTCAATGGAATATCGGTTTTGCTGGGGGCGAAGAAAAGCTTGACCATGCCCTGCTCTACCCGGAACGCGGGCACGCCCTGCAGCACGATGGCAGAAGGTGCCAGTGTGGGCGGTTCATAGGCGGCGTATGTCGTCTGGGCCATGCCACCCGGTGCTGCTTGGGCCGTTTTTTCACTCAAAGTTTCTGCATCTACGGAATAGGACACCGACAACGCCATCAACGCCGCAGAAAACGCCAAGATAAGCATAGGTGTTTGTGAATCGTTGGACTGTGACATGGCATCTCTCGGTGGTAAAGCACTCCTGTGGCGAAGGCTCCTGTTCATGGCAATCGGCGTGCGATGGCACGGCGTGCAAATTTGTAACACATTTGCGACATTTGCAAAAAACTTTTAACTGCAAAAAGTCATAAAACTTGCAGTTCACGCGACCGGCGGCACATTCCCGCAGGTGCACAATCACGGCATGAGCCAAATTTCTGCCCACATTGCTGATTTGCGCAAAAGTTATGAGCGCGCGGAGTTGAATGAGGATGCCTCGCACAGCGACCCTCTTCAGCAGTTTGACCAATGGCTGCAAGAAGCAGTGAATGCGGAGGTGAACGAGCCCAACGCCATGACGGTGGCCACCGTGGGCAGTAATTTGCGCCCGAGCACGCGCGTGGTGCTCATCAAAGGCTATGACGAGCGCGGGATTGTTTGGTACACCAATTACGACAGCCGCAAAGGCAAAGAGCTGGCGGGCAACCCGTTTGCCGCGCTGCAGTTTCACTGGGTGGAACTTGAGCGCGTGGTGCGCATTGAAGGGCGCGTTGAGCGCGTGAGTGAGGCGGAAAGCGATGCCTATTTCAACAGCCGTCCCTTGGACTCACGCATTGGCGCATGGGCCAGCCCACAAAGCCAGGTCATCAGCGGCCGCAGCGTGCTGGTGGCCAATGCCGCCAAATATGGCGCGCAATTTTTGCTGAACCCGCCCCGCCCTGCGCACTGGGGAGGCTTTCGCCTGGTGCCTGACCGCTGGGAGTTTTGGCAAGGCCGCAAGAGCCGTTTGCACGACCGCTTGCGCTATGAGCCCCACAACGGTGCATGGCTGCGTGAGCGGCTGGCACCTTAAGCGCCGACACACACACAGCCGCTGATACAGCGCGGTTTTGCACGACCTCTTGGATGTACTGGGTTTTGTGTACGGCTCCGCTGTTGAGTACCAACGCTTGCGGTGCCGCACAGCAGGTATAGGCAACGCGGCCAAGAGCTATCTTAAAAAGAGCTGCTAGCGCTTTGACATCTTAGGTTTCAGATAGAAATCATTTTGAAACCCATGTATTCCATGCGCTGACAGCTCTTGTTTTTTCATTTTTTTTAAAGCAGCTTTTGCAGCACCAGCAGCACAACGGGCACGGTGAATAAACACAGCCCTGTGGAAATGGCGATGCTGGCCGTCACCTCTTCTTGCGCCACGCCATAGCGCTGGGCAAACATATACACATTCGCGCCCACGGGCAGTGATGCCGCCAGTGCCATGGCCGCCAGGGGGACGCCACGCAGGCCAAACAACCACGCCACGCCCAAAAACAAAATAGGGTGCACCACGGTTTTGACGGCGGCAATACGCACTGCCGGCTTGATCAGGCTGCCCAGTTTGCTGTACGCCAGCGTAACGCCCACCAGCACCAGGGCAATCGGCCCCAAGGCCTGCCCCAGCAACTGCATGGGTTTGTCGACCACCAGCGGAATGCTCCAGCCAGTTTGTGCAAACAGCAGGCCCGCAATAATCGGCAGAGGCACCGGGTGGATCACGCTGTTTTTGGCTGCTTGCCACAAGGTGCGGCCCAGTGCCTGTGGCTTGCCCTGGGCGCTGGATTGGCGCGCCTGCGCCAGCTCAAACACCAGTGTGGCACTGCCCAGCAACACCAAGGCGTGCACCGAAATCAGCGTCAGCAGCGTCACCAGCCCCTCTTGGCCATAGGCCAAGCCCACCAAGGGAATGCCAATCATGATGTTGTTGCTGAACGTGTGGCCCAATGCGCGTGCGGCGGCCAAGGTGGTGAAGCCATAGACCAGCATGGTGCCGGCAAACACCAAGCCCACTGCGACAAAGTACAGCACGATGGGGCTGAAATCCAAGTCCGCCAGCTTGACCGTGGCCATGGTGCGAAACAGCAAGGCCGGGGTCAGCACGTAGAACACCAGATTCGTCAAATCTTTGACGGCGCCCGGTCGAATCCAGTCCACTTTGGCCGCAACCAGCCCTGTCAAAATCAAAAAAACCACTGGCAACAAAGCCGAAAGCGCTGGTGACTCCACGTGTATGCACCTGTAAAAAAATCCGGAGCCAGCACCAGCCCTGTGCTGGTCTGTGCTCCGGATCGGCATCATAGGCCTTGGCTGGCCCTCTTTAAGGCACCTAGGCTACACAGCCCGCCAGCGCTTTAAAAGTCCACGCGCAGCCCCACGATGAGGTTGCGCCCCTTCAAAGGCGCCGCGTGCTTGATGGCCGACGTATGGGCGTAGCCCAGGCGATCGGTCAGGTTGTTAGCCTTCACCGTCAGGCTCACTGGGCTGCCGGCAAACCGGTAGCTGGCACCAAGATTCAGCATGCCATAGCCCCCTGTAGCGTCTTCATACGCCGCTGTGCGGTTTTGGCGCAGCACCCGCACCCACTCAGCCTGCCCTTCCCAGCCTTGCCATGTGCCGTCCACCCGCAGCCCCACGCGGGCCGCTGGAATGCGCGGCAAATCACCACCGTGGGCCAGCTTGGCGCGCACCACATCGCCAAACACACTCACGCCAAAAAAACGGTTGATGCGCTGGCGCACTTGCGCTTCCAGCCCCGTAAAGCGGGCGTTGGCCTGGGTGTAGTGCTGCAGCTGAAAGCCCTCTTGCTCATCCACCGTGCGGCCATAGATATAGCCCTGAATGCGGTGGTGGTAGACGTTGGTGCTCCACGTAGTGGCACCGGTGGTTTTGCGCAGGCCCACATCCCAGGCGTTGCTGGTTTCTTTGCGCAACTGGCTATTGCCCACTTCCCAACTGTTGGTAGCCATGTGCGGGCCGTTGGCAAACAACTCTTCGGCCGAAGGCAAGCGCGCTGCGTGGCTGAATGAGGCGCTGGCCTGCCAGCCTGGCTGAAAACGCCACACCGTGCCCAGCGATGCCGAATTGGCGTGGTGTTTGCGCTCGATCTGGCTGTCAAAGGCTTGCACCTGCTGGCGGTCGTGCCGCAGCGCGGCCTGCCAGCGCCAGTCACCCACTTGCAGCTCTTCCAGCATGAAAACGCCCCATTTTTGGGTGTTGGTGGGCTGTACATAGGCTTCCTCGCCCTCAGCGCTAAAGCGCCGCTGGCCGTTTTGCATGCCCACCATGCCGCGCCAGCCTGCAATGGGCGCGTGCTGCACTTCAATGCGCGCATTGTGGGCCCGGTTGCGAAACTGCGTGGCCACTTCTGCGTCTTCCAGCTCGTCGTGGGCATAACGGGTGTGGCTGCCTTTGAAGCGCAGCGCTTCAACGCCCTGCACCGGGTTGCGCCATTCGCCGCGCACATCCCAGCGGTGGCTGGTCATGTCGACCACGGGTGTGGCTTCTTCTTCCTCGTGGCCATGGTGGTGACCACCGTGGCTGCCGCAGTGCAAATGCTTGCCGTGCGGGTGGCAATCGCTGTGTGCATGGCCGGGTAAGCCATAGGTCGCGCGCTGGCGGGTGTAGGCCGCGCCCAGATAGCCATCGCGCTCCACCCACGACAGGCCAACCGTGCCCGTATGTCCATCGCTGAAGCTGCCCGACACTTTGCGTCCGCCCTCTTCGGCCTGCCAGCCACGCCCCACGCGGTAATCGCTGGCATTGCGCCCTGCCGCCTCCACACGCAGCACCAAGGGGCCGCTGCCTGTGGTCAGCCCCATCGCGCCACTTTTTTCATGGGCGGCGCTGCCCCAGCGCACCTCGGCACTGCCTTGCACGGGCTGGTCTGGGCGCTGCGTGGGCACTTTGTCATCCACCAGATTCACCACCCCACCCACGGCACCACCGTGGATCAATGCGCTGGGGCCACGCAAAATTTCCACTTGCTGCACCAGCAACGGGTCAGCGGTGACGGCGTGGTCCGGGCTGATGGTGGAGGCATCGTGCAATTCCACGCCGTTGGCCAGCACGCCAATGCGCGGGCCGTCCATGCCGCGAATGATGGGGCGGCTGGCCCCGGCGCCAAAGTGGGTGGCGTGAATGCCGGGCTCACCCGCCAGGCTTTCGCCCAAAGTGGCTGCGCGTTGCAGCTGCCATGTCTGCCCTTCCAGCACGCTCACAGGGGCCGCCATATCTTGCGCCGCCCAGCCCAATCCGGTGGCGGACACGGTCACGCCGGGCAAAACCACCTCACTGGCTGGGTGGTGGCCGTGGTCGATGGCCTCTTGCGCGTGGCCCATCTGGATATGGGCCACATACACAGCCACCGCGATGGCTGCAGGTTGAATCAGCTGCAAGTGCCAAGGGGATTGCAAAGACTTCATGTTTTCTTTCAAGCAAAAAGACGCGCGCAGACACTGCCGGCCTGTGCGCAGCGCGCATCAAGCAGCAGACAGCCTCTGCAGCACGGGCAAGCCGTGGCAGCGCATCGTAAAAATCTGGATAAAAAGTGGCTCTAGCGCTTATGTAGAAAGCGCCAATAGCTCTTTTTTTAGAGAGGAACGCCTGAGGTCAGGCGATGAAGTCTTCAGGCGGCGCGCGGGCCTGGAAGATGCGCGTAGGCGCGGGCAACAAGTGGGCAACGCAGATCCACAGCGGTGGCTGTGCCGGTTGCAGATGGCTTGCTGCCACCGTCGCAGGCGTGTTGCTGGCGCCATGCCCCAATTGATCGAGCACCAAACAAGCTTGCGCGCTGTGCCCGTCAAACCATGCGGCAATGCCGCCATGCGTATGCGAGTGCTCAGCGGGTGTACTGGCCTGTGCGATGGAGGAAAGTGTCGGTGCGTGCAGCACCTCGTGCATGCGCCCCAAGGCTGGTGCAATCACCAAAGCCAATGCCAGCCACCACCCTAACCAGGGCGTGCGCGCAGCGTGCATGCGGGAAAACCAGTTCATATCTGAGCTGAAAAAGCGAAAAATCCTTCAGGAAGTGGGGAAACGGTCAGTGTGCGTGGCGCATGCCGCAGTTTTTGCCCAGGGCCAAGCCTTTGCAGCTGGTTTGCAATTGCTTTTGGCAGTCTTCATAAGGCTTGCCAGCAGCCAGACATTGCGCAGCTTGCTCATGCGCGCGGGCCATGCCACGGTGGCGCTCAATATCTTCTTGGGTATGGGCATCGACCTTGGCCGCCGAAGCAGTGGCTGGTTTGCTGTGGCTGTGCGCCGCATCATCGTGGCCGTGGGCATGGTTTTGCGCCCACGCGGGGGCAGACAGCAGCAAAGCGGCTGCCGCAGTACAAAGCAGAGATTTCATGGGAAAGACTCTCAGAGGGGTTGAAGAAAGATGTGCCGCATCAATGGCTATCACTGCCATTACTGCCCGTGGGCACAGTGCGCGCATTCGGCTTGCACGGTGACATCCAGCGTGGGGTTGTGTACCCCGGCCGTCTGTGCCACCGCCTGGCGCAAGGCCTGCAAGGCCGCTTGTACAGCGGCCGCACTGTCGTCCAGCTCCATGGGCTGGTGACAGGCTTTGCATTCCATGTGCGCCGAGGGCGCAGGCGCCAAGGTATTGGCCACCCAATAACGGGTGGTGCGCTGCGCGTCGACCGAGCGTTGCAGCAGCCCGGCTTCGGCCAGCCGATCCAAAGCCCGGTAAACCGTCACGCGGTTGACTTGCACGCCCTGCGCCTGGAGGGCGGCTTCTGCCAGCGCTTGCGTCCACCCCTGCGCCGGTTGCTGCGCAGGCAGCACCGACAGTAACACCTGCACCGCACGCGTCGCGCGCATGCCAGCAGGCAAAGTCAAAGCAGTGGGAGCACGAGATTCAGGCATAAGCAGGCGTAGACAGCCATTAACGCAACACGGTTGCATTATGCCTGTCGCGCAAAGGGGTCGCGGCCTGCCTGCACACGCAGGCTATGTTTTATGCGTCTTTTTTGGCGTGCGCAGCAAAGGTTTGCAAGAACTTGTGCACCTTGGGGCCCACCACGTACGCGCAATAACCTTGGTGGGGATTGCGCGCAAAGTAGTCTTGATGGTAGTCCTCCGCAGGCCAGTAGTTGTCCAGCGGTAGCACCTCGGTCACCACCGGCACACCAAAAACCTTGTTTTGATTGAGTGCCTGCACGAATGCCTGTGCCGCCTCATGCTGCTGGGGCGATGTGGTGTAGATACCGCTGCGGTACTGCGTGCCCACATCATTGCCCTGGCGATTGAGCGTGGTCGGGTCGTGGGTGCCAAAGAAAATTTCCAGCAGCGTGTGCAGCGAAATCTGTTCGGTATCAAACGTTACCTTCAGCACCTCTGCGTGGCCCGTGGTGCCTTCGCACACTTGCTCATAGCTGGGCTGCGGCACGTGCCCGTTGGCGTAGCCGCTTTCTACATCCAGAACGCCTTGCACCCTGTCAAACACCGCTTCTGTGCACCAAAAGCAGCCGCCGCCGAAATAAATGGTTTCTTGCATGTCCTGTTTGTACATCGAGTACGTGGCGCTTGCCGACAGCTGCGAGCTTGCTTTTTGTAGGAAATTAACCACTTGACGCTCTGGGAGGCCTTTCTTATATTGCGGCTAATGACCAGCTGGTCATTTTTATTGGACGGACCGAGTACCTGTGAGCGCCGATATTTCTCCCGCCGATTCCCCGCGTCGCACCCGCCGCAAAGAAGCACGCCCTGCTGAATTAATGGAGGCGGCCACCTGCCTGTTTGTAGAAAAAGGCTATGCCGCCACACGCGTGGAGGAAGTGGCTGCGCGTGCCAATGTATCCAAGGGAACGCTGTTTCTGTACTACCCCAGCAAGGAGGCGTTGCTCAAAGCCGTGGTGCGCGAAAACATTGCCGGGCGCTTTGTGGAATGGAGCAACGAGCTGCGTGATTTTGCAGGCTCCACGCCGGATCTGGTGCGCTATGCCTTCGCCGTGTGGGTAGAGCGTATTGCCCACACGCACGCAGGAGGCATCTACAAGTTGATGACCAGTGAGTGCTGCAACTTCCCCGAGCTGGCAACTTTTTATCTGGAAGAAGTGATTAAGCCGGGCCACGACTTGGTACGCCGTATCTTGCAGCGCGGGATTGAGCGGGGCGAGTTTCGCCCCATCGACGTGAATGCAGGCATCCACCTGATCATGACGCCCATGTTCTCGTACATCCAATGGCGCCACTCCATGGGTGTGTGCTACCCCGATTCACTAGGCATTTCTGCCCAAGCCTACTTCGACATGCACGTAGACAACCTGCTACGCGGCTTGGCCGCTGACCCGCAATGACATCCGGCACGCCCCAGACTGCCCCCGCCGCTGCTCGCCAGACTCCCAAGTGGATGTGGCTGCTGGCGATCATTTGCGTGATTGCCATCATCGGGGGCATGTGGCGTGCACTGGACCATCGCAGCGCAAAAAAAGAAGCACTCAGCGCAAGTCTGGAGAGCGCTGCAGCCAGTTTAAGCATTGCACCGCACGAGTGGATGCACGTGCAGCTGCGTGAGTTGCCCTTGGGGCTGCGCATTACCGGGAGTTTGTCTGCAGTAGATCGCGCAGTGATCAAAGCCCGCGTTCCCGGGGAGCTGCGAGAGCTGCAATTGCGCGAAGGCGATAGCGTGGCGCAAGGCCAGGTGATTGCCCGGGTGGACCCCACCGAGTCCGATGCGCGCTTTCGGCAGGCCCAGTTGCAAGCCAATGCCGCACACGCCCAGGTAGCTATCCAGCAGCGTCAGCACGACAACAACCGGGCGTTGGTGGGCAAAGGGTTTATTTCCGAGACAGCGCTGGCTACTTCAGCCGCCAACTTGCAGGCGGCACAGGCCAATTACGCCGCGGCACGGGCCGCCCAAGACGCGGCACAAAAAAGTCTGGATGACACGGTGCTGCGCAGCCCCATCACCGGCCAGGTAGCGCGCCGCATGGCGCAAAACGGGGAGCGCGTGAACGTGGAGGCGCCGATCCTGGAGGTGGTGAACCTTGCGGTTTTAGAGCTGGAGGCACAGTTGCCCGCGAATGACTCTGCCCAAGTGCGGGTCGGCCAGAACGCACAATTGCAGCTGCGTGCCAGCAATGGGCAAGCGCCGCAGCCCTTACAGGCCCTGGTGGTGCGCATCAATCCCAGTGCTTCCACAGGTAACCGCTCTGTACCCGTTTACCTGCGCCTGACCGCTGCAGCCGATACACCGCTGCGCCCGGGGATGTATGTGGAAGGCTTTATACACACGGGCAGCACACAAGCCTTGGCGGTACCGCTGACTGCTGTGCGCACCGACCAGCCCCAGCCCTATGTCCAAACCGTGTTGAACCATGTGGTGCAGCACAGCCCCGTCACCTTGGGGCCGCAAAGCGTAGGCGAAGCGCAGACATGGGTCGCCGTTCAAGGGCTGCAGCCCGGGCAAATTGCTTTGATAGGGAATGTAGGTGGCATTCCCGCAGGCACCCAGGTGCAACTGCAGGACGCAGCGCAGCCGCGCACGCCTGCTGCTATCCAACCAGCGCCGGTAGGCCGCTGAGCGCACTAAGCACCTGCAGAAAGTACGCACCATGTGGTTTACCAAGGTTAGTCTGCGCAACCCAGTCATGGCCACCATGGTGATGCTGGCCTTTGTGGTGCTGGGCTTGTTCTCCTACCAGCGGCTGGCGATTGATCAGTTTCCGAACATCGATTTCCCCGTGGTCGTGGTTTCTGTGGGTTACCCCGGTGCTTCCCCCGAGGTGGTGGAAAGCGAAGTCACCAAACCGATGGAAGAAGCCATCAACTCGATTGCGGGCATCAACGCCCTCACCTCACGCAGCTATGAGGGTAAATCGCTGATCATCATCGAGTTTCAGCTGCATATTGATGGTCGCAAAGCCGCCGATGATGTGCGCGAGAAAGTCGCAACTGTGCGCCCCCTGCTCCGCGATGAGGTGGATGAGCCTTGGGTGCTGCGTTTTGACCCCGCCAGTGCGCCTGTGTGGTCGGTGGCCGTCTTGCCCGACCGCGACACACAGGCTACGAGCGCGCAGCCGCTGTCGCCCATCCAACTGACCACGTGGGCCGAGCAGGTGCTGAAAAAGCGCCTGGAGAACGTCCGCGGCGTGGGTGCTGTGAATTTGGTGGGCGACACACCCCGCGAGATCAACATTTACCTAGACCCGGCCGCTTTACAGGCGTATGGCATTACGCCCGCGCAGGTGGTCAGTGCGGTGCGCAGTGAAAACCAGGACTTGCCGGTGGGCAGCATTCGTTCGCTGCAGCAAGAGCGTGTGGTGCAGGTGAACGCGCGCATTCAGCGGCCGGAGCAGTTTGCCGACATCATCGTGGCGCAGCGCGAGGGCGCACCTGTGCGACTGGGGCAACTTGCACAGGTGCACGACGGCGCGCAGGAGGTCGAGAGTCTGGCGCTGTACAACGGTCAGCGCACCCTGGTGCTTTCGGTGCAAAAAGCGCAGGATGAAAATACGATTGAAGTGGTCAAAGGCTTAAACCAGGCGATTGACAGCCTGGGCGCAGAATTGCCTGCGGGCATCAAGCTGGAGCCGATTGCCAATGCCGCCCGCCCGATTCAGGTGGCCGTCGACAACGTGCGCCAAACCCTGCTGGAAGGTGCCGTGCTGACGGTGGTGATTGTGTTTTTGTTTCTGAACTCATGGCGCTCCACCATCATCACCGGCTTGACGCTGCCGATCGCGCTGATTGGCACCTTCTGGTTCATGTACATGTTCGGCTTTTCCATCAACATGGTGACGCTGATGGCGCTGTCACTGTGCGTGGGCCTGCTGATTGACGATGCGATTGTGGTGCGCGAGAACATTGTGCGCCACGTCCAGATGGGCAAAAACGCCTATGACGCAGCCATGGATGGCACGCAAGAGATTGGCTTGGCCGTGCTTGCGACCACCTTGTCGATCGTGGCTGTGTTTTTGCCCATTGGCTTTATGGGCGGCATCATCGGCAAGTTTTTCCATGAGTTTGGCATCACCATCGTGGCGGCGGTGCTGATCTCCATGTTTGTCAGCTTTACGCTGGACCCCATGCTCTCCAGCGTATGGCATGACCCCAGCATTCACGTGCATGGCCAATCTGGCACGCGCGCAGGCCAACCCACGCTGTACGACCGCACTTTGGGCCGCATCACGCACTGGTTTGACAATGCCAGCGAAGATTTATCTGCCCTGTACCAGCGTTTGCTGCGCTGGGCGCTGCTGCACAAGCTGGCTACCGTAGTGATTGCCTTGGGCATTTTTGTCGGCAGTGTGCTGATGCTCCCGCTGCTGGGCTCGGAATTTGTACCCGCTGCCGACTTTTCCGAAACCCGCGTTAACTTTGAAACCCCTCAGGGTTCGGCCATTGAGGCCACCGAAGCCAAAGCGCTGCAGGTGGAATCCATCATCCGTGCCATGCCTGAGGTGCGTTACACACTCACCAGCATCAACACCAGCAATGCCGAAGGCAAGCACTCCGCCAGCATCTACATTCGCTTGGTGGATCGCAAAGAGCGCTCACGCAGTCTGGACGCCATGTCGTTGAAGCTACGCGACACCTTGCGCAATGTGCCGGGCATCATCGTGACCCACGTGGGGTTGTTGGAGCCCGTGGGCGGGCAAAAGCAAATTGAATTTTCCATCATGGGCCCAGACCTGGGCGAGCTGGGGCGGCTGAACCAGCAGTTAATGAAGCAGTTGCAGCACATCCCCGGCTTGGTGGATGTGGACACCAGCTTGCAACCTCCCAAGCCTGTCATCAACGTGCAGGTGCGCCGCGATGCAGCCGCTGATGTGGGCCTTTCAGTAGCCAGCATTGCCAGCAGCTTGCGCACCTTGGTGGCGGGCGACACGATTGGCAATTGGCGCGCCAGCGATGATCAAACCTACGATGTGAATGTGCGCCTGGCGCCCCAAGCACGCACGCAGCCTGCTGACTTGCAGCGCCTGCCGTTTGCCTTGACCGGTTCTGACGGAAGTACCCGTGTGGTGCAACTCAGCCAGGTCGCTGACGTGGTTGAATCCAGCAGCCCCAGCCAGATCAACCGCCGCGCCATGACGCGTGAGGTGCAATTTACCGCGAACGTAGCCCTGCGCTCGGTCGGTGAGGTCTCGGCAGACATCACCCAATTGCTGAACCAGCTGCAGATGCCGCCGGGCTACCGCTGGGAGTTTGGCGGCTCCACCAAGAACATGAAGGAGTCGTTTGCCTATGCCATCTCTGCCTTGGCGCTGGCCATCATTTTTATCTACATGATTTTGGCCAGCCAGTTCAAAAGCTTTATCCAGCCGCTGGCGCTAATGACCGCTTTGCCTCTGACGCTCATTGGCGTGGTGCTGGCGCTAATGATGTTCAACTCTTCCGTGAGCATGTTCTCCATCATCGGCATCGTCATGCTGATGGGCCTGGTCACGAAAAACGCCATTTTGCTGGTGGACTTTGCCATCCGTGCACGGGGCGAGCACACTGATGAGTGGGGGCAATTGCAGCCGGGCCTGCCGCGTGAGCAAGCACTCTTGCTGGCCGCCAAAGTGCGGCTGCGCCCTATCCTGATGACCACCCTGGCCATGGTATTTGGCATGGTGCCGCTGGCATTTGCCGTCACCGAAGGCTCCGAGCAACGCGCACCCATGGGGCAGGCCGTCATTGGCGGGGTCATTACCTCATCGCTGCTGACCTTGGTGGTCGTGCCGGTGGTGTATTGCTATTTAGACGATTTGACGCAGTGGTGCAAAAAGCTTTGGAAGGGTCGGGAGCCCGACAACGCCGCAGAAGCACCCCTAGACTCGTAGAATCCTGAGTTTGTTTCAGATAAGCCATCCCGCAGCGGAGGAGACCCCAATGAATTTGCCCCTGAACAGCCTGTTAGATCGCCAAGACGCTACCGAAAATGCCCGCTACAACATGGTGCAGCAGCAAGTGCGCCCATGGAATGTGTCGGCAGAACGCCTGCTCGAAGCGCTCTACACCGTGCGCCGTGAAGATTTCACACCTCCCGCACAGTACAGCCTGGCTTTCATGGACGTTGAAGTGCCCCTGAATGATGATGTAAACGCCATCGAAAACGGCGAGTGCATGCTCCAGCCCCGTGTAGAAGCGCGCATGATCAACGATTTGGACATTCAGCCTACCGATCGCGTGCTGGAAATCGGCACCGGCTCAGGCTACAGCGCAGCCTTGCTGTCCAAGCTGGCCCAAGACGTGGTGACTTTGGAAATCAATCCAGAGTTGGCAGATATGGCCCGCGAAAATCTGGCCGATGCAGATTGCACCAACGTTAACGTGCGTGTGGCCGATGGCTCTAAAGACACCTTGCCCGAAGGCCCTTTTGATGTGATTTTGCTCAGCGGCTCCGTCGAAGTGCTGCCCCAAGCGCTGTTGTCGCACCTCAAAGAAGGCGGCCGCCTGGCTGCCATCGTCGGGCAAAAGCCCATGATGCGCTTCACCATCGTGACCAAGCAAAACGGCCAGACCACGACCAAAACCCCATGGGATCTCGTGGTGCCGCGCCTGCAAGGCTTTGCAACCGCGCCACGTTTCACGTTCTAACGTCTGCGTTTATCGGTCTCACCGGAGAGTTGTATGTTTTATCAAGTGCGCCCTTCCCTGCTGGACGAGTGGTTGGGCCAATTCGCCGGTGATGCTGCCAAGCCCGTCGTTTTGGACGTGCGTGAAAAGTGGGAGTGCCAAGTAGCCAGTGTGGCGCCCAGTGACCAGTTTGAGCTGCAGTGCATTCCCATGGGCGAGATCACATCCCGCCTCAATGAGCTTGACCCCGAGCGCCCGATTGCCTGCCTGTGCCACCACGGCGCGCGCAGCATGAGCGTGGCCGTATATCTGGTCGAGCGTGCAGGTTTCGAATGCGTGGCCAATATCACAGGGGGCATTGACGCTTGGTCGCATGAGCGTGACCCTAAAGTGCCTACATACTGAGTCGAGCAATACAACAACAAGGCAGACAGGCGCTGCCGGTGAGATTCTTGGAGACGTTTCCCATGGTCTTTTCATTCGGGCAGCACATCTCTCGCGCTTTGCGCCCCGCTATGGGCCGGATTGCCTGCGCAGCTTTACTGGCTTGTGTACAAACTGCCGCCGTACAGGCCCAAAGTTTGGTGCAACTTACCGAACAAGCCCAGGCTTATGACGCCGCCTGGCAAAGCGCGCGCGCCCAATTGGACGCCACGATCAGCAAAGGTGCACAAGCCCAAGCGGGCTTGCTGCCGCAAGTCGGCATTCAAGCCGGCAGCCAATACAGCGAAACACGGGTGCGGGGCAGCTTTCCGACCCAGCCACTGGATGCACGCCAAGACTCCGCCAGCTTGCAAGCCAAGCAACCGCTGTATAACCCCGCTAACTTGGCCACCTACCGCCAAGGCACGCGCAATGTGGATTTGGCGTATGCCCAGGTGGACGCTGCATCGCAAGATTTGCTGGTGCGCACAGCGAAAGCCTATTTCCAAGTGCTGGCCGCGCTGGATACCCTGCATCTGGTGCAAGCGCAAAAACGAGCGGTGGCTGAACAGTACGAGTACGCCAAACGCAATTTCGAAATTGGCACGGCCACGGTCACCGACTCACGCGAAGCACAAGCACGGTTTGACTTGGTGCGTGCCCAAGAAATCGCTACCGAGAACGATCTGCGCGTCGCACAAGCTGCCCTGGAGCAATTGGTGGGCGCTGCAGGTGCAACGCCGTGGCCACTGGCACAGCCCGTGCGCCTGCCACAACTCATGCCAAATGATCTGCAAGTCTGGCTCGATACCGCGCAAGCCCAAAGCCCGCTGATTCGGCAAGCGTTGATTGCCGTGGATGTGGCACAGCTAGAAACGGACAAAGCCTACGCGGGGCATAAACCAACCGTAGATTTGCAGGCCAGCTACGGCACGCAGCGTAATCCCGATGGCTCATTGACCATGCCGGTGCGCAACAACGCGACGGTGGGAACGGTGGGGGTGGTGATGAACATCCCCCTCTTCGCCGGATTTGCCGTACAAAACCGTGTCAAAGAAACACTCTCGCTGGAGGAGAAGGCCCGTGCCGATTTAGAAGCTGCCAAACGCCAAGTTGCGCAGGCGGTGCGCACTGCTTTTTTGGGTGTGCAGTCGGGTTACGGACAAGTCCAAGCATTGGAGGCTGCGGTGGCTTCCAGCCAAAGCGCCTTGGAAGCTAATTTACTGGGCTATGAAGTGGGCGTACGTATCAACATCGACGTACTTAATGCTCAAAGCCAGCTCTACCAATCGCAAAAAGACCTGGCCCAAGCACGCTACAACCTGCTAGTGGGGCAACTTCAGCTGCGCCAAGCGGCGGGTAATTTAAGCATGCAAGATGTGCATAGCATCAATGCTGTGTTGAGCCCCGCGCAGCTTGAGACCTTGCCAAGCATTCCCAGTTCTCAAAAAAAATGAGCATTAAGCGCAGATAAATAAAAGGGTTCAGTACAGAAACATACTGGACCCTTTTATTTGCTGCGTCAGCAGCTATCTTTTTAATAATTAGTGCTGTTAAAAACCTCTGTTTATTAGAGCATTTGTTTGTTTTAGAATATAAATAAATCTCATGTAAGCTGCATTCGTTGTTGTATAAAAAGCGCCAGTAATCCAGCGCTTTTTAGAGTACGACCCAAGTGGTACTTATTTGATCAACTCTAGCATTTGCTTAAAGGCTGGGTGCTCACAGCTGCGAATCCATTCAAAGGCCACCATTTCGGTCGTCACCAGCTCAGCACCTGCGCCAGCTAAACGGTCAAAAGCCGCATCACGATTGCGCTCACTGCGCGAACTGCAAGCATCGGTCACCACCCACACTTCCATCTCCTCTTCCAGCAACTGCAAGGCTGTCTGCATCAAACAAACATGGGCCTCGCAGCCGGCGATGATGATGGAGGGCCGTTCAGGCTCTTGCGGGGCAGCTGGCTTTTGCAAATGTTTAGGCAAGCTGCGTGCATTGCCACCTTGCTGTTTTTTGACAGGCGGGCGTAGCGCGTCAATCAAGCCCTCTTCTGCAGCGCTAAAGCTCATCTTGGCGAATGTCTCATCGCACAGCGCACGCAATTGCGCATCGTTGGGACCCAGGCGACTGGGGTTTTGCTCGGTTGCCCACACTGGCACCTGCATCAGGTTAGCCAGCTTCGCAAGCTTGATGGCATTCGCCAGCACCTGTGGGCCTTCAAAAATAGCTGGCATCAGTTTTTCTTGGTAGTCGATCAGCACCAACTGCGAGTCATCGGCATCCAGCAACATGTGTTTTTTCCTAGAGTGTTCTTCAATAAGACTGCATTGTCGCAGCGATAAGACCTGCCCGTCACCCAGCTACCAGAAGTTGGTGCGGGCTGCTTCACATCAAACGCTGGCCAAACATCCAGTGGGAAACCATAACTGGACGTGATTTGTAAGGCATTTTCTGCCCACAACGTCAGGAAGCCGTGATAACCTCCGGCCCCATGACTTGCAAATGGCTATTCGTTCTCGCCCTTGTCTGTGGAAGCGTGCAAGCAGCTCCCACTGCCGACGAGGCTCTTTCTCAGGATCGTTTGACCCAAATCCTGAAAGAGCGTGGTCTTGGGGCCAATCTACAAACGGTAGGTCATACCGTTGCAACCAACACATCCAGCCTGATTAACACGGCCATGGGCATGATTGGCATTCCCTACCGGTTTGGTGGCACCAGTGCAGACACTGGCTTTGACTGCAGCGGTTTCGTGCGTGCTATCTACCAAGACACCGTGGGGCATCTTTTGCCACGCCGGGCGGATGAGCAAGCCAAAGCCACGCAAAAGATTGACAAAAAAGAACTCAAGCCAGGTGACTTGGTGTTCTTCAACACTATGCGCCGTGCATTCAGTCACGTCGGCATCTATGTAGGCAATGGCCAGTTCATTCACTCCCCCAGCAAGGGCAAAACCGTCCGTGTTGAAGATATGAATACCAGCTACTGGGCAAAGCGCTTCAATGGTGCGCGCCGCGTTGATGTGGCCAATGTAGACACCGACAGCCTGCTGTCCAGCGACTTGAAAACTCCTTAAATCTTGCGCTCACGCATCAAGGCCTGCTTCATGCAGGCCTTTGTTTTTATTCACGCCCAAAACTGCCTCGTATGACTGAAAAAGCCACCCCCAAACCCAAACTGGTTCGCTGGATCATTGGCACGCCTATCGCACTGTTTGCGTTGCTGATGCTGGGCAGCCAGCTCATGTTTTATTTTTCCCCTAACAAAGAAGAACAATGGCTGGAGCGAGAAACCATCCGGCTGTGCTGGAAAGAGCGTGAAAAAGGACCCAAGGAAAACACCCCTGCCCAGTTCAAAGAAGGCCAGTGCGAACAGCTCGAATTTGACTTTAAAAACAAGTGGAACGTGAATCCCTGAACCACTTGCCGCTACTTGCAGTCAATTGCGACAAAGCCTTGCGGCTGAGGCTGTGTGAAAACACTGCTTTGGCGGTGGCTCAAATTTAGAATCTTGGCATCTGTATTGATGTCGACATTCACCGAAGGTGAATGTCGACATCAGGTCACGCTGCTGCCAGAGTGCTTGGATGACTTCATTGGTGAAGATAATCCCGTGCGAGTCGTAGATGCCCTCGTTGATGAGCTGGACTTGCGGGCTTTCGAACTCAACAGGGTTGCGCCTGCAAGCACAGGTCATCCGGCATACCACCCTGCAGTGATTGTGGTGGCGATCTTGCTATGCGAAGGCCTTGTGAATTTGCTGCCAACACCTGCTTGTAGGGCGCACAACTCAGACTATTCACTTCCAGTCATCCCTCACCTCGTAGATCACCCAAGCTACAAGCATCACCAACAGCCACAGGCCAACAAGTTGATTCATTAGGGCAGACATCACAGCTCTCCTTGAAGTGCGTGATGGGTTCATGATCCCACTTTCAATTCACATCTGCAAACGTCCTACGCCCGCACCCTGAGCGGTTTTTTGCATGAGTCGTGCTGAGCCTTGGATTAGTTGTAGCTACAAACACAAAAATATTGCAAGGGCACCGGCCAGATGGACAACCGATGCCGAAAGAAAGACGGGAAGGGTTTGAAGGCGAGTCTCACAGTCCACCTGCCCAGGTGGGTCATGAAGGTGATTCCCCTTCACCGCATGGGGCAACTGTGGTCTGGAGCCGGGAAACCGGGAAGAGTTAGGCCGGAAACCAGCGCCTTGTGACCAAGGGCTGCGGTTTGGAAAACAAGCGCCTTTGTTACTTACGCATTCATACAACGCGGGTATTGCTTCAGGAGCAAATTGAAGTCGTGAAAGCAATTCTGCCTTTCACTCATCTTTGAGGAGTCCACCAATGCCTCAGCAAATCAAATCTGGCTAAAACAACCCTAGTCAGAAACATGGGTAAGAGCGACAAGCTGAGTGATCTTCGCCTGGTCTGAAGCAGCTAGGACAAGCCCAGAATAAAAAGCAGTAAGACGGTGCTTTCAAGCAGCACTGGTTGTTGCGAGTCGCTCTTCGTTACAACAGCCCGCCTCGCGCGGGCTTTTTCATACCAAACGCAAGCAGCTTCCACCTGCAGGCTGTTTTTTCAGTTTCCAGTTACAAAATTCTGTTTCAGTTTGATACAAGTTGTGCCGATAACAGCTTAAGTAGCCAAACAGATAAGGAGACAGCAATGAAGCAATGCATCATCAAGGTCGCAGGAGCGCGCTATACCGCCCTCTTCCCTAGTACTTGCGCAGCACTAGAAGATGCCTTGAAGCGTTTCCCTGGTGCTACAGCAATCAGCGTGAAGACGGCATAAACACTCCCGCCTCACGCCTTCAGAACCAAGCCCGCCCAGTGCAGGTTTTTTACGCCCAAGCCAGCACACCATG
>NZ_JARXOV010000027.1:0-17334 GCF_030162955.1 Comamonas jiangduensis
AAATGCGCCCGGCCTGCATTGCGCAGGCCACAGCGAGCGCGCACTTTGCTGCGCCCTCTGGTAAAGCCTGCCCTTGTGCAGGCATTGTTTTCCTTTTTTGCATGCGCTGTACAAGCGCTTTGATCGTGACTTTCTCTCTGAACAAAATTGTGGCCGCTGCCGGCCTGATCGCTGTTTCCGCCACCGCTGCTGCCGCTGACTCCAGCGTCAACGTGTATGGCCGTATCGACACCGCCGTCGAATCCGTGAAGACCGGCAACGCCCGCGTCAACGGTGTAAACAACAGCGGCTCTTACTTTGGCTTCCAAGGCCAGGAAGACCTGGGCAATGGCCTGAAGCTGGGTTTCCAGCTGGAAAGCGCCATCAACTCGGACAACGGCAGCATCACCGAAGCGGACAGCTTTTTTAGCAACCGCAGCGAAGTGAACCTGTCGGGCAACTTCGGTACCGTGCGCATGGGCCGTTTCTTCAACCCTTCGTACTACGCCATCGCTGACCGCGCCAGCCTGCACAACGAAGACTACGGCATCACTGCCGACGCGCTGTACGTGGGTGTCGAGAACGCCAGCAACCGCCTGGCTTACAAGTCGCCCGTCTTCCACGGCCTGAGCGTGGAGTCGTCGGTGAGCTTCCACGAGCGCGCCGCTGACAACCAGGGCAAGAACGCCTACGACTTGGCCGCCAACTATGACCGTGGCAACTGGTCGTTCGGCGCAGGCTACGGTGAGTGGGCCGATGCCAAGCAATACGCCCTGCGCGCCACCTGGACTGCCGGTGCCTGGACGCTGTCCGGCTACCACCAGCGCAGCGAAGATGTGGTGGCTGGCATCAAGGAAAAGACCAACGTGACCCGTGCTGCCGTGGCCTACGCCATTGGTGCCGGTGAACTGCACGCCAACTTTGGCCACGCCAACGCCGAAGGCCAGGCCGCTGCCAACCAGTGGACCGTGGGCTACAACCACCACCTGAGCAAGCGCACCAAGGTGTACGCGTTCTACAGCCAGCTGCAAAACAAGGACGGCGCAGCCTTTGGCGATCTGAACCCCAACGAAGACCGCAAGTCGGTGTCCGTAGGTATCCGCCACAACTTCTAAGCCCTCGCAGGCCTGCCACCAAAAAAAGCGATCCCTCGGGATCGCTTTTTTTATAGCTGCTAGCGCTTATAGAATAAGCACCAGAGGCAGTTTTCAGCCTTAATCGTGGTAGCGCTCTGCCAGGCTGTTGGCGGCCAGCATCGCGTCATACACCTCCGCTTCGCTGATGGGGCGGCCCATATTGCCCATGGTGTCGTTCTTGTCGCAGGCCAGCTTCGCCACTTGGCGCCACTCGGCCTCTACCAACTCGGTCACACCAAAGTCGCGCAGCGACAGGGGCAGGCCCGCAGCCTTGATGATGCGAATCACCTCTTCAACCTCGTGCAGCGGGGCGTTCTCCAGCACCAGTTGGGTCAGCAGGCCAAAGGCCACCTTCTCGCCATGCTGGGCGTTGTGCAAGGCGGGCACCACGGCCATGCCGTTGTTCACCGCATGGGCAGCGGCCACGCCTGCCGCCTCGGCGCCCACGCCGCTCAGGTAGATGGTGGCTTCAATGGTTTCTTCCAGCGCTGGCGTCACGGCCTTGTTGCGCACGGCATCCATCGCAGCGTCGATGTTTTTGCGCAGAATTTCATAGCACATTTCACCCAGGCCCAAGCCGGTGCGCGAGGGGCGCTTGAGGATCAGGTTGGTGCCATTGCAGCGCCATGAGGCCCGCGCTTCAAAGTAGGTGGCCAGCGCATCGCCCACACCTGCGGCAAAAAAGCGCGCGGGGGCTTGGGCAATGATGGAGGTGTCGGCCAACACGGTATCGGGGTTGTGCGGCATGAACAGGTAGTGGTCAAACTCGCCATTGGGCTTGTAGATCACGGCCAAGGCGGTGCAGGGTGCATCGGTGGAAGCAATGGTGGGCACCAAAATCTGCGGCAGCTTGCAGTGGTGCGCCACGGCCTTGGTCACATCCAGTGCCTTGCCGCCGCCCACACCCAGCACCACATTGCAGCCAGCGGCTTTGACGGCTGCTTCCAAACGGGCAATTTCATCGGTGGTGCACTCACCACCAAACTGCTCTACGTGGCTGCGGATGCCCTGCTGGGTCAGCTGTGCCACGGTGTCGGTTTGAATGCGGGGCAGGAAGAAGCGATCCGCAATGATGAACACATGGTCACCATGCTCAGCAATGTATTCACCCACCTGGTTGAACAGGCCAGCGCCGATGAGGAATTTCTTGGGGGAAGAGACAGAACGTGGAGTCATGGAAGCACCTGGTAGTTGTTATTAGGGTTTTACATAATGCCAAGACGCTGCAACTCCTTCAAGGGCTGCGGGGCGGCATTCGCCGCACACTTGATTCGTATCAAGCAACGCGGGGTTCACCGCGCAGCGGCCTGCACCTGCCTGCGCCGCCGCAGGCGGTGGCGCTGCTAGCGCTGGGTGCGCAGCACTGCCGCATCACACCAGCGCTGCGCCACCTTGGGCGTGGTGATGCACACGGCCTCGTGCGTGACGGTGGTCACCGCACGCTCCAGCAGCTGAATGTCGGCTTCGTGCTGGCGCGCCACATGCGGGTCTTCAAAGAAGATGGCGCGCTGGCAGCGGCGCTCCAGCACCAGGTCGGCAATCTGTGCATCGCCCCCCAAGGGGCCGCTGTGGTAGCGGTCCACCCAGGCTTTGTCCGCAGGCCAGCCTTTGCTCCAGGCCAGTTCGTTGAGTTTTTGCCCTGTGGTGCCCGTGCCCACCCGTCGCTTAAAGCGCGAGAGCAGGTCAAAATTCTGCGCCACAAAATCCAGCATAGCGGGCTTCATGGCATCGTGCGCAATCAGCGCCACGGTCTGGTTTTCAAAGTCATGAAAGCGATCGGCATTGCGGTCGCGCGCCAAGCCTGCGTGCATGCGCTCCATCTCCACCCAGTCGCGCGCCGTGGCCACGGTAGAGATAAAGGGCTTGCCGTGAATCACGCACTGGCGCTTCAAAGCCAATGCTTCCGGGAAGATGGAGGATGGATCGACCGGGTCGGTCAGGTAAATGGCGCCATCCAGCGTGCGCCCCTCGCCCATGCCCACCACCTCAGCCACCAGCTTCATCAGCCCGCCTTCGCGGCCATAGGGGTAGCGCACCAGGTTGCTGTAGCGGTGCATCATGTTGGCGGCGGCAATCGCATCGTAGGTGCGGCCCACAGCGTGCAGGCCCAGGTTCAGCTCGCGCATGCCGGATTCACAGGCGCGCAGCAGCGCAAACAGTGCGGCATCTTCGGTTTGGTGGTGGAGTCGGTTCGCAGCAAGGCCTAACAGCATGGTCACATATTCCTTCACAACAGCGCGTTCTTGAGTTCGTGATTGACGCGCGCACAGAGCATAGACCCAAACACCGGCCCCCGGAATGACGGCCGCTGGCACCCGGTGCGGCGTATGCCCAAGGCCTGCCGCCCATGCCAGAAAGCCGCATGGCGCCTGCAGCGCTGTAAAAATTCATAGCTACCAGCGCTTTCCCTATCTACATCAACGCCTTTTTTGGCAAGTGTGCGAACTAAGCGACACCACGCCAAATTGCTTCTGCTAGCCTGCACACGCCGCTGATCGGTGGCACTTTATTGGCTCTCTGGTATCGGTTTTTGTGTCTGCTTCTTCCTCTTCTGCCGTGGCATCGCCTGCGGCCATGTCGCCCGTTTTTGTCATTGGCTTGCTCGCGCTGCTGCTGGGCTTTCAGCCGCTGACGACCGATCTGTACCTGCCCGCCATGCCGTTGCTGGCGCAGCAGCTCGATGCCTCTGTCGCCCAGACCCAAAGCACGTTTTACACCCTGATCCTGGCGTTTGGCTGCTCACAACTGGCCTGGGGGCCCGCGTCCGACCGCTGGGGCCGTCGCCCCATCTTGCTGGCAGGCATTGGCCTGTATGTGCTGGCCGCCGTGGGCTGCGCCCTGGCTCCGCACATGGATGCCTTGATCGCCTGGCGCACCGTGCAAGGCGCAGCGCTGGGCGCTGTGGTGATGGCGGCCCGCGCCATCGTGCGTGATTTGTACAACCCTGTAGAAGGCACCCACGTCATGTCCAAAGCGCTGTCCGGCTTGGGTGTGCTGGCCTGCTGCAGCCCCTTGATGGGTAGCTGGCTGGCGCAGTACATGGGCTGGCGCTCCACCATGGTGGCGCTGTCTGTGGTGGGGGCCGCGTCCTGGCTGCTGGTGTGGCTGCGTTTTCAGGAAAGCGTGCAGCACTTCAACCCGCATGCCTTGCAGCCCCGGCGTTTGCTGGCCAGCTGGCGCGAGATTCTGCGCCACCCCACCTTTTTGGCCTATTCGGCCACCACCACCAGCTCGTATGGTGGCCTGGTGGTCTTTTTAACCGCCGCCCCCTTTGTCTTTACCCAAGCCCTGGGCTGGAGCGCCAGCCACGTTGGCTGGCTGCTGGCAGCGAATGGGGTGATCTATATTGGCGGCACCATGCTGTGCCGCCGCCTGCTGCCACGCTGGGGCGTGCGCAATACCGTGGCCATCGCCGGTGGGCTGGCCGTGCTGTGTGCCGCCTTGCTGCTGGGCTTGGCGCTGCTGGAGGTGCGCAACCCTTGGGCCTACGCCTGCGCTTGCCTACTGTTTCCGATTGCCCACGGCATCCAGCAGCCCTGCGGCCAAAGCGGGGCCGTCAGCGCTTTTCCCAAAGCGGCGGGCATGGCTTCGGCCCTCAACGGCTTCATCATGATGCTGTTCGCGTTTGTCACGGGCCAGTTGCTGGGCCGCAGCTTCAATGGCACTGTGTACCCCTTGGTTTTCGGGCTGGGCTTCTGGTGTTTGGCAGCAGCCTTGGCATCATGCACGCTGGTGCGCCGCCACGGCGTGCCCAGCGCCTCTTAAAGCCTGGCTTTGCAGGCGCTGCTTGGTCTGAACCGTTTGCCCCTTCGCCCGTTTTCCATTTTGACTGCTTCCACTTCTCCCCTGCCCTGCATTGCCATCGCCGGCCCCACCGCATCTGGCAAAACCAATGCCGCCCTGGCGCTGGCCGCCGTGCTGTCCCAGCGCGGCCAAGCCTGTGAAATCATCAGTGTGGACTCGGCCCTGGTCTATCGCGGCATGGACATTGGCACAGCCAAGCCCACGACCCAAGAGCAAGCGGCAGTGCCGCACCACCTGATCGACATCCTCGATCCCCTGCAGTCCTACAGCGCCGCCGAATTTGTGCAAGACACCCAGCGTCTGGTCGGTGAAATCCGCGCGCGCGGCGCCATCCCGCTGCTGGTGGGCGGCACCATGCTGTACTTCAAAGCGCTGCTGGATGGCATTGACGAAATGCCCGCCGCAGACCCCACCGTGCGCGCCCAGATTGATGCGCAGGCTGCCGAGCGCGGCTGGCCCGCCATGCATGCCGAGCTGGCCCAGGTAGACCCCGAAACCGCCGCCCGCCTGGCCCCCGCGGACAGCCAGCGCATTCAGCGTGCGCTGGAAGTGTGGAAGGTATCCGGTCAACCACTGTCGAGTTTTCACAATACAAAAAAGAGAGCTGCTGACGCAGAGCCTGCCTTCGATTGCACGCTTTTTTCCTTAGAACCCAACGACCGTGCCTGGCTGCACGCGCGCATTGCCCAGCGCTACGACGCCATGCTGCAAGCGGGTTTTATTGACGAGGTGAAAGCCCTGCGCGCCCGCGGCGACCTGAACCCTGACCTGCCCAGCATGCGCTGTGTGGGCTACCGCCAAGTCTGGGAAGAGCTGGACTGGCAAGCGCGCAAAGGCACGCCCGACATCAATATGCACCTGGTGCGCGAAAAAGGCATTGCCGCTACGCGCCAGCTGGCCAAGCGCCAAATCACCTGGCTGCGCAGCATGCCCCAGCGCCACCCGATTGCGTGTGACGACCCACTGGCCACCATGAACGTGGTGCAAGCGGCCTTGGCCTGTATCCCACCGCGCGCGTAACGCAGACGTCCGGCCAGCCCCTGCACCCCAAGCAAACCGAGGGCACCAAGGTTTGCAGGAGAGGCCAGGTACGCCGCCCCAGACTGCATACACATGCGTATGCCAAGGCATTCGCCTGGATACGCCTGCTTACGCCACAGCCCCGGTGTTTCCGTTAGTCTTGACCCCAAAGGGCAAGCTATGAAACACCTTCACTTTCTTGGGATCGCCATCGCACTCACGCTGGGTGGCTGCGCGCACCGTGATTACTACCCCGCCTCTGATACGACCGCCAACACCCCCAGCGGCATCACGGTCTACGGGGAAATCGATGCCAGCGTGGTGCATACGCGCTGAGTTTTTTAGGCCCTAGCGGGCTTTGTAGCTCTTGCTCACGAAGGGCACTTCTTCCAGCCCTCGGCGCCTATTCACCGTCAACGTCATGAGAAAAAACAGATTGCACAACGCATTGCAAATGCGTGGCAACACCTCTGGCACGTCACGCCCCTCTTGCGCTACACGCACCATCGCACGAATCGCCTTTTTCGCCGCCGATCGTGCCTGGTGCAATTGCGGCACAGGTGCTGTACCGCGTGGAAGCACAAACACATGCTCGCGCTCGCCCAACGCCTGGCGGTAGTGCTGCATGCGCTGCAGCACCCACTGCACATCGGCCTCTTCAATCGCCAGCTTGCCGCGAATCGATCCATTCACATGAAAAGCCAGTGGTTGTATGTGCGCGAGATCTTCGGCAATGTCAGCCAAGTCTGCGGGCGTTGCCGAAAAGGCCATCCCAATCAGCGTGCACCACTCATCCGTCGTCACTTCAAAGTCGCACAGCGATGCGGTTTCGTGGATGAAGGGGTAGCAGACCTCATCCCAGTTTTTGCTTGATTTCATAAAACCTCTACGGGCAAACCCCAGCAAGCGCCCACAAAAAAGCGCACAGAAGCAAATCTGTGCGCTTGGCTGATGGCTTGGTGCACCGCACCAAGCCGGGGCTGACAAGAATTAGCGGGGTGACCACTTCAAAGTCAGATAGCCTGCACGGCCACGCTGGTTATAGCCATACGCCGTTTCGTATTGCTTGTCGGTCAGATTGGCAACACGTGCTTGCACTGCCCATTCCTTTGCAAACTTGTATTCAGCATAAGCATCCAACGTGGCATAGCTCTTGAGCACGACCTTCTTGGAAGGGTATCCAAACAGATCGGTGCGATTACCCACGTACAAGGCATTGGCACCCAGCTTCCAAGCACCCCATGTTTTGTCTACCGAGACAGTGGCTTGCTGCTTTGGCATACGGCGTGTAATGCGCTCACCGAGACTGTCGCGGGAATCAAGGTAATCGTAGGACGCCGCAAATTGCCACGTATCCAGCGACTTGCTGTATCCCAGCGACCAGCCCTTCATCCGGGCATGATCAATATTTTCAACCGTCGTCCCCCACACGATGAGGTTGCTCACCTTGTTGTCAAAGCGCGCCAACTTGAAGGCATGGCCGTCCAGCGTCCAGTGCAGCCCCAACTCCGTATTCCGTCCCTCTTCCGGTTGCAGATTGGGGTTGCCACCACCGCCCCACATAGGGTCTGCAGGCCAGTACAGCTGATTGAACGTGGGCGCATTGATGCTCTTGCCACGCGAGGCATAAGCACGCAAAGAGGGCAGCAGCTGGAAGCCATAGCCAATGCCCCACGTCTCAAAGCGACCGAATTGCGAGTTGTCATCGCTGCGCACATTCACTTGCCAGCTATGACGGTCATAGCTGCCATTCAAGCCTGCGTAAACAGCATCCGTGGTGCGTTTGGTTTTGTCGTATTCCGTCGTGGAATTGACTTTTTGCTCCAGTCGTTCCACTCCCGCAATGGCGATACCAACGGGGGTCTTGAACTCGTTGCTCCACTTGTATTCTTTTTGCTTGGTCTGGTACAGCGAATCGGTGAGCACCTTGGTCACCAACGCACGGTCATAGGAGCGCAACTTGTCACTCGACGACGATGTGCTCAAGCTGGTTGTCCAGATATCGTTAACTTTGCCTGTCAGCTTGAGTTGGCCTGTTCCTGCATCGGAATCCACCCACGAAGCTTTGGTGGCGCCGTTGTCAAACTCCGCATAGCCGTCGGCGCGCATCAAGTTGGCATCCAGGCGCCAAGCATCATTGAATGCATAGCCCAAAGCCGCCGTGACCGAAGTTTGGTGGTACTTGTCTTTGTCTGCGTTGAAAGAGCCACTTTTCGCATTCGTCGAAGAAAAGCCTGGATCCAATACCCGTGCCACATTCAGGCTGTAATTCCAGCCTTGCTGTGCACCCGCAAACCCTGCGCTCGCGTCCTTGTAGGCAGATTGACCCACAGTGGCCGACGCATAAGGCACAAATGCCTGCTTGGCGCCCTTGCCCTGTTTGGTGAAAATTTGAATGACACCGCCAATCGCATCGCTGCCATACAACGCAGAAGCAGGGCCATGCACCACCTCAATGCGCTCAATACTCTCTAGTGGCAAAGAGGACAACGAGGGCGATCCATCCGTCACAGATCCAAAGCGCACGCCGTCCACCAGCAAAATCACTTGCTTGCTTCCGCGGATAGAAACACTCTGCGTATTACCGCGCCCGCCATTGCTCGACATCTGCACACCGGCAAAACGCTGCAGCACTTCGGCCAGAGAACGCCCAGCCGAATTGCTGATCTGCTCTTGCGTAATGACGCGCACATCCGCCAGCGTTTCATCCAGTTTGGTTTCAGAGCGTGTTGCCGTCACCACCGTCGTAGCCATCTTGGCGTCTTGCGCGACGGCAGACTGGGCCAAAGTCAAAGCGGCCAGCGCCACAGCAGCCATAGGAAAGCGCGCACAAGCGCGTGCAGACGTACCTTCCAGCGAGAAGGAATCAAAGTTTTTCATGGAGTTCACATCAGTTGGCACAGGCGTCCCCGCCGTGCTTCACACAACACCGACTCTGGGTGAGAGCCGAACCTTTTTTGGCCGGTATCCAGACTGATGCACCGACTGTCACAGCCTTCCCAGAGCAATCAGCTCCAGTGGCAAAGCGGACAGGCTGGTTCCTGAGAACCCATGCACACACTGTTGCGGGGGCAGTACATGCAATACGTGGGCGCGCAAGCGCCTGCGTATCCATGTTTCCCGTTTAACTGCAACGTCAGAACGACGTTGCGAGCACCAAAAGCAGCGATTCTATGCCGCTTGTCAGCCCCACCTTGTCGCAGCGATCTAACAACCCGGCACTGGCGACGCCCACAAACCGCCGCTTTTTTCGGTTGGATCTGAAGCTTTACGCACACAAAAAAATAGCTGCCAGCGCAATCTACATCAGCGCTGGCAGCCATTTTTACTCCTCAAACACCGAGCCGCAGTTGCGGCCCCGGCACCCGCAGGCCCCAAGGGCCACAACGGGGGTGCAACGCCATTACTGACCGTGTGCAGCCACTTCTTGGTCGACCTCGGCGTGAATTTTTTGCATCTGCGCCGAAGGTGCTTTGCCCATCAGGCTGACCACCACAATCGCTATCGACGACAGCACAAAACCGGGCACGATTTCATACAGACGGAAGATGCCATAAACGTCCTTCATGGGCACGCCATAGCTCTTCCACAGCAGCACGGTGACAGCGCCCACCACCATGCCCGCCAGTGCGCCGTTGCGGGTCATGCGCTTCCACAGCACCGAGAACAGCACAATCGGCCCGAACGCGGCGCCAAAGCCGGCCCACGCGTAGCTCACCATGCCCAGCACTTTGGAGTTGGGGTCTTGCGCAATCACGATGGCCACCACGGCAATCGCAAACACCATGGCGCGGCCAAACCACACCAGTTGCTGGTCGCTGGCGGTTTTGTTCAAGAAGGTTTTGTAGATGTCTTGCGTCAGCGCGCTGGAGCACACCAGCAACTGGCACGACAAGGTAGACATCACCGCCGCCAGCACCGCCGCCAGCAGCACGCCCGCCAGCCAGGGGTTGAACAGCAGCTTGGTCACTTCCAAGAACACCGTTTCTGCGTTGGCGTTCACGCCTGCGGCAATCTCGGGGCGTGCGCCAAAGAAGGCAATGCCAAAAAAGCCCACGGCCACTGCGCCACCCAGGCACAGCACCATCCAGGTCATGCCAATGCGGCGGGCGTTGGGAATGGTTTTGACCGACTCTGCCGCCATGAAGCGCACCAGAATGTGCGGCTGGCCAAAGTAGCCCAGGCCCCAGGCCAGCAGCGAGACGATGGCAATCACATCCAGATTGGCCACCATGTCAAACGCGCCGGGGCGTGCAGTTGCAATCACATCAGCCGATGCCGCCACGCCGCCATCGGCGTAAATCACCATCAAGGGCGCTAGGATCAGCGCCGTAATCATCAGGGCCGCCTGGATGGTGTCCGTCCAGCTCACGGCCAAAAAGCCGCCGATGAACACATAGGCCATGGTGGCCACCGCACCCACCCACAGGGCGGTCTGGTAATCCATGCCAAACATCGACTCAAACAACCGCGCACCCGCTACCACGCCCGAGGCGCAGTAAATGGTGAAAAACACCAAAATCACCACCGCCGTGACGATGCGCAGCAAGCTGCTTTGGTCTTCAAAACGGTTGGTGAAATAGTCGGGCAGCGTCAGCGCGTTGCCCACCTTTTCGGTGTACACCCGCAGGCGTGCCGCCACAAAGCGCCAGTTCAGCCAGGCACCCACGCACAGGCCCACGGCAATCCATGCCTCCGACAAACCCGAGAGAAACACCGCGCCGGGCAGGCCCATCAGCAGCCAGCCACTCATGTCCGACGCGCCTGCCGACAGCGCCGTCACCACACTGCCCAGGCTGCGACCGCCCAAGATGTAGTCCGACAAATTCTGGGTTGCGCGGTAGCCCAGCCATCCGATCAGCAGCATGCCAAACAGATAGATGGCAAACATCACCAGCGTTGGGGTGTTAGCGGTCATTCGTATCCTCCTCAATCTTGTAAATGGCTGCGGTGTCACCGCCCCGCTCACCAGCGCTGCCACAGCGCGGGCACCCCACTGCCGCATACCACCGACACAAGGAATCCGAACGAGGGCACACTCCGCCGCCCCGTGCACCGGCGCCCTCACCATGGTGCAAACCCTCAATTGGAACAGGTGTTGCCCCGCGTGGCGCACACCAGCGCGCTATGCCGCCCGCTGGCCGTGGGTTTTGCAGCACTGAGCGCGCCCCGCAAAGCACCCCTGTGCCAGCGTTTGTTGGCTGATTTAGGTACAGTCATGGCCCATACGCGCCTTGCGCGCACGCCGCCTTGAACGCCCCAGAACACCATGACCCAAGATAACGACCGCGCCTCTGAACTCAAAAAAATCGAAATGTGCGATGCCTGCGCCGGTATCCAGCGCAACTGGCGCAAAGCCCCCGGCCACGTCGAGCTGACCCAGGGCGACAACTACAAGCGCGAGCGTGAAACCGGCACCGTCACCATCACCCGGTATGTCTGCGAGCGCTGCGGCACCAACTGGGAATATGAAAACGACAAAAAGAACATGCACGCAGGCTGGTCGCTCACTGGCCGCCGCCCTACCAAGAACTAAAAATACATAGCTGCAAGCGCTTGCCCCACAAGCGCCAGAGGCCAAAAACACCATAAAAAAAAGCTGCGGGGCATGGGCCTCAGCAGCTTTTTTTATGCGCCTGTTGATCGAGCAGATGGGCGCATCACCTCTACCAGCTACCTAACTACACAGCCGCGCCCCTACCCAGCCAACCACCGGTTGGCGGCTGGAAGTTGGCGATTGGTGATTGAAACAGCGCGCAAAGCCAAGAAGGCAGTACCCGCACGCTCAGTCCAGCAACGCCAAGCACCCAAAACCAAGCATTTGGCCTCGTGTGAGCGGGCCTTAAAACCCCGCCCCCGGCTTGCTCAAATACACCTTCTCTGCCGCCGTACTCTCGCGGCCCAGGATGGGGTTGCGGTGCGGAAAGCGCCCAAACTCCTTGATCACCTCCCGGTGCTTGTTCGCGTAATCCAGCGTGCCTTCAAAAAACTCGCGCAGCGCGGGCTCCGCTTCCTGGTACAGCTGCTCAAACGCCACCACACTGTGCTCTTGCATCAGCATGTCTTCGGCATGCTCCAGCGGCAGGTAAATAAAGATGCGCGCAATAGCGGGAATGCTGGCGTCCATATCCCAGCCCAAATCAATCGCCTTCAGCGCCAACTGCCGCGCCTTGGCATCGCCCGCAAAACTCTTGGGCGTGCAGCGGTAGGCATTGCGCGTGAACTGGTCCAGCACAATCAGCAGTGCCAGCATGCCCAGGGGCGACTCCAGCGCCTCGCCATCCAGCTTGCCCGCCAGCGCCTCTTGCAGCACCGCGCCAAACAGGTGGCGAATCTCTTCATCCACCTCCTCCGACTTGGTAAACCACAGCGTCTTGCGCGCCAGCGCGCTCTCGTTGGTGGGCAACTCTGCGCCCAGCCAGTACTCCAGCACCTGCGACAGGCGCGGGTCCAGCACATGCGCAACAGGCAAAGACAGGTGTTTGGAGGTGTCAGACATGGCTATTCCTTTTTATAAAACGCAGTAAACCCAGCAAAGCCCAAGCGTAACGCCACTGCCAGCGCCACTTTCAGCAACGATGGTGCATGGCAGCGCCTCAAAGATCAAGGCAAGCCAGCGCATACCGCACACAGGCCAGGTGGTGGGCCGCGCACGGCAGCGCGCCCTGCATGCCCGCCACAACGCAAACAAGGTTGAACGCAGCGCCACCAAAAACATAGCTGTCCGCGCTTTCCACATCTGCGCAAAAGTCCTAAAACACCTTCAAAAAGCCTGCGTACACGGGCACACACCGCAGTCGACTATGTGGCACACCCGCAGCGCTTTGCCCCTATAACCACCCCATACCTACAAATACTGGTGCAGCCTGCCGGGGAGGGGCCGCGCACCACACAGAGACATGGCTACCCTGATACCTGCACTGGGCACCTGCCTGCACCGCATGACCTCGGGCGAAAAACGCCTGGCCGAGCGGCTGGAAAAGAAACTGGAGGACGACTACCTGCTTTGGTACGACGTGCCCATTGGCCCCAAGCAAACCCACCCCGATTTTGTGGTGCTGCACCCGCACCGGGGCGCGCTGATTTTGGAAACCAAAGACTGGCACCTCAGCACCATCCGCAGCGCTACGCGCGAGCGGTTTGAAATTCTGGACAGCAGCAGCGGCCAGCCTAAAGTGGTGATGAACCCGCTGGCGCAAGCGCGCCACTGCGCCATTCAGGTCATCAATGCCCTGCAACGCGACCCGCAACTGCAGCAGCCCGACGGCCCGCACAAGGGCCAGCTCATCTTTCCGTGGGGTTACGGCGTGGTGTTCACCCGCATCACCCGCGCGCAGTTTGAAGCGGCGGAACTGGGCAGCGCCATTCCCGAGCGCTTGGTCATCTGCCAGGACGAGATGTTTGAAAACGTCGAGCCCGAGGCCTTCCAAGAGCGCCTGTGGGCCATGTTTCCGCACAGCTTTGGCAAGCGGGGCATCACCGTGCCGCAGCTCGAACGTGTGCGCTGGATTCTCTTCCCCCAGGTGCGCGTGCCCCAGCAGCAAAGCCTGTTTGAAGATGCCAGCGCCGAAGCCGCCGCAGAAAACGCTGCCGAAGAACGCCTGCCCGACATCATGCGCGTGATGGACCTACAGCAAGAACAACTTGCACGCAGCCTGGGCGACGGCCACCGCGTCATCCACGGCGTGGCAGGCTCGGGCAAAACCATGATTTTGGGCTACCGCGCCGAACACCTGGCTCAAACCCAGGGCCCCGGCAGCAAACCCATTCTGGTGCTCTGCTACAACGAGCCGCTGGCCGTCAAACTGGCCGCCCAGCTCGACACCAAAGGCCTGAGCGAGCGCGTACACGTGCGCCACTTCCACAAATGGGTGCGTGACCAGCTCGTCGCCTACCACCAGTTGCCCGACTACGCCGAGCGCTGGCCCGTGGGCAAAAAAATGGAGGAATACGTGCGCTGCGTCATCAGCGGGGTGGACAAAGGCCACATCCCCGCAGGCCAGTACCACGCCATCCTGATCGACGAGGGGCACGACTTTGCGCCCGAATGGCTCAAGCTCATCACCCAGATGGTGGACCCGCACACCAACAGCCTGCTCCTGCTGTATGACGATGCGCAAAGCATTTACCGGCGCAGCGGCAAGATGGGCTTTAGCCTCAAAAGCGTGGGCATACAAGCCAGCGGGCGCACCACCATCCTCAAAATCAACTACCGCAACACCCGGCAAATTTTGCAGCTGGCCAATCAGGTGGCGGGCAGCATCCTCCAGCCCGAGGACGCCAAGGATGAAGACAGCATCCCCCTGCTCGCCCCCATGGGCTGCGGGCGCGAAGGGCCAGAACCCATCGTCATCAACCTGCCCAGCCTGCCCGAACGCGCCGCCAAGATTGCCGAACTGCTGGCCGACCAGCACGCCCAAGGCCACGCCTGGGGCGACATGGCCGTGCTGTGCCGCGACTGGGACGGCATGGACATCTGCAGCCGCGCCCTCACCCGCAAAGGCCTGCCCCACCGCGTACGCAAAAAATCAGGCGACTTTCAGCCGCAAGACAACACCATCAAGGTCATGACAATGCATGCCAGCAAAGGGCTGGAATGGCCGGTGGTGGCGGTTTTAACGTCTGAAGTTCAAGAAAAGATGAGCCAAGAGGATTTAGAGATGGAATCTAAATTGGCTTATGTCGCGGCAACAAGATCAACTAATTTATTAATATCATAATATAAACTATGAAGAAAAAATCTATGACTGCAGAGTTTTATGCAATGCATGCTCTTAATAATAATGACTTCTCTACTTTGTTTGATTTATTAAAATCAAACAATAATTCACATGCTCCATCAATAGCATTAGAGAATAAATCAGATGGTACTGAGTCAGATGAAAAATACCAAATTAGATCTATAGCCTCAAACAAATCTGAAACCGTTTTCATGGCTGTTTTTGGCAGATGCCGCTTTAATGAAGTACTTGAGCAAGCTTCCGAAGAAAGTGATGATAAAGAGGTTTCCCTTCTTCCTGGGCATGGTTTAGTAGAGAAAAATCATTTCTTTTCTTTAAGGAAAATAATTTAATTGTTTATCAACGGAATGGCAACGGAAGCAGTATTGGAAAACTTCAGCGCTACTTAAACAGAGTAACAAAGAAAAATATCTTACTCGAAGCTGTTTTAACCGAGGACAGCTACTCAAAACTAATAAAATCTGGTCCATTAAAGAAAATAGAAGCTTCTATTCTTCCGCCTCCTTTTGCAGAAATTGAAGAAGAAGGCTGGCTTAGAGATTTAATTAAATCTTTCAAATCTGATAATGCCAAGCGTATTAAATTAACGTTAACAGCTGATTCAAACTATCCTTTGCCAGATCACTACAAAGAATCTTTGGCAAACTTGGCAAGAGCTGGCTGGGCGAAGGTTGCTCGCGCAACTGTGATGCCTGAAAAAGGAAATATTGATATCAATGACGTTTGCTTAAAAAATGAAATTATAGACCTAATATTGAATAGAATAAAAAAAGAATTCGAAGTAGAACTAGATGAAAAAAATAAATTCTTACCTAAAGATGTTTTTTATGGTCTAGCAAAAGCAAAAGACGAATGCAATGAACAAATCAAATTCTTCTTTACTAAGACCTAGAGTCTTAACGAATATTCTATTTTTAACAATAGCAATAACATGCATATTTTTATATTATCCTGATGATGAAAATAAGAAACTTGTCGCTGACTGGAAAAGCTACACATCAGTCATGGGCAGTGTGGCTGCAACAATGGTTGGTTTTTTAGTAGCTATAGGTGCCCTGCTATATACCATATCTAATACTCCACTGGTTTCTTTCTTAAGAAAATATGGAGTTGAAAAAAGGATTTTATTTGATTTGTTTGGAGCAACTCTATTTTGGCTAATATGTTTATTTTTCTCATTATATTCAATATTTCCAATGGCAAAAATTCAACCATCGACAAGTGGAATTATTAGTTTTGGATTTTCAATCGCAGGATTATTATCATTCTTACCAATAGCATACAGCTTGTGGATGATTTTATCTAATATAGATGCCAAACCGGTTAATAAGAACACTATTCCAGAAACGAAAAACGAAGATTTCTGGCAAAAGCCAACAGATCTTGATTAGAAATGCTCTCCCACCTCCTCCTAGGCACCAACCACCTCCAAGCCAGCCGCCAGTTCTATGACGCCGTCCTCGGCGTTCTGGGCGCGGCGCCTGCGACGCATATCCACGTCAACGGTTTTGAGCGCTATGTGTGGGATCACGATGGCACGCGGCTGATGATCGCCACGCCGCGCAACGGTGAGCCTGCCACGCACTACAACGGTTTTACGCTGGGGTTCAAAACCACCTCCATCGACCAGTTGCACCGCGCACTCGACGCTGCTTTGGCCCACGGCGGCGTAGCCATTGAAGATGCGCCCGGCTGGCGCCGCGCACCGGGCAATGACCGCTATCTGGCTTATGTGCGCGACCCGGCGGGCCACAAGCTGTGTTTGATGTTTCGTGAAGCATGGGCCACGTCCGCATAAACCATAGCTGCTAACGCTTGCTGCATCAGCGTTAGAGGCCAATTTGGTGCTTAGCCCAATCAACACCCCAAAAAAAGCAAACCAGCCTTGACAGCAGCGGGCCGCAACGCCCCACACCGTTTTGCGTGCGCAAGCGTCGTGCAGGCCACATGGCAGTCCTGCATATTTCCGGCGGCTGTGGGAGCGTAGCGCTGCAAGCGCGCAGCGAGTTCCGCCGGGCAGCCCCCGGCAGGGTCGCATCTTGGGTGACTTGAGTGAAAGCTGCGCTTTTCTGGACGAAAACAAAAAGTCACTCGCTCGCCGGTGCGATGAACCGGCTTCTGCCTCTAACACCCGCATGCTTTGAGCATTGCGCAGATGGCAAATGATTGATAGATCAATCAGCCTCTAACGCTGATGCAGCAAGCGCTAGCAGCTATCAAATAAGACACTCCCAACGCCCCAAGACCACGCTGTCTGTGATCTCTCACAAACTGCATGCACGCCGTTTGGGCGTAAATTGCAAGTACGCCTTGTGATGGGCGCCAACGCCTATAGATGCACAGAGATGGCCAAAAAATTCCCGATTGCCCCCGCCCACCCCAAGCGCCTGTGCTGGGGCTGCGATCTGTATTGCCCGGCCGATGACCTGCGCTGCGGCAATGGCTCCGACCGCACGCCCCACCCTTGCGAGTTCTGGGGCGACGACTGGGAGCAGATGGTGGAGGGTACGTCCTGCGAAGCGGTGGCCGCTGCCGCTACCAAGGCCCCGACACCACCCCACAGCCTGTAGGCCCTGCGTGCCCAGGGTGCCCGGGTTGTGCCAGAGGGGTGCCTGCCTGCGGCAGCTGCGTTTGCCATACACAGCTAAAACCAA
>NZ_JARXOV010000028.1:0-16606 GCF_030162955.1 Comamonas jiangduensis
CTGCCCACGTAACAAACACAAGCGCTAGCCTGCATTTTTCTTACAAATGCTTGCGCGCAAGCACGCCTTTCACCATGAGCCTGTGTAGTTACACAAGGTTTATGAAACTCTATGGATAAGCCTTGGGTGCTGCGCAGTGCGTTGGCACACGCAAAAAAGGCTGCTTTGCAGCAGCCTTTGGGGGCGAGGGAGGGAAGCGCTCAGCGCTTTATTTGCCCCACGAATCCTTCAAGCCGGTGATCTTGTTGAACACGGGCTTGGCCGCACTGTGGTCTTTGCGGTCGGCCACAAAGTAGCCAAAACGCTCGAACTGGAACTTGTCGTCCGCCTGGGCGGTCTTCAGCGAAGGTTCGACGTAGGCGGTCACCACCTTCAGGCTGTCGGGGTTCAGCAGGGTCAGGAAGTCCTTGCCACCGGCGTCGGGCTGCGCATCGGTGAACAGGCGGTCGTACAGACGCACTTCGGCCTGCAGGCCGTCGGCCACGCCCACCCAGGTGATGGCGGCCTTGACCTTGATGCTGTCGGCGCCGGGGGTGCCGCTCTTGGTGTCGGGCACCGCGGTGGCCAGCACCTTGGTGATGGTGCCGTCGGCATCCTTTTCGCAGCCCGTGCACTCGATCACATAGCCGCCCTTCAGGCGCACCTTGTTGCCGGGGAACAGGCGCTTGTAGCCCTTGGGGGGCACTTCGGCAAAGTCCTCGCGCTCGATCCACACTTCGCGGCCCAGAGTGAAGTGGCGCTCCGGCACGGTGGCACCTTCGGCGTGGTGGGGCAGGGCGGGCAGGCTGCAGGCTTCCAGGTGCGCGGCATCGCCGAACACCTCGGCCCAGTTGGTCAGCTCCAGCTTGACCGGGTCCAGCACCACCATGGCGCGGTGGGCCTGGTTCTCCAGGTCTTCGCGCAGGCAGCCATCCAGCGTGGCGTAGTCGATCCAGCTGTAGTCCTTGGTCACGCCGATGCGCTCGCAGAAGTTGCGGATGGACGCAGGGGTGTAGCCCCGGCGGCGCAGGCCGACGATGGTGGGCATGCGGGGGTCGTCCCAGCCGACCACGAAATGGTTGTCCACCAGGTGCTTGAGCTTGCGCTTGGAAGTCACCACATAGGTCAGGTTCAGGCGCGAGAATTCGTACTGGCGCGGCTGGGGCGCGGCAATCAGGCCACCTTCGCGCAGGTGGTCCAGCAGCCAGTCGTAGAAGGGGCGCTGGTCTTCAAACTCCAGCGTGCAGATGGAGTGGGTGATGTGCTCCAGCGCGTCCTCGATGGGGTGGGCGAAGGTGTACATCGGGTAGATGCACCACTGGTTGCCGGTGTTGTGGTGCTCGGCATGGCGCACGCGGTAGATGGCCGGGTCGCGCAGGTTAATGTTGGGCGCGCTCATGTCGATCTTGGCGCGCAGCACGGCGGCACCGTCAGCCAGCAGGCCGGCCTTCATGTCCGCAAAGCGCTGCAGGTTCTCGGCCACGCTGCGGTCGCGGAACGGGCTGTTCACGCCAGGGCGGGTGAAATCCCCGCGGTTGGCCTTCATGTCTTCGGCGGACTGTTCGTCCACATAGGCCAAGCCCTGCTCGATCAGGTAGACCGCGCAGCGGTGCATGAAGTCGAAGTAGTTGCTGGCGTAGTACAGGTGGCTCTCGCCATTGGCTCCTTGCCAGTCAAAGCCCAGCCACTGGACGGCATCCTTGATGCTGTCCACGTACTCCTGGTCTTCCTTCTCGGGGTTGGTGTCGTCAAAGCGCAGGTGGCACACACCGCCGTAGTCCTTGGCCAGGCCGAAGTTCAGGCAGATCGACTTGGCATGGCCCACGTGCAGGTAGCCATTGGGCTCGGGGGGGAAGCGGGTGCGGATCTTGGCTACGTCCACCTGGCCTTGCTGGTGGTGCTGCGCATCTCCAGGTTTACCGCCCCAATGGCGACCGGCGTGGGTGCCTTTGTCCAAGTCGGCTTCAATGATTTGGCGCAGGAAGTTGGTGGGTTTGACCACTTCTGCATTTTCGTTGTGGGTGTTGGCGGGTGTGCTCATATCCCACCGATTGTAGGTCGCCTCGCAACAAAGGGCAGGCACTGCGGGTGTTGCAACCTCTGCCATTCGATACAAGCTTTTACCCTTTGCTTGACATCCTGGGCCTACCCTCAGGCGTTAAGTCAGCAACTACAACGACGAAAGGACACCGCCACATGAACCTTGCCCTGACTTCCATGCGCCAATGGGCGACGCACGGCTTGGCAGCCTTGGGCGTGTTGGCCGCTGTGTCAACAGGCAGTGCACACGCCGGAAATGTGGGAATTTCCGTGGGTATTCATGTACCGGGAGCACCGGTTTATGTGATGCCACCGCCGCCCCCACCGCCCCGTGTGCATTACTACCACCCGGTTCCCCCGCCAGTTGCTTATTACCCGCCGCCGGCCGCGATAGGGTATTGGGGGCCACCGCCGCACCACCATAAAAAGGCCTATAAACAATACCGCAAAGAGTACAAGCGCTATCACAAGCACCACTACCGCGATTACGACGATGATTGATCGCTGGGCGTGGGTGGCCTGAGGTCGCCATACAAGAGCCGCATAATCGCGGCTCTTGTTGTTTCTAAGAGTTGCTGCAATGGCGAAAACCGTATTTGTCTTGAATGGCCCGAACTTGAACCTGCTGGGTACGCGTGAACCCGCGGTGTATGGCGCGCAAACACTGACGGATGTGCAAAACCTGTGTGCGCAGGCGGCTGCGCGCCACGGTTTGGTGCTGCGGTTTCACCAGAGCAACCATGAGGGGCAGCTGATTGACTGGATCCATGAGGCGGGCCAGTTGCATGCCCAAGGCGAATTGGCGGGCCTGATCTTCAACGCCGGCGCCTATACCCACACCAGCATTGCCTTGATGGATGCCGTCAAAGGCACGGGCGTGCCGCTGCTGGAGCTGCACATCAGCAATGTGCATGCGCGCGAGGCATTCCGCCACCACTCTTACCTGTCACCCGTAGCGCGTGCAGTGGTCTGTGGCCTGGGAGTGCCCGGTTATGCGCTGGCGGTGGATGCCGTGGCGCAGTGGTGATGCTGCGCAACGCAGCGTGAAACAGGGAGCAAGCAGGTGAGTGACGACGAAACGGTTGGATTGCCGTGGCCTGCCGATACAGCAGGCGATGCCGAGATGGCTGCAGGGCGGGTGCAAAGCACCGAAGTGTTGGACTGGCAAGCGAGAGCGCAGCGCATCGCACATGCCCACGCAGGGGGAAGCACGGTATTGCACCACTGGGTGCCTGCGCAGCCCAATGGCTTGGCGCCGCTGGTGCTGTTGCACGGCGGCAGTGGCAGCTGGACGCATTGGGTGCGCAGCATCGGCCCGCTGCTGGACACGGGGCATGACCTGTGGGCCGTGGATTTGCCGGGGTTTGGTGCCTCGGACGTGCCGCCGGGCGTGGTGGATGCCGACGGCATGCTGCCCGTGCTGGCCGATATGCTGCAAGCGCTTTTCCCGCTGCAAACTGTACGTCTTGTGGGTTTTTCATTTGGCGGGATGACAGCAGGCATGCTGGCTGCTGCCTATCCGCATCTGGTACAGCAATTGGTGGTGGTGGGTGCCCCGGGGATCGGGCTGACAAACAAGCACCCATTCCGTCTCAAAGGCTGGCGCCATCTGCCTGAGCCACGCGAGCAGTTGCGCAACCATGTGTTCAATTTGGGCGAGCTGATGCTGCATGACCACAGCGTGATTGACCGCAACACCGTCGCGCTGCATGTGGCGAATGTGCAGCGCGATCAGCTGCCGCGCCGCCGCATCTCCAGCACCGATGTGCTGGTGCGCGCACTGGCGCAGGTGGAGTGCCCGGTGGCGGCCATTTATGGCGGCTGTGATGCGCTGTACCCTGGTACGTTGGATGAGGTGGAGCGTTTGATGGCTGCCCATGCCCGCCATTGGCAAGGCATGCAGCGCATTGCAGGTGCAGGCCACTGGGTGCAGTACGAAAGTCCTGCGGCATTTCACGCAGCGCTGCTGCCTTTGCTGGCGGCCTAAGCCCCCATGCACTGGAAACTGGAGCCTGCAGAAGTCACTTGGACGGCGGTGCGCGCCCAAGGTGCGGGCGGGCAAAACGTCAACAAAGTCTCCAGCGCCGTGCATTTGCGTTTCGATGTGCCTGCCTCGTCATTGCCTGACGAACTGAAAGCGCAGTTGCTGGCATGCGCTGACCAGCGCATCACCCAAGGCGGCGTGGTGGTCATCAAAGCGCAAAGCCACCGCACGCAAGAGCTGAATCTGCAAGACGCCATGCAGCGTCTGCATGCCCTGATTGCGCAAGCAGCCTATGTGCCCAAGGCCCGCAAAGCCACCAAGCCCACCAGAGCCTCGCAAAAACGTCGCGTTGAGGGCAAAAAGCGCGCAGGAGCCACCAAGGTGTTGCGCGGCAAAGTGGACTGGTGATGGCTTGGAGGATAGATTGGTTTGATATTTGAGACAGTGAGTGCTTGTTGGGCTAACTAGTTTTCTAAGTGGGACAGCCTAAGATAGCCTGCATGACCCACATTGCTTCATCCTCGCTGCCTGCTTCGTCAGCTTCGTTTGCCTCGTCCAACCCTGCACCTTTGCCGGTGCTGTTTGTGTCGCACGGCTCGCCCATGTTTGCCTTGGAAGCCGGCGACACCGGGCCAGCGCTTACCCACTGGGGCCAAGACCTGCGGGCGCGCTATCCGCAGCTGCGCGGGGTGGTCATCATGTCGCCGCACTGGATGGCGCGCGGCGTGCGGGTGATGAGCAACCCGCAGCCTGAGACCTGGCACGATTTTGGTGGTTTTCCCCCACAGCTGTACACCTTGCAGTACCCCGCCCCAGGCGCGCCGGCTTTGGCGCAGGAGGTGCTGGGGGCTTTGCAGCAAGCAGGTATTGCCGCAGAAGCCGACGTGCGTCGCCCCTTGGATCACGGTGTATGGGTGCCACTGATGCACCTCTTTCCGCAGGCCGACGTGCCTGTGGTGCAGGTGGCGCTGCCCGTGGGCGCTGATGCGCACGCGGTGTACGCCCTCGGCCAGGCTCTGCAGAGTCTGCGCGCGCAAGGCGTGCTCATCATTGGCAGCGGTAGCATGACGCACAACCTGCGCGAATTTTTTGGCGGGCAGCAGCAGGCGGCCGACTACGTGGTGGAATTCAGTCGCTGGGTGGAAATGCAATTGCAAGCGGGCCAGATCGATACGCTGCTGGACTGGCAGCAAAGTGCCCCCCATGCGCTGCGTGCCCACCCCACCGATGAGCACTTTTTGCCGCTGTACTTTGCCTTGGGCGCTGGGGGGGCAGGCGCAAAGCCCCACTACCTGAGCCGAGAAGTGATGCACGGCATGCTGGCCATGGATGCATTTGCCCTGCAAAATGATTAATTGATAGCTGCTAGCGCTTGCTGCATAAGCGTTAGAGGCATTTTTATTAAATTGAAATACCTTAAAGCGGTGTGGCAGTCGCCCTGGCTCGCTGCAGAAAGATAACGCGATGTTGAAACTTCCCTTGAATGCTTTGTACCGCCCAGCACAGGCGGGCGCGCAGCAACCGTGGCTGCTGGTGCTGATGCACGGTGTGGGCAGCAATGCGCAAGATTTGTTTGGCTTGTCAGACGCTGTACCGCCGCAATACCACGTGCTGAGCTTGCAGGCCCCGCACCCCATGGGGCCGAATGCATTTGCATGGTTCATGTTCTCGGTCGCCGCAGACGGTACGCGCCAGATTGACGAAAACCAAGAACGGCACAGCCGTGCCTTGGTGGCGCAGACTGTGGCTGCTGCCAGCGCCCAGCTGGGCGTTCCCGCCGAGCGGGTGATTGTGGGTGGCTTTAGCCAGGGGGGCATTATGAGCTTGAGCCTGTTGCTGACCCAGCCTGCGTTGCTGCACGGCATTTGCGTGTGGCACAGCCGTTTGCTGCCTGAAGTGCTGCCCTTGCAAGCCCCGGCCACGGCGCTGCAAGGTCGCCATGCTTGGATCAGCCACGGCACCCAAGACCAGGTCATCCCGCTGGCCAGCGCGCACGCCATTCGCAACCATTTGCAAACGCTGCCGCTGGAGTTGCGCTACCGCGAATACCCCTGTCAGCACACCATTCATCCGCAAGAGCTGCAAGACAGCATGCAGTGGCTGGCCCAGCAGGCCAGTGCGTCTGAAAAATAAGAGCTGCTGGTGCAGGTGGGGCAAGGGTTAGCGTGCTAAATAATGCACTTTTTACATAGCGCAAACTTTGGCTGCATCGTGGGCGCACAATGACTTGGTAGTGCCGCCATTGACTTGTGTCGGAGTCCGGCAGACGATGTCTACGTAGCTTCAGAAAGGATGAGCATGTTTCCTGAGTACCGCGAACAAATCGCCCACCTGCGCGCCACGGACCGGCACTTCAGCCGTCTTTTTGAGGAACACAATCTGCTTGATCACGAAGTGCAGCAACTGGAGTCCAAGCACTCGCCCGCCTTTCAAATTGAAATTGATGCGCTGAAAAAGCAAAAACTGGCCTTGAAAGAGCAGCTCTACAGCCTGCTGCGCCAGGAGGCTGCTGACGCCCCCTGAGCCAGCCTGGGAAAGCACCGATGGGTGCTTTTTTTATTTCTGCGCAAGCACGTAGGGCTGTTACAGCCTTGTGCTTGCACCGCCTTCACAATCAATTTTCCCACCTGGGGTGGCATAGCTGCCCCACCTGTTGTTGACGAAAGGAAGCTTATGTTCACTCAGTACCAGGAACAAATCGAGCAGTTGCGCGCTACCGATAAAAACTTCAGCCGCTTGTGCGAGAAACACAGCGCGCTGGATGCTGAGGTGCAGGCGCTGGTGCAGCGCAAGTCGCCCAGTCTGCAGGTTCAAATTGAGAACCTGAAAAAACAGAAACTGGCCGTCAAAGAAGAGATTTACCACATGCTGCAGCAAGCACAGCCCATATTGGCGCTGAAACAGCAGAAGAACTATATGGATCAGGCCAAGCTGGCCGAAATGTCGGGGGTGCGGCTCAGCGCATAAATCGCTGGTGCATGCACTTGGACTGACAAGGCGCCTTCAGGCGCCTTTTGTTTGGGGTGCAGTGGCACGGTCTGGGCGCTGAAACAACGCATCCAGCAGGGGCGTGAGGGTGGGCAGGGCATGGGCAAATGCGCTGGGTGCAACCCAATATGCTTCGCAGGCTACGGCAAAAAACTCGGCCGGATCGGTGGCCGCATAGGCGTCAAGCCACGGTGCAGGTTGGCCAAAGCGCTGGTGGGCGGCCAGCGCTTCGCAAAAGTCTGCATAGGCCGCCTGCCACGTTGCGGCCCAGTGTTGCCTTGCTTGTGCAGCCGAGTGGTAGCCCAAGAACCCGGCGGGCAACGGTGGGCAACCATCGACACCGCCATTGGCCATGTCCAGCTTGTGTGCAAACTCATGGATCACCACATTGCTGTTGACACCCCATTGCGCATGCCCGCCGCGCTGTACGGCAGACCAGCTCAGGGAGATGGGGCCACGTTCCATGGCCTCGCCCATCAGCGTTTCTTGGTAGTGGTGCACCACCCCAGCGGCATCACGTACATGGCGGCGTGCCAGCATGTCTGCGGGGTAGACAATGATGCCGACAAAATCGTCATACCAGCGCAGCGCCTGCGGGGGCGTACCCCAGTGGATCAGCAAGACGCAAGCCTGCGCTGCGATAGACAGCGCCATGGCATCGGTAATCACGAGGCCTTGGGCGCCTGTGAATTGCTTGCGCTGCAAAAAATGGGCGCACAGCGCTTTCAATTGCTGTTGCTCGGTGGCAGACAGTTGCTGCAAGAAAGGCAACGCTTGCAGCGTCGACTGCCACAGCGCCGGGGGGATTTCTGGCGGCGCCCCAAAGGGGCGAAAGCGCCACCGGCGCAGCCAGTCAGAAAGTGCTTTCCACATGACGGGCTCGCTAGGCTAGAGCGGCACGCGCTGCCAGCTTTGTGGCGTGACGCGCAATACCTCGGCGCGGTGCGAATGGCCGTCAATGTGCCAGTCACTCAGCACAATGCGCGTGCGTGCTTGGCCTGCGGCACCGGGCGGCAGAGCGTGGTCGCCGGGGCGGTGGGTGTGGCCATGAATAAGCCATTGCGCCTGGGCTTGTTCGAGCCAGTCGCTGGCCATGGCGCTATCGGCGTCGGCATACGGCGCGCCCGATTGCTTGCGCTGCTCGCTTTCTGAGCGGGCCGACTTACCAATCGCACGGCGTACTGCCAGTGGCTGGCTGAGCAATTGCTGCTGCCAGGCCGCCGAGCGGCTGAGGGTGCGAAATTGCTGGTACTCCACATCGTCCAGGCACAGGGCATCGCCATGGCTCAACACGATGCGGCGCTGGCCCCAGACCAATACGGTGGGGTCGGCCAGCCCGGTCATGCCCGTGGCGTGCAAGAACGCATCACCGGCCAGAAAGTCGCGGTTGCCCACCATGAAAAACAAGGAGCGCTTCGCGCTTGCTGCCCTTAGGGTTGCGGCACATTTGGCTTCAAAACTACCAGGTTCTAGCAAGGCGTCGTCACCGACCCAGACTTCAAAAATATCGCCCAGCAAAAAGATGGCGTCTGCCGTGCTAGAGGCCAGATAGTCACGCCAGGCCTGCACGGTGGCAGGCTCGCTGGGGTCAAGGTGCAGGTCGGAAATAAATTCGACCGTGTGCCAGTGCGCAGGAGCAATCAGCTCGGGCATGGCGGGCACGGTCGAATTCATGTCCGTTGCTTGCGATGCAAGTTTCAACGGTTGCATGGGGGCAAATTACAGGGCCACGGCCTTGTCGATCACCACGGTGTCAAAAGGCACGTCGTCGTGGAAGCCCTTGCGGGTGGTACGCACTTTTTTGATGGCATCCACAATGTCTTCGCCCTTGACCACCTTGCCAAACACGGCATAGCCCCAGCCTTGGGCGGAGGGCGCAGTGTGATTCAGGAAGTCGTTGTCCACGGTGTTGATGAAGAACTGGGCCGTGGCGCTGTGTGGGTCGCTGGTGCGAGCCATGGCGATGCTGTACTTGGCGTTCTTCAGGCCGTTCTTGGCTTCGTTTTCGATGGGGTCGTTGGTGGGCTTTTGCTTCATGTCAGCAGTGAAGCCGCCGCCTTGGATCATGAAGTTCTTGATCACGCGGTGAAAGATGGTGCCGTTGTAGAAGTCGTTCTTGACGTAATTCAAGAAGTTTTCGGTCGACTTGGGGGCATTCACTGCGTCCAGCTCGAGGGTGATCACGCCTTGGGTGGCGGTGTCTGCCACATTGATGGTGACGTGCAGTTCAACTTGAGGGTTGCTCATGGGACAACTTTCTAAAAAAGGGGAGAAAAATGAATAGGCGGCAAGCCGTGGTTACTTCAACACGGTGGCAGAAGTAATGGTGACGGCCGAGACCGGAACATTCTGGTGCATGCCGCGGTTGCCTGTAGGCACGGTACGGATTTTGTCAATCACGGCTTGGCCTTGCACCACCTTGCCAAATACGGCGTAGCCGTGGCCGTCGGGGTTGGGGGCGTTCAGCATGTCGTTGTTGGCAACGTTGATATAGAACTGCGAGGTGGCCGAGTTGGGGTTGCCGGTGCGCGCCATGGCAATGGTGTAGCGGTCGTTCTTCAGGCCATTCTTGGCTTCCAGCGGAATCGGTGCGCGTGTGGGCTTTTGCTGCATGTCGGCAGTGAAGCCACCGCCTTGGATCATGAAGCCATCAATCACGCGGTGAAACACGGTGCCTTCGTAGTGTTTGTCATTCACGTACTGCAAAAAATTTTCCACGGTTTTGGGGGCCTTGGCAGGCTCCAGCTCCACCACAAACTCGCCTTGACTGGTTGCAAACTTAACGCGCGGATTGGCAGCGCTTTGGGCGCTGGCCCAAGTGCTGACACTGGCCAACACCAAGCTGGCCAGAGAAAGTGAAACGGTTCTGCGGGACAAGGTCATGGCAGGGCTCCTGAGAGATGTAGCAATCCAAAAAAACGAAAGTCAAAGGCCAGCTTGGCTGGCCTTTGCTTGTGGGAGTCTGGGCTGCAGCAGAGGTTCAATCAACGTGCCGCAGGCTGCAGCATTTCAGTCAGCGTGGTCAACTTGAGCCGCAGCGGGCGATTGGCGCTATTGAGTTTGAGGGACTGACTGTAGGAGTCATGCGCCAAACGGGCATAAATGTCTCCCAGGTTTTCGTGCGCCACAGCGTAGTTGGGGTTGTTGCGCACCGCCATTTCCAGTGCGCTGCGAGCCTTGTCCAGCTGGTTTTGGCTGGCGTAAATGACGGCCAGATTGTTGTACGGCTCCGGCAGCTCGGGGTACTCCTCAATCAGCGCCTGGAAGGTGCTGGTGGCTGCCGCCCAGTCACCTGCCTTGGATTGGGCCACGCCTTTGAGGAAACGCATTTGCGGATCGCGCGGATTGCTGGCGAGGTATTGGTCGGCCTTGGCAATCGCTTCAGCAGTGTTGCCCGACTTGGCCAACGTCGCAACATCGCCATACATATCGGCCTGCGCGACACCTGCGATCAAACAACCAGACAGAGCCAGCAGGCGCAACAGGGATCGAGGGCGGAGGGTGATGGGCATGTAGGTGCTTTCCAAGGGCGACAGGAGTCCGCCAGCGTGGCGGGCTTATACTGCGCAAGATTGTAGCTGAGGGGTGTGCTGGCGTTTGGCGTTGGCACTCCTGTGTGCGCAGGCCTTGTCCCGGCTACATGGAGACTTTGCTGCGCCGTTGATGCAGCTGCAGCTCCACCCAATCTTCCGTTTCTGACACCCCATGAGTTTGCGTATCTACAACACGCTGTCGCGTGCATTGGAAGCGTTTTCGCCGCTAGAACCCGGTCATGTGCGCATGTATGTGTGCGGCATGACCGTGTACGACCTCTGCCATCTGGGCCATGCCCGTTCCATGGTGGCGTTCGACGTGGTGCAGCGCTGGCTGCGCGCCAGTGGCTACCGTGTGACCTATGTGCGCAATATCACGGATATTGACGACAAGATCATCAAGCGCGCCGTGGAAAACGGTGAAACCATCCGCAGCCTGACCGATCGCATGATCGACGCGCTGCACCAGGATGCCGATGCGCTGGGCATTGAACGCCCCACCCACGAGCCACGTGCCACCGAATACGTGCCCCAAATGCTGCGCATGATTGGCGCGTTGCAGCAAAAAGGCCTAGCCTACCAAGCAGGCAATGGCGATGTGAACTATGCCGTGCGCAAGTTCCCCGGCTACGGCAAGTTGTCGGGCAAATCGCTGGATGAATTGAATGCGGGTGAGCGCGTGGCCGTGCAAGACGGCAAGCACGACCCGCTGGACTTCGTGTTGTGGAAATCGGCCAAGGCCGACGAGCCCGCCGATGTGAAATGGCAAAGCCCCTTTGGTGAAGGTCGCCCCGGTTGGCACATTGAATGCTCGGCCATGGGCTGTGAGATGTTGGGCGAAAGCTTTGACATCCATGGCGGTGGCGCAGACTTGCAGTTCCCGCACCACGAAAATGAAATCGCGCAAAGCGAAGGCGCCACGGGCAAGCCGTTTGCGCAAACGTGGATGCACAACGGTTTTATCAACGTCGATAACGAAAAGATGTCCAAGTCGCTGGGCAACTTCTTCACCATCCGCGATGTGCTCAAGGAATACGACGCGGAAACCGTGCGTTTCTTTGTGGTGCGCAGCCACTACCGCAGCCCGCTGAATTATTCAGATGTGCATTTGGATGATGCGCGCAATGCCTTGAAGCGCCTGTACACCGCCTTGAGCTTGGTACAGCCCGCTGATGTGCAGATTGACTGGAGCAATCCTTACGCCGCTCGCTTTAAGGCGGCGATGGACGAAGACTTTGGCACGCCCGAAGCAGTGGCCGTATTGTTTGATTTGGCCGGTGAAGTCAATCGCACCCAATCGCCCGAAGTGGCAGGCATGCTCAAAGCCTTGGCGGCGTGCTTGGGGTTGCTGCAAGACGATGCGCAAAAGTTTTTGCAAGCCGGTGCAGCAGGCGTTGATGTGGTGGCGATTGAGGCGGAAATTGCTGCCCGTGCTGCGGCCAAGGCCGACAAGAACTGGGCCGAGGCTGATCGCATTCGCAAGGCGCTGCTAGAGCAGGGCATTGTGCTCAAAGACTCGGCTGCAGGCACCACCTGGGAGGCCGCTCAGTAAACACTGAGTGTGCATTGCTTTATGTCTCCCTCTCCCAAAGAGTTGTCTCTGCCGCCTGCCCATGCGCCTGCTTACTGGGCTGAAGCATGCAAACATCTGGTCAAAAAAGACCGGGTCATGCGCCGCCTGATTCCCCAGTTCAGCGCAGAAGCCTTGCAAACGCGGGGTGATCCTTTCATTACACTGGCGCGCTCCATCGTGGGGCAGCAGGTTTCGGTGAAATCTGCTGCATCCATTTGGAAGCGTTTTAGTGCGCTGCTGCCCGAAATCACACCCACGCAAGTGTTGCTGCTGAAAATCGATGACATGCGTGGCGCAGGTCTGTCAGCGCGCAAGGTGGACTATCTGGTCGATCTGGCGTTGCACTTCACGGAAAACCGTTTGCATGTGCAAAGTTGGGCGCAGATGGACGATGAATCCATCATTGCGGAACTTACCGCCATCCGTGGCATTGGCCGCTGGACGGCGGAGATGTTTTTGATTTTTTACCTGCTGCGGCCCAATGTTTTGCCTTTGGATGACGTGGGTTTGCTCAAGGGCATTAGCCAGAGCTATTTTTCGGACGATCCTGTGAGTCGCAGTGATGCCCGAGAAGTTGCTGAGGCTTGGAAGCCTTGGTGCACCGTGGCAACTTGGTATATTTGGCGCTCGCTCGACCCGCAGCCTGTGGCCTATTGAATAATTCCTAGGCCCCATCGCGCAGGCCGGGACAAGGAGAAATAACTTGGCGAAAAAAACCTTTCTGGACTTTGAACAGCCGATTGCTGAACTCGAAGCCAAAATCGAAGAACTGCGTTATGTGCAGACGGAAAATGCAGTGGATATCTCGGATGAGATCGATCAACTCAGCAAAAAGAGCAACCAGCTCACCAAGGACATCTACAGTGACCTGACCCCCTGGCAGATCACCAAGATTGCGCGCCACCCTGAGCGCCCTTACACGCTGGACTATGTGCGCGAGTGCTTTACCGACTTTGTCGAAATGCACGGTGACCGCCATTTTGCGGATGACAAATCCATCGTCGGTGGCTTGGCGCGCTTTAACGGTCAGCCTTGCATGGTGATTGGCCATCAAAAAGGGCGTGACACCAAGGAGCGCGCGCTGCGCAACTTTGGCATGACCAAGCCCGAAGGCTATCGTAAGGCGCTGCGTCTGATGAAGACGGCCGAGAAGTTCAAGCTGCCCGTTTTCACCTTTGTGGATACGCCGGGCGCTTTCCCTGGCATTGATGCGGAAGAGCGCAGCCAGTCCGAAGCAATTGGCCGCAACATCTACGAAATGGCCCAGTTGCAAACCCCCATCATCACCACCGTGATTGGTGAAGGTGGCTCAGGCGGTGCGCTGGCGATTTCGGTGGCCGACCAGGTGTTGATGCTGCAGTACTCGGTGTACTCGGTGATCAGCCCCGAAGGTTGCGCTTCCATCCTGTGGAAGACCGGCGAGAAGGCAGAGTTGGCTGCAGAAGCCATGGGCATCACCGCCCACCGCCTGAAGGCGCTGGGTTTGGTCGACAAAATTGTGAACGAGCCTGTGGGTGGTGCGCACCGCGACCACAAGCACATGGGCAGCTTGCTCAAGCGTGCGCTGAATGATGCGTGGCGCCAGTTGTCGGACTTGAAGCCCCAGGAGCTGCAAGACCGTCGTTACGAGCGTCTGCAAAGCTACGGTCGTTTCACCGACACCAAAGCCAGCTAATGCGCGCGCAGCGCAGCGTGGTTTGCATGACAAGCTGCGCTACAGCACACTGAAATGGCCCTGCGGGGCCTTTTTGTTGGGCGCTTTGCGCGAGCTGATGGGGAATCCACATTTTTTGATAGCTGTTAGCGCTTGTATTTAAAGATTTCCAATGTTGTTGGATGCTGAAATCTTTATTTCATAAGCGCTGCTAGCTCCTAAATTAAAGGTAATGAGGTGACGGTTTCAGTTGATCAGGCGATGCAAGTGTTTGCGCCGGTATTGCCGCTGGCGGTGGCCTACAGCGGTGGCGCAGATTCCACCGCCTTGCTGCATGCTTGCGCACAGCGCTGGCCGGGGCAGGTTGTGGCCATCCATGTACACCATGGCTTGCAAGCGGCGGCCGATGGGTTTGCGGCGCACTGCCGCGCCAACTGCGCCGCACTGCAAGTGCCTTTGGCGGTAGCGCATGTGGATGCGCGGCCCCGCGCCGGACAAAGCCCGGAAGAGGCTGCGCGCCACCACCGTTACAGCGCCTTGGTGGAGCAAGCGCGCAGTGCTTTTGCGCAGCCTGTGGCCAGCATCGCTTTGGCCCAGCATGCCGACGACCAGGTCGAAACCTTGTTGTTGGCGTTGTCGCGTGGGGCAGGGGTGGCAGGCTTGGCGGCCATGCCCGCGCAGTGGCAGCGCGATGGCATGGACTGGTACCGACCACTGCTGCGTGTGGGTGCTCCAGACATTCGGGCCTGGCTGAAAGCGCACCACATCGCGTGGGTGGAAGACCCCACCAATACCGACCCCAGCTACACCCGCAACCGCATCCGTGCACAGTTGCTGCCCGTGCTGGAGCAGGTTTTTCCGCAGTTTCGCGACACATTTGCGCGCAGCAGCGCCCATGCTGCGCATGCCAAACAATTGCAGCAAGATCTGGCGCAGGCCGATTTGCAGGTGGTAGGCGTGCCCCCTAATATCAAAGCGCTGCAGCAACTGAGTACGGAACGCCAAGCCAACGTTTTGCGCCACTGGTTGCTGCACTTTCACCAAACCACCCCTAGTGCGGCACAGTTGCAGGAGTTGCTGAAACTGATCGCCGCCTGTCGCACGCGCGGGCACCACATTCATCTGAAAGTGGGCTACGGGTTTGCCGTAAGAAAAGGTGCAAATCTCGGTTGGTACAATCCCTGAGTTTTGGTCCCAAATTTTTTGAGCACGAAAACCGGCGGCGCGCCAAAACACGCCTTTCATCCAACAGCGCCGTGGCAAGCAGTTTCGTCACCCCATATATCCAATGGCACTGATCGTTCATAAATACGGCGGCACCTCGATGGGCTCACCCGAGCGCATTCGCAATGTTGCCAAGCGTGTGGCCAAGTGGGCTCGGGCAGGACACCAAATGGTGGTTGTGCCCAGCGCCATGAGTGGCGAAACCAATCGTCTGCTGGGTCTTGCCAGTGAGCTGGCGCCCAGCGCCGCACAGACTTCTTACTACCGCGAGCTGGATATGCTGGCCGCCACCGGCGAGCAAGCCTCTTCCGCACTGCTGGCGATTGCCCTGCAGGCAGAGGGTGTCGAGGCAGTGAGTTATGCGGGCTGGCAAGTGCCGGTGCGTACCGACAGCAGCTACACCAAAGCCCGCATTGAGTCGATCGATGACGCGCGTGTACGCAAAGATCTGGATGCAGGTCGTGTGGTGGTGATTACAGGCTTTCAAGGCATCAACCCTGAAGGCCATATCACCACGCTGGGGCGAGGTGGCTCGGATACATCGGCCGTGGCCGTGGCTGCGGCGATGAAGGCCAATGAATGCCTGATCTATACCGATGTGGATGGCGTGTACACCACAGACCCTCGCGTAGTTCCGGCAGCCAAGCGCCTGAACACCGTGAGCTTTGAAGAAATGCTGGAGATGGCCAGCCTGGGCTCCAAGGTGCTGCAAATCCGTTCGGTGGAATTTGCAGGCAAGTACAAAGTGCCTATGCGCGTGCTCTCCAGCTTCACGCCATGGGACATCGACTTGGCCGAAGAGTCCAAGTCCGGCACCCTGATTACTTTTGAGGAAGACGAAAAAATGGAAAAGGCCGTCGTTTCTGGCATCGCATTCAACCGTGGCGAAGCCAAGATATCCGTGCTCGGCGTGCCCGACACCCCAGGTATTGCCGCTGGCATCCTGGGGCCTGTGGCGGATGCTAATATTGAAGTCGACGTCATCATTCAAAACATCTCCAAGGATGGCAAGACTGATTTCTCCTTTACCGTGAACCAAGGTGACTACCAGCGTGCACTGGAGTTGCTGCGCGACAAGGTGGCTCCTGCTCTGGGTGCTTCGGAAGTTGTGGGCAACCCCAACATCGCCAAGGTCAGCATTGTCGGTATTGGCATGCGCAGCCACGTGGGTGTGGCGTCCACCATGTTCCGTGCGCTGAGCCAAGAAGGCGTGAATATCCAGATGATCTCCACCTCTGAGATCAAGACATCGGTTGTGATCGATGAGAAGTATCTGGAACTGGCTGTGCGCTCGCTGCACACGGCATTCGGCTTGGATAAGAGCGAATAATTTAAAAAATTACGCGACTTTACAAAAACAGCCCAAAAAGCTGCTTACAATAACGTCATTCCGGAAACGTGACCGAGTGGCCGAAGGTGCTCCCCTGCTAAGGGAGTATGGGGTGTAGAGCCTCATCGAGGGTTCGAATCCCTCCGTTTCCGCCAGATCAAACAAGGGGTTGTAAAACCCCTTGTTTTCTGGGTAAAAATCAGAGATTTTTCAAATTTTTGACTTGGTAGAAAGAAATTGGTGCTACAATACAAGGCTTCGCTGATCGCAGCGAGTCAAGCTTGAAAGAAATTTCAAGCAG
>NZ_JARXOV010000029.1:0-13324 GCF_030162955.1 Comamonas jiangduensis
CTTATAGTGCCGGACATTGCGGTACGCGTACTGCCTGAGCCACTCAAATACGGTGACATTGCGGCCTAGACCTATTTCCTCTGGCTTGCGTTTAGGTAAGTGCTTGGGAAGATCAACCCACTCAGCCAGCTCTCCCAGCTCATAGGCCAATCGGGGGCCACGCAGCACACGCCAAAGAGGATGGGCGGGGTTTTTGGTCATCAAGCCCGCATAGCCGCTATCGGCCTCTAGCTTGGCTCTGAATGCTTCTTCTACAGCGCACAGGTAGCGCATAGGCTCCTGCCGCATGTCTGGACTGTCGACCAGCACGGGAACAGACAGGCCCCATACCAGATGCCCTTTGGTGCTTTGGCGATCGACGGCGGCCCAGGTGGGCGGCGGAAGGTTGCCTTTTTCCCACGCCAAAGCGGCTGCGGGCTGGTCTACGTCAAAAATAGACCACACACGCAAGTGCGGGGGGTTGGCTTGGATGTAGGGGCGTTTGAGGGCGTGCTGCAGCGTGCGAATGCTGCTTGCCGTCTTGTCAACGCTGCAATACGGTTTACGCGGCCACCGATGGGCATCCTCAAATAGATCTAAATTTAGCTGTTCATTATTCGCAAGCATGGTGACTTTCCAGCCGCGCAGCTATACTTAGCTTCAACGGCCTGACTGGCTGCACACCTCCCACTGCCGTCCAAAGCTTCGGGAGGTGTTTTCTTTTGTGCGCTCAGTTTACCCACATGTCACAGGGTCACCAACAGACAGCGCATCCCAAGCACCTTACACGGTGCTTTTTTTATGCCTGTTGCGTTGTACTGAGCAACTTCACTTCATATGATACTTAGCTCAAATGAGTATTAGAGTATATGATTAGCTATTCATCTACTCACTTGAAATCATGAAGATCATCTCTGTGCTCAATGAAAAGGGTGGGACTGGTAAAAGTACGGTGGCCACCAACCTGGCCACCGCTTTACACCGAGAGGGCAAGCGTGTGGTGCTCTTGGACTGTGACCCACAAGGTACAGCACGCGATTGGCGAGATGCCAGCCCCGATAACGCTGACCTTCCTCCAGTGCTAGGCGTCGATCGACCTCAGATGCTGGCCTCTTCACTCAATGGCATCAACGCAGAAATTGCCATCATCGACAGTCCGGCCAAAGCTGAGTCTATGAGCGCTGCGATTGTTCGGGCCTCGCATGTTGCCCTGCTTGTGATCCAGCCATCAGGGGCTGATCTCTGGGCCAGCGGCGCAGCCGTCAAGCTCATTCAGGCCAAAAGAGAAATGGGCGGAGACATTGACGCTGCATTCCTGGTCAACCGAACCAGCGGAGCGACAAAGCTTTCCAAACTGGTCAAAAGCGGTGAATGGAACACCTACGAAGGAATTGAAAAACTGGAAACGTCTATCGGTAACCGTGCGGTGTTTGCGACCGCAATGACCGATGGGCTATCCGTGCTCGACTACAGCGATGCCAAAGCCAAAGAAGAGGTGCAGGCAGTCGTTCAAGAACTCAAGGAAGCAAAATGGCTTTAACTGTCAAACCATTGAACAAAGTACGCGAGAGCGTCCCCGTGAAAGAGGTTGCGAAGCCTTCTCAAGCAGAGCTGGTGCGCGTGAATCTTGAAGTTGAAAAAGAGACACGCCAGCACTGGCGTATGGAAGCAATCAAACGTGGCTTGTCGCTCAAAGAGCTGATTCAGCAGGCTATGGAATCACACCTCAAATGATCTTTTACTCACCTGAGTAAAAGATCATTTACTTACCCACGATAAACCTCGCGGCGGTTGCCCACCTTCAACACCAAAACCCGCATCACACCGTCCTCGATGTCAGCGATGATGCGGTAGTCCCCCACGCGGTACTTCCAAAGCTCCCCCAGCTTCGAGCCCTTGAGTGCCTCGCCAATGCTGCGCGGGTCATCAAGTTGCGCCACGCGACCGTGCAAAAAGCTCAGGATGCGTCGGGCATGTTGGTGGTCGAGTTGCTTGAGGTTTTTAACAGCACCTTCGGACAGCTCAATCTGCCAAGCCATACTGCTTCATGACGTCTTCCAAGGGAACGGCCTTGGATTTACCGGCACGCACCGCTTCAAGCTCACGCTCGGCCAAATAAACGTCTTCCAGATCATCCAAGTGTTGCTTGATGGCTTCAAGCATGTAGAAGGTTTTAGAGCGACCTGTTTGCTCAGCCAAGTGGCTAAGACGCTGGTTCAGTTCTGGGGGTAGGCGAAGAGATACAGACATGGCATCAACTCCTTTTGAGATACATGTAGCTCACATGGTAGCACCAGACGCAAAAAAGGCGCTTTGAGCGCCTTTTTTGTTGCTGTCGATAAGTGGGATTTATCGTGATCTAAGGGAGTTTCTTACAAACCCCAAACCTCAATGAAGCTTCACATATGTTGCGTTTGCGTTTTTTGGATAGACAGCAAATTGCTCTACCAACAAAGCACTACTAGGGTCTAGGCCAGTTACTTCTACATTTGTACCGCCACGACGAAGCTTAAATACAACCCGATCAAGTGCTTCTATCGAGGTCAAATCCCAGAACCTAGTCTGGCTCACATCAATGCAGATGCGCTCCACCTGTTCAAGGTAGTCAAACCTAGCAATAAAGCTTTCAGAAGAGGCAAAAAATACTTGCCCAGAAACAAAATAGGTACGTTGCTTGCCGTCTGGACTGAGGCTTGAGGTGACATCCAAAATACGTCGCACCTTGTAAGCAAAGAACACACCGGACAGCAGAACGCCAGTAAGCACTCCCTTGGCCAAATCATGGGTTGCAACAGTCACAACGACGGTAGCGAGCATCACAACGCTGGATGTTTTAGGGTGGGCAACCAAGTCCTTGATAGAGCGCCAGTTGAAGGTGCCAATCGACACCATGATCATCACGGCGACCAAGGCGGCCATGGGAATCTGCTTCACCCAATCGCCAAGAAACACAACCAGTATCAGCAACACTACACCTGCGGTCAGCGTAGACAAACGCCCACGCCCCCCAGACTTCACGTTAATGACCGACTGACCAATCATGGCGCATCCGGCCATACCACCCACAAAACCTGTAGCAACGTTAGCGATACCTTGGCCGACGCATTCACGGTCTTTGTTGCTCGTAGTGTCTGTCATGTCATCCACAATGGTGGCAGTCATGAGCGATTCAAGCAGACCCACGACACACAGGGTAGCGGAATACGGCAGGATGATTTGGAGCGTCTCCCAATTGAAGGGGACATTGGGAATGAAGAAGCTCGGCAGGCTATCGGGTAGTGCGCCCATATCTCCAACCGTGCGAATGTCTAGACCGAGAACCACATAGGCGATGCTTAAAACAATGATGGCAACCAAAGGCGATGGAACGGCTTTGGTGATGTAGGGCAAGCCATAAATGATGGCAAGCCCTGCAGCCGTCATCGCATAGACATGCCAAGTGACATTGGTCAGCTCCGGCAGTTGAGCCATAAAAATCAATATGGCCAATGCATTCACAAAGCCCGTCACCACGGAACGAGAGACAAACTGCATGAGCTGGCCCAAGCGTAAGAAGCCTGCCAGCATTTGGAGCACACCAGCAAGAATGGTGGCAGCTAGCAAATAGTCCAGTCCATGTTCTTTTACCAGCGTCACCATCACTAAGGCCATAGCGCCAGTAGCGGCTGAAATCATGCCAGGTCGCCCGCCAACAAACGCAATCAGCGTGGCAATCGCAAAGGAGGCATACAGACCCACCTTGGGGTCAACGCCAGCAATGATGGAAAAAGCAATGGCCTCCGGAATAAGTGCCAAGGCAACGACGACGCCCGCCAGCAAATCGCCACGGACATTAGAGAACCATACGGTTCTGATTTTTTCAATAGACATAGGTATACCGCCCTCAGCAAAGAGGGGAGGACGCGCAAAAGCAAACTGCTCTAAGAACAGGAGTAGCGCAATGCAAGTGCGAGCAAGCCCACAGCTCTAGCTGCAGGCAAGTCAAGAATGGGGAGGGTTCAAGAAGAAAACGCTCTTGATGCGTGATACCCAGTTAGGGCGGTGTGACCGAGTGGAAATGTCCGCGAGGCATCGCCGCTCCCCGGTAGTCAACCGGATATAGGGTGAAGTGCGAGAGAGTAGCCATTACGCCAATTTTAACGAACAACAACAAGACTACGTCTCAATGAGACTGATTTGCAAAATTACCAATTACGCTCAGTGTGAGAATGAGCCTCTGCACTTGAGCCGCCTACGTGCTCACGCCACTTAGCTTGATGGGAAATTACAGAGTTTTCCCCATGTCATTCTGACGATAAGTTTCGTTCTGCTTGTCCAGTAACTTGCGCAGTTGCTGGCTGCTCACCTTGTCAGTGGTGAGGCGTGCAAGGACGGCGACGCGAACCTCCTTGGGCGATGCGTTGTAGCTGTCGATCAATTGCTTGAGTGGCTCAGGCGTGGCCTGCCACTTGCCGCCCCTGTCACTCCACCCAAACGCCTTGGCTTCGCGGCTCGCGGCCATGCTGCGGAAGTCCTTGGGCACAGCCTCCAGCTCACGCTTGGCGATCGCGGCCGCACGCTCTTGGCGAGCCTTGTCCTGGCGCAACTGCTCCAGCTTCTCCAGCTCCTCCCTGTCGTCACTTTGAGCCACGATGACACGGCTGCGGGCCTGCCTGCGTAGCTGCTCATCCTTTTCAGACACTGCCCGTGACTTGGCTTGCAGCGTCTTTAGCGTTTGCTGGCCCTGCTCGGCCTGCTGCTCTAGCTGCAGCAGCTCGGCACTGCGGAACATCCCAGCGTCATGCATCTTGACCTTGAGCGGGTGCTTCTCACGCCAAGCATCAACTGCCTGCTCAGCCTTACGCACAAAGGCTTTGGCGGCTTCTTGCTGTTTGTGCAGCTCCCGGCGCTGAGCCGTGGATTCCATGACCATGCGGTCTTGCTCGATCAGGCTATCCACGCTGGGCAATTGCCGCCGGCGAATTTCCTCGGCCAGCTCGGCGCTGGTCATCCGAGACAGGCGCTGTTTTTCGGCCTCTACGGGGTCTAAACGGGCCACAGGCGGGCGAACAGGGGCCGTGGCAGGGCAAGGTGCCTGCACGGTGCGTTTGGCCTCTACAGCGGATTTTTCGGCCTCTATGCGATCGGTGCGCAGGGCATGTTTTTGCACCAGCTCGGCTTGCGCTTGCTGCTCGGCAGCCTGCTCTTGCGCCTTCCTGGCGGCGATGTTGTCCGGGTGATAGCGGCTGCGCGGATCAGGGCCTTGGGGCGTTTGTGCAGCCTGCGCCCGTTTCTGGCGTTCGGCTTCCAAGCTAATGATTTCGGCCTTGACGTTGGGCACCACATTGGCGAGTTCACGGTGTGCCTTGAATGCATCCTTGCGAGCTGCTCGCAACTCGATCACCTTGGCCTTTCCCTGCCCACGCCATTCGCTGGGCAACTGCTTGCGTTCTGGTGCAAGCTTAATACCGCGCTCGGCATAGCTGCGCATGTCTATGCGCTGACCGTGACCAGCCATTTCTAGGTGCTCATTACAAAGAACCTGCCAGCGTTCACGGAGTTCTTTGAGTTCAGCAGCACGCTCAGCGGCGGTCAAGGTCTTGCCAGCGCTTGGCCCATAGCCCTTGCGAGCACCGCCTTTTTCTGGTGCCTTTGCGTTGTAACGCTTGAAGTATTGGTCAGGATCGCGTTCGATGCCATCGCACTGACGCTCAGAAAACATCAAGTGAACGTGTGGCTGCTCTCCACCATCAGCAGCATTCGGTGTGTGAATAGCCCATTGGTAGGCGTGATGCTCTCCGATTTCTTGGCACACAAATGCACGCACCAACTCTGCCCGCTGCGTTGGCTCTAGCTCACGCGGCAAAGCGATTTCCATCTCTCGGTAGGTGGTGCCATTGACCCGCTCGAATACGTCTGCAGCATGCCAAAACTGCTGCGGCTGTGCCTTGGCCCATGCAGGCATATTGCCTGCCTCGGTGGCTTCCAGCTTCTCGCCACGCTCTAAGCGTTTGGCGTACTGGCCTTCACGGACGATGTAGGCGGCATGAGGCGCGGCTTTGCCCTTCTTGCCAACCTTCATGCTCAATCGTCCAATCGCCACGCTGATGCCTTTAATGTATTCGCGCCTTTAGGCGCTGTGGTTCGGGGGCTTGCCCCTGACGCGCGTTTCTCCTTTAGGAGAAACAACTAAGCGCGCCTTCTATGGAAGGAAGCATACAGCGCATGCACACGCGCTGTCACCATTTGCATAGAATGGTGCATCACGACCAAAGGGAGTAGCACCGATGACGCAAGACAAATGGCTCAATGAGCGGCTGGCATATATTCGTGGCCTCAAAGCTCCGAATGACCAACAGCGGCTCATGCTGATGCTGGCTGAAAAAGGCACACTTAGTGCCGATGAGGCTCGCAAACTCAACGCTCTGATTAGGGCCGAAAAAGCGGCAGAGCGGGCACAGAAAGCCCGTGCCGATGTAGCTCGCATCATGAATGCGGAAAAATCCCTACTGCGCAAGGCGCGAGATCACGAGCTGTACCAGTCTGCAGGGCTTTTGATTTTGGCTGGATTGGTGGACACCAAGACGGGCATTCCAACGATGGACAAGGGCGAACTTTTGGGCGCTTTGGTGTGCCTTGCTAATGCCAACACGCCTGCAGAAAAACGGGCCGAATGGAAAGCACGTGGTGATGCGCTGATGGCCTCAAAATCTGCCAAATGAGAGGCGGCTACTACAAAATTCCGCCGATACGTCCTGAGCTGCAAGCGGCCTACGATGAAATGAAAGCCACAGGGCAGTTTTTTGCCTTCGCGGTATGTCAGACGTGGGATGCCAAAAGTTGGGAAGTCAACACCAAGCAAGGCAACATTTACTGTGCCCTTGATGAACGATTTTCTACAAAAGAAGAGGCGCATGCAGCAGGTGCTGCATGGCTTGAAAAGCAAGAAAAATGAGTGGTCTATCGTGCCTTTGGGGAACCTTTGGAATCGCTTTGTGACAGCTTTTCAGCCTTTTGAGCAGCTTCCTCAAAAGCGGCCAACTTCCCCTCAGCACGGGCTGCGCGCTCTGCCTGCTGTGTAGCGTGATCGCTGGAGTGTTTCAGCTCTTGCGCATGTGCAGCTTGCAGCGCCGCCATTTCTTTCGCTAGCTTGGCGTGCTCTGCACGAACCTCTGCGATGTGCAGGGCTGCTTGCTGGGTAGCGTCTGCCAATGCTTTTTCCGCACGTTCTGCACGTGCTAAAGCATCGCTGAGAGAAGCATTAGAAGCCTCTAATTTTGCGTTGGCTACTGCACCTGTTTTTGTGGCTTCTACGGCTTCTTTTTCTGCGGACTTGAGCGCTGTCTTGAGTTCAGAAATCTCGGTGCTGTAACGGGCCTCGTTGGCGTTCGCCTGGTCAATTTTGAGCTGAGCCTTCGCCAACTCAATGCGAGCTGCTTCGGCTGCTTGTTGTTCACGCTCGATGCGCTGCGCAGCCTCCATCAATGCGGTTGCTTGTTCATGTGACTTGCCAAGCAGCGTGTCCCTCTCGGTGGTCAGCACGAGCACCTGCTCAGCCAACTGGTCACGCTCGACCTCAAGCTCTTCACCTGCACGGGCCAGCTCTGCAGCTTCTGCCTGCGCCTGGACAAGCAGCTCCTGTACCTCAGCACGGGCAGCACTCGCCGTTTTCTGCATTTCATGGGCGATGGCATTGCGCAAGTCAGCAGGAAGCTCTACGGCCTCTGCGCGGGCCACAGGGCGAGCCTCGCGCCATGTTTTCAAATGCGCATGGATGGTATTGGGGCTACCTGTGCCCAGCTTCTCGCGCACAGCGGTGATGCTGGGTGTTTTACCCTCGCCCGCAAGCGCATCTGCAGCCGCCGAAACCTGCTCGAATGTAACCCCTGTGCGCGCCATACAACAGCCTTTCGTATTGATATTTCATATCGTATCGTATATTTATGAAATACGTAATATTTATATTTTAAAATACGTTACGAAATGGATGAGCGGTCATATGAATGGCGGGGTGTGGGGCTGCAGCCCCACGTAGCGAAGCGCGACGGCTGTTTGAGTGCGTTGGTGATCGCGCAGTCGCGCGCCGCGTTAGGACACGGACGAGTAGCCCCTCAAGTGTCAACGTCCGCCCCTCATCTGTCAGTGAGGGCCAAGTTTTCCGCGAGGTATCCACAACGCCGGCGGCCGCGGTGTCTCGCACACGGCTTCGACGGCGTTTCTGGCGCGTTTGCAGGGCCATAGACGGCCGCCAGCCCAGCGGCGAGGGCAACCAGCCCGGTGAGCGTCGGAAAGGCGCTGGAAGCCCCGTAGCGACGCGGAGAGGGGCGAGACAAGCCAAGGGCGCAGGCTCGATGCGCAGCACGACATAGCCGGTTCTCGCAAGGACGAGAATTTCCCTGCGGTGCCCCTCAAGTGTCAATGAAAGTTTCCAACGCGAGCCATTCGCGAGAGCCTTGAGTCCACGCTAGATCTATCTCATCTGCGCAAGGCAGAACGTGAAGACGGCCGCCCTGGACCTCGCCCGCGAGCGCCAGGCGCACGAGGCCGGCGCGCGGACCCGCGCCACGGCCCACGAGCGGACGCCGCAGCAGGAGCGCCAGAAGGCCGCCAGAGAGGCCGAGCGCGGCCGTGAGGCTTGGACGCTAGGGCAGGGCATGAAAAAGCCCGTAGCGGGCTGCTACGGGCGTCTGACGCGGTGGAAAGGGGGAGGGGATGTTGTCTACATGGCTCTGCTGTAGTGAGTGGGTTGCGCTCCGGCAGCGGTCCTGATCAATCGTCACCCTTTCTCGGTCCTTCAACGTTCCTGACAACGAGCCTCCTTTTCGCCAATCCATCGACAATCACCGCGAGTCCCTGCTCGAACGCTGCGTCCGGACCGGCTTCGTCGAAGGCGTCTATCGCGGCCCGCAACAGCGGCGAGAGCGGAGCCTGTTCAACGGTGCCGCCGCGCTCGCCGGCATCGCTGTCGCCGGCCTGCTCCTCAAGCACGGCCCCAACAGTGAAGTAGCTGATTGTCATCAGCGCATTGACGGCGTCCCCGGCCGAAAAACCCGCCTCGCAGAGGAAGCGAAGCTGCGCGTCGGCCGTTTCCATCTGCGGTGCGCCCGGTCGCGTGCCGGCATGGATGCGCGCGCCATCGCGGTAGGCGAGCAGCGCCTGCCTGAAGCTGCGGGCATTCCCGATCAGAAATGAGCGCCAGTCGTCGTCGGCTCTCGGCACCGAATGCGTATGATTCTCCGCCAGCATGGCTTCGGCCAGTGCGTCGAGCAGCGCCCGCTTGTTCCTGAAGTGCCAGTAAAGCGCCGGCTGCTGAACCCCCAACCGTTCCGCCAGTTTGCGTGTCGTCAGACCGTCTACGCCGACCTCGTTCAACAGGTCCAGGGCGGCACGGATCACTGTATTCGGCTGCAACTTTGTCATGCTTGACACTTTATCACTGATAAACATAATATGTCCACCAACTTATCAGTGATAAAGAATCCGCGCGTTCAATCGGACCAGCGGAGGCTGGTCCGGAGGCCAGACGTGAAACCCAACAGACCCCTGATCGTAATTCTGAGCACTGTCGCGCTCGACGCTGTCGGCATCGGCCTGATTATGCCGGTGCTGCCGGGCCTCCTGCGCGATCTGGTTCACTCGAACGACGTCACCGCCCACTATGGCATTCTGCTGGCGCTGTATGCGTTGATGCAATTTGCCTGCGCACCTGTGCTGGGCGCGCTGTCGGATCGTTTCGGGCGGCGGCCGGTCTTGCTCGTCTCGCTGGCCGGCGCTGCTGTCGACTACGCCATCATGGCGACGGCGCCTTTCCTTTGGGTTCTCTATATCGGGCGGATCGTGGCCGGCATCACCGGGGCGACTGGGGCGGTAGCCGGCGCTTATATTGCCGATATCACTGATGGCGATGAGCGCGCGCGGCACTTCGGCTTCATGAGCGCCTGTTTCGGGTTCGGGATGGTCGCGGGACCTGTGCTCGGTGGGCTGATGGGCGGTTTCTCCCCCCACGCTCCGTTCTTCGCCGCGGCAGCCTTGAACGGCCTCAATTTCCTGACGGGCTGTTTCCTTTTGCCGGAGTCGCACAAAGGCGAACGCCGGCCGTTACGCCGGGAGGCTCTCAACCCGCTCGCTTCGTTCCGGTGGGCCCGGGGCATGACCGTCGTCGCCGCCCTGATGGCGGTCTTCTTCATCATGCAACTTGTCGGACAGGTGCCGGCCGCGCTTTGGGTCATTTTCGGCGAGGATCGCTTTCACTGGGACGCGACCACGATCGGCATTTCGCTTGCCGCATTTGGCATTCTGCATTCACTCGCCCAGGCAATGATCACCGGCCCTGTAGCCGCCCGGCTCGGCGAAAGGCGGGCACTCATGCTCGGAATGATTGCCGACGGCACAGGCTACATCCTGCTTGCCTTCGCGACACGGGGATGGATGGCGTTCCCGATCATGGTCCTGCTTGCTTCGGGTGGCATCGGAATGCCGGCGCTGCAAGCAATGTTGTCCAGGCAGGTGGATGAGGAACGTCAGGGGCAGCTGCAAGGCTCACTGGCGGCGCTCACCAGCCTGACCTCGATCGTCGGACCCCTCCTCTTCACGGCGATCTATGCGGCTTCTATAACAACGTGGAACGGGTGGGCATGGATTGCAGGCGCTGCCCTCTACTTGCTCTGCCTGCCGGCGCTGCGTCGCGGGCTTTGGAGCGGCGCAGGGCAACGAGCCGATCGCTGATAGAGGTTTATAGCGGCTTCGTTCCCTTCCGCAACCGTCAGCATGATCTGCTCCACATGCTCGCGGCCATAGTCTATCACCGCCCGCAGCAGCATACCGGCGACCCCTCGGCCTCGCTGTTCGGGCTCCACGAAAACGCCGGACAGATGCGCCTTGTGAGCGTCCTTGGGGCCGTCCTCCTGTTTGAAGACCGACAGCCCAATGATCTCGCCGTCGATGTAGGCGCCGAATGCCACGGCATCTCGCAACCGTTCAGCGAACGCCTCCATGGGCTTTTTCTCCTCGTGCTCGTAAACGGACCCGAACATCTCTGGAGCTTTCTTCAGGGCCGACAATCGGATCTCGCGGAAATCCTGCACGTCGGCCGCTCCAAGCCGTCGAATCTGAGCCTTAATCACAATTGTCAATTTTAATCCTCTGTTTATCGGCAGTTCGTAGAGCGCGCCGTGCGTCCCGAGCGATACTGAGCGAAGCAAGTGCGTCGAGCAGTGCCCGCTTGTTCCTGAAATGCCAGTAAAGCGCTGGCTGCTGAACCCCCAGCCGGAACTGACCCCACAAGGCCCTAGCGTTTGCAATGCACCAGGTCATCATTGACCCAGGCGTGTTCCACCAGGCCGCTGCCTCGCAACTCTTCGCAGGCTTCGCCGACCTGCTCGCGCCACTTCTTCACGCGGGTGGAATCCGATCCGCACATGAGGCGGAAGGTTTCCAGCTTGAGCGGGTACGGCTCCCGGTGCGAGCTGAAATAGTCGAACATCCGTCGGGCCGTCGGCGACAGCTTGCGGTACTTCTCCCATATGAATTTCGTGTAGTGGTCGCCAGCAAACAGCACGACGATTTCCTCGTCGATCAGGACCTGGCAACGGGACGTTTTCTTGCCACGGTCCAGGACGCGGAAGCGGTGCAGCAGCGACACCGATTCCAGGTGCCCAACGCGGTCGGACGTGAAGCCCATCGCCGTCGCCTGTAGGCGCGACAGGCATTCCTCGGCCTTCGTGTAATACCGGCCATTGATCGACCAGCCCAGGTCCTGGCAAAGCTCGTAGAACGTGAAGGTGATCGGCTCGCCGATAGGGGTGCGCTTCGCGTACTCCAACACCTGCTGCCACACCAGTTCGTCATCGTCGGCCCGCAGCTCGACGCCGGTGTAGGTGATCTTCACGTCCTTGTTGACGTGGAAAATGACCTTGTTTTGCAGCGCCTCGCGCGGGATTTTCTTGTTGCGCGTGGTGAACAGGGCAGAGCGGGCCGTGTCGTTTGGCATCGCTCGCATCGTGTCCGGCCACGGCGCAATATCGAACAAGGAAAGCTGCATTTCCTTGATCTGCTGCTTCGTGTGTTTCAGCAACGCGGCCTGCTTGGCCTCGCTGACCTGTTTTGCCAGGTCCTCGCCGGCGGTTTTTCGCTTCTTGGTCGTCATAGTTCCTCGCGTGTCGATGGTCATCGACTTCGCCAAACCTGCCGCCTCCTGTTCGAGACGACGCGAACGCTCCACGGCGGCCGATGGCGCGGGCAGGGCAGGGGGAGCCAGTTGCACGCTGTCGCGCTCGATCTTGGCCGTAGCTTGCTGGACCATCGAGCCGACGGACTGGAAGGTTTCGCGGGGCGCACGCATGACGGTGCGGCTTGCGATGGTTTCGGCATCCTCGGCGGAAAACCCCGCGTCGATCAGTTCTTGCCTGTATGCCTTCCGGTCAAACGTCCGATTCATTCACCCTCCTTGCGGGATTGCCCCGACTCACGCCGGGGCAATGTGCCCTTATTCCTGATTTGACCCGCCTGGTGCCTTGGTGTCCAGATAATCCACCTTATCGGCAATGAAGTCGGTCCCGTAGACCGTCTGGCCGTCCTTCTCGTACTTGGTATTCCGAATCTTGCCCAGTAAGCACTATGCGTGCTGCGCGACTTGAAAAACAGGGATTGGGCGCGATAGCACCATTGAACGCCGGGCGGTAGAGGGTGCTCGGGACAAGTCGTTGACTTGACCCTCACTACCCGCGACAGCCCCGCGCTAGTAACTGCTGGAAGCGGCCAGCACGAAGAGCGTGATTGATCTGGCTGTGGACATGATGGACAACCCTCCAGGTTGACCACATGCCCACGAGCGGCCTGCTGCGATTTGATCGACAGCCCACCTAATCACCACTTAGAAATTAAAGCCAGGACAGCATGACAAGGCCTGTGATCTGATTATGGGTATGGGACAGCAGGCCGCTAACCCTTCAAGGACAGTCCTGCGGGCTGTTATCTGATTATGGTTATTACTCAAGCTTCCCCGCCAGCGTCGCACTGATTACGGCTATTACTCACCCAGTTAGACACAGACTTCTGACTGACTCCAAGCTCAGCAGCAATCGCACGCTGTGTCATGCCAGAAGCAGCCATCAACCGTGCGCTGGCCTGCTTATCCTCGTTATCGCCCCAGCGCTTGAGCATGGCCTGTTTGCCTCTGTGCGACTGCAATGCACTAAACCGTGCATCACTCGCAGCCAGGTCAAACTTATGCCATGTCCACTTGGACACGCTCTTGGCGATGTGCCACACCTCATTGCCTGCCAATGGCACCAGCAAATCACCATTACGCTCTAGCGCTTTGCCGTTGAGGTGAGATTGCCACAGTACGAAGTTGCGCACGTTGTGA
>NZ_JARXOV010000003.1:0-291069 GCF_030162955.1 Comamonas jiangduensis
CACCTCTGATTCTTACGCAGCAAGCGCTAGCAGCCATCAAAATTAATGGGTTGCATCGCCTGTGTGACGCGCTGCGTGCCAGGGCAAGCGTTAGCATGCGTGCGGGCTGGTGCTGTGCAGCGCCCCAGCCCTGACCCACTACCGCTTACTGAGGAGACACCCCCCTATGTTCAGCCACGTCATGCTCGGCGCCAATGACCTCGATGCGTCCGTCAAGTTCTACAACGCCCTGCTGGGCACCTTGGGTGCCAAGCCCGGTGTGCAAGACCGCCACCGCTATTTCTGGCGCCATGCGGGCAGCACCTTCAGCGTGACCCTGCCCATCAATGGTGAGCCTGCCACGGCGGCCAATGGCTTTACGCTGGGCTTTGCGGCCGATTCCACCGAGCAGGCGCTGCAAGCCTATGAGGCAGCATTGGCTGCAGGCGGCACCGCCATTGAAGACGCCCCCGGCTGGCGCGGCGATGAGCGCATGAAGCTGTATCTGGCCTATTTGCGTGACCCTGCGGGCAACAAGGTGTGTGTGATGCACCGCCCACCCAAGGCGGCGTAAGCTCGCTGGACTGCAGCGTGCGGTGTCGGCCAGCCAGCAACCGCAGGCCCGCATGCTGCTGGCGTATGCCTATTGAAATATTGAAACGCTGCCCTGCGTGCAAAGCGACATGGCAGAAACGACAAAGCCCGCATGCAGCGGGCTTTGTGATGGTATTGGACGGCGACTCTTACGCGATCACCGTATTACGGCAGAACGTCTCTGCAGCTGTCACTTTTCTTTTTCTCGTCGAAGTGCTCGACGTACTGGCGTGAGATCAGCATTGTTTGCGCAAACAACCGAGCGAGTATACGAAAAATGCTGCACTGCGTGCTGAACCCTGTTTAAAGCCCTTACGCAGTGCCTACCAGCCGCGCTGATGCACGTTTGGCAAATCCCCCCGCCGACAGCGGCACCGCAGCCATCAACCTTCGGCCTTGAACCCTGTGCGCTGCACCACGGGCGCCCATTTGGCGATGTCCTGGCGCAGTTGCTGGGCAAAGTCTGCGGTGCTGCCTTGGTTGACGGTAAACGCCATTTCCGCCAGTGCCTGCTGCACCTTGGGCGCCGCCACACTGCGCGTAGCCGCCTGGTGCAGGCGTTGCACCAGCGCAGCCGGTGTGCCCTTGGGGGCCAGCAGGCCCATCCATTCGCTGGCAGTCAGTGCATCCATGCCTTGCTCTGCAAAGGTAGGCACCTGGGGAAACTGTGGCATGCGCTGCTTGCTGGTGACGGCCAAGGTACGCAGCTTGGGGTTGCCAATCTGCGCGACGGCTTCGCTGGCTACGTTAAAACTGGAGGGGATTTGCCCCGCCATGACATCTTGCAGCGCCAGCACACCGCCCTTGTAAGGAATGTGCAGGTAATCCACACCCAGCTGGGCGGCGTACAGGGCGCCCAAAAAGTGCATGGCCGTGCCTGCGCCCGCCGAGCCGTAGGAGGCCTGCTTGGGATGGGCTTTGAGCCATAGGCCAAAGTCTTTCAGGGTGCGCACGCTCTCGGGCACCGCCGGGCCAATATTCAGGCTGTACGACATCTCGCACAGGTTGGCGATGGGGGCCAGATCGGCCACGGCGTCATAGCTGAGCTTGTCGTACACATGGGGGTAAATGGTGAGGATGGCACCGGGCGTCACCAGCAAGGTGTTGCCGTCGGGCTTGGCGTTTTTAACCGCCTCTACCGCAATGCGCCCCCCCGCGCCGGGGCGGTTTTCCACCACCACAGGCCCCCCCAGCTCTTCAGCCAGTTGGATGCCCATCTGGCGCGCGACATAGTCGGCAGAGCCGCCTGCGGCAAAGCCCACCAACAAGCGCACGGGCTGACCATTGCTGGCGAAGGCGCTGAGCGCCCCCCAAGGAGACAAAGTGGCCGACGCTGCCGTAGCAGCCACCAATTGGCGACGCGAGATCATGACAAAGTGCTTTCTGATGAGGTGGCAAGGCGCACAACCACCAACTGCGCCAAGCGCGGCACTGGCTCTGTGTGGGTCTGGTGCCCACTCCTCCCTCCAGTGCATTGGCAGTCATGCGCAGCGGATTCTAGAAAGGCCCAACCCCGCCCCAAGCCGAATAGATCAAACACAGGCGTGCAGTGCAATGGCTTGCCATACCTGGCAAATTGTTCTAGCACCATCAATTTGTGCGCCGCACCAAAGCTTGGCGGATGATTCCTGCGTCAGGCGCGGGCAGCGCAACCAGCGCATGCTTGGCGGCTGAACGCCTGCCACGCAAAAAACATGCGTAAAAACTGCTAATACACCTATGGGGTGGTCGATCATTGCGTGTAGATTTTCTATAAATACCTGCCAAATCTGCCCTCAAGGCAGATGCAGCAAGCGCCATTAGCTCCTAAAGAATTAGCACCCATACCGCAGCAGAGCATGCCGATAAGGTCTATGCCCGATACTCAGCGGCTCTTTCTTTGGAACCACTTCACACCCTCCACACCTTGTTGCCCTGCCTGGTCTGTGCTGCATGCTGCGGCGGGGGGCGTCAGTCGTTCTTCACCCCTTTACACAGGAGAGCGCGTGCAATCAGCGAGCGACCAATGGTTTGACGAGGCGTACTACCAGCGCTTTTACTTTGACAAAAAGACCAGCGTGGTAGACCCCGAGCACATTGAACGCCTGGGCACTTTTGTGTGCAGTTACCTGAAATATTTGCGCGTTCCCGTGGCCCGTGTTCTGGACGTAGGCTGTGGCATTGGCCTGTGGAAAGGCGTGGTGCAGCAGCAGTTTCCCGGCTGCAGCTACCACGGTGTGGAATTGAGCGAATACCTGTGCGGCCGCTTTGGCTGGGAGCGTGGCTCCGTGGTGAATTACCAGAGCAGCGAGCCGTTTGACCTGGTGATCTGCCAAGGCGTGCTGCCCTACCTCAGCCCCGCAGACCTGAAACTGGCTTTGCACAATCTGGGCAAGCTCTCACGCGGCGCCTTGTACCTGGAAGCCGTGGCCAAGGAAGACTACGAGCGCGACATCATTGACGAAGACTTGACCGACCCGCGCTTGTTCCGCCACCGTGCGGCGCTGTACCGCCAGGGCCTCAAGCAAAGTTTTAGCGAACTGGGTGGCGGCATGTGGCTCAGCCGCAAAGCGCAAGTTCCGGTGTTTGAGCTGGAGTGCGCCGGCGGCGGGCACTAAAGACTAAAGATGCGGCAGCAGCGGCGCTGCATTGGCCCATGCGGCTGCATTGCCACCTGCCCGCTGCGACAATAGCGCCCTGCCCATGTCCGCACCTCGCAACGCCCCCCCCACTTTTCCCCATGCTGTCGCACGCCTGCGCACAGCCCGTTTAGCACGCAGCACCCGGCCTTTTCTGGCCCGCGGTGGCGTCAAGGGCGAGCGCTGTGAAGGCTGTAGACTGCGCCCCACACACTGCATGTGCGCGCTGCGCCCTCAGTTAGCTACACGTGCAGGGGTGTGCCTGCTGATGCACGATGCAGAGCCTCTCAAGCCCAGCAACACCGGCTGGCTGATTGCCGATGTGGTGCAAGACACTTTTGCCTTTGGCTGGAGCCGCACCGAGGTGGACGCACAGCTGCTGGCTTTGCTGGACGATCCGCAGTGGCAGCCGTATGTGGTTTTCCCCGGCGAGTACGTGCAACCGCCCGAGCGCGCAATCTCCGCACTGGCCAGTGATGCGCCGCACAGCGGCAAGCGCCCGCTGTTTATCTTGCTGGATGCGACTTGGTCCGAAGCGCGCAAGATGTTTCGCAAAAGTCCGTACCTGGATCGCTTTCCCGTCTTGGGGTTTCAGCCCGAGCAGATCAGCCACTACCAGTTGCGCCGTGCCAAACGCGACGATCACTTTTGCACCAGTGAAGTCGCGGCCCTGTGCCTGGAACTAAGCCCAGACGCCCGCGATGTGCATGCAGGACAGGTGCTGGAGCGCTATCTGGCGGTGTACACCCACCACTATCTGCGCGCCAAACACCAGTTGCCACCGCAGTGGGAGGGCGATGCCCACCAAGCCTTGCAAAGCACGCTGCAGCCATCGTAGAAACCGCATGCGGGCATTCCCTGCTGCAGAATTTGCATAACACTGTGATGTCTTAAGCCAGTGGGACAATTTGCGGCAAAGGCCACCCATCTGCGGTGCGGCCTACCGATTGCGAGTCCCCATGAAGTCTGTTGTGAAGTTCTCTTTGGCCTCGGCTGCACTGACTGCAGCCGTTTTTACTTCTGCGGCGTACGCCGCAGCCCCTGGGGCAGCATCGGCTACGCTGCAGCGCTGGCAAGCGGGGGGCACAGTGGTGCTGGGTGTGCGTGAAAGTGCCACGCCCATGTCCTATGCCCTGGGGGCCAATGAAAAGTTTGTGGGCTACCACACCGAGTTGTGCGAGCAAGTGGTGCGCACCATTGCGCCCAAGGCCCAGCTCAAATACATGGTGCTCACGCCGCAAAACACCATGCCGCTGATCCAAAACGGCACAGCAGATTTCAACTGTGCCAGCATGACCAACAGCCTCAAGCGCCAAGACCAGGTGGCGTTTGGCCTGACCACCTATGTCAGCGAAGTGCGCATGGCCGTGGCCCGCAACCAGGCCATCACCAGCTTCAAGCAGCTGGACGGCAAAAAAGTCTCTGTCTTGACGGGAACCACGGCAGTGCAAATCCTGCGCCGTTTTGCTGCCGAGCACGGCATTCAGTTTCAGACCCTGATGGCCAAGGATCAGTTTGAAGCGTTCTTGCTGCTGGAGTCAGGCCGCGTCGATGCGTTTGTGCTGGACGACAACATGCTCGCTGGCGTGATCGCGCAAAGCAAGAACCCCGAAGGCTTCAAAATTGTGGGGGAAGTCATTGGTGCAGAGCCGATTGCCATTCAGTTCAGCAAGGCGGATCCGGCCATCAAGCAAGCGGTGGATGGTGTGATCCGCCAGATGATGGCGAATGGGGATTTGGAGCGCCTGTACGCCAAGTGGTACCTGCAGCCTATCCCACCCAAGCAGATGAACTTGAACTTGCCGATGGGCGAGACACTCAAGAAGATGATTGCCCAGCCCAACGATGTGCCTGTGGAGCAATTTGACGGCGTGCGCTAAGCCCTCAAGGCATATGTCGACCAACAAAAAACCGCCCTTGAGGCGGTTTTTTGTGGGGTTACACCTTTGGGTGGCTACAGCATTTTGCCGCTGCCTCTGCGGCGCGCCAGCCATGCAATGAGTTCACCCATCACACCACGGCGGAAGGCCAGTACGCAGACCACAAAGATAAAGCCGGTGACGATGGTGACGGACTCGCCCAAGGTCGAGAACCATTCAAAGCCCGTGAGCTTGGCCAGCCAACTGCCCAAATCTCCAATCTTGTTTTCCAGCGCTACCACGATGGCCGAGCCAACAATCGGCCCAGACAGCGTACCCATGCCGCCCATCAGCGTCATCAGCACCACATGGCCCGACGATGTCCAGTGCACATCGGACAAGGTAGCAAAGCCCAGCACCAGGGTCTTGAGAGAGCCTGCCAAGCCGGTGAGCGCAGCAGACAAGACAAACACCAGCAGCTTGAAGCGATTGACGTCGTAGCCCAGCGAGATGGCACGCGGCTCGTTCTCTTTGATGGCTTTGAGCACCTGGCCGAAAGGCGAGTGCACCGTACGCACAATCACCAAGAAGCCCAGCACACAGATGACCAGCGCCACGTAGTACATGGTCAGGTCACTGGACAGGTCAATCAGGCCAAACAGCTTGCCCCGAGGCACACCTTGCAGGCCATCTTCACCACCGGTGAACGGCGCTTGCAGTGCCACAAAGAACAGCATCTGCGCCAGGGCCAAGGTAATCATCGAGAAGTAGATACCTTGGCGGCGGATGGCCAGCCAACCCGCTACCAGCCCCAAGACTGCACCACCCAGCGTGCCCAAAATAATGCCCAGCTCCGGGGTGAAGCTCCAGACCTTGATGGCGTGGCCCGCCATATAGGCTGCGCCGCCCAGGAATGCCGCATGCCCAAAAGACAGCAGCCCCGTATAGCCCAGCAACAGGTTGAACGCCGAAGCAAACAGTGCAAAGCACATCAGCTTCATGACAAACACCGGGTAGGCACCAAAGAAAGGCGCGACGATCAAGGCCAGCAGCAGCAAGCCATAGCCAAAGAATGCAAGTTTCTTAGAAGTCATGGTGTGTGCCCCCTCTTATTTCTCTTTACCGAACAAGCCGGCGGGGCGAATCAGCAAAACGATGACCATGATGACGAACACCACGGTGGAAGATGCTTCCGGATAAAACACTTTGGTGAGGCCTTCAATCACGCCCAGGCCCAGGCCCGTCAGGATGGAGCCCATGATGGAGCCCATGCCCCCAATCACCACTACGGCAAACACCACGATGATGAGGTTTTGCCCCATCAACGGCGTCACTTGGTACACCGGTGCGGCCAGCACGCCCGCAAAAGCCGCCAAACCTACGCCAAAGGCATAAGTGAGCGTGACCATGACGGGCACGTTGATGCCGAAGGCTTCGACCAGCCGAGGGTTCTCGGTACCTGCACGCAGGTAAGCACCCAGACGGGTTTTCTCAATCACATACCACGTGGCAATACACACGACGAGCGAAGCCACCACGACCCATGCACGGTAGTTAGGCAAGATCATGAAGCCCAGGTTGGTGGCACCTTCGAGCAGCTCTGGCGTGTCGTAACCCAGACCCGATACGCCGTAGATGGAGCGGAACACGCCCTCAATCAGCAGCGACAAGCCCAGTGTCAGCAGCAGTCCGTACAGGTGGTCGAGCTTGTAAATCCAGCGCAATAAAAACCGCTCAATCAACACCCCAAAAGCACCCACCACAATGGGCGCCAATATCAGCATCACCCAGTAGTTGATACCCAGGTAGTTCATGGCCATCCACGTGACCATGGCCCCCAGCATGAACAGTGCGCCGTGCGCAAAGTTGATGACGTTGAGCAAGCCAAAGATGACCGCTAGCCCAAGGCTCAAGATCGCATAAAACGAGCCGTTGACCAGCCCCAGCAATAGCTGGCTGAGCAGGCCCGGCAGTGAGACACCGAAGATTTCCATGAGAGAGACGCTTTTGGTTAAACAGGATGGCCCTGGCGAATGCGCGGTGCACGCCCACTTGTGATGGGCGTGCTTGCCTCACATCACTTCCAGAGCGCGCATTTGGTTTCTGCTTTGGTGGTCCAGACGGTGTCTGCAGGCAAGGTCTGCAGCACCTTCAGATAGTCCCAAGGCTTGGTAGATTCCTCTGGCTTTTTCGCCTCGACGAGGTACATGTCGTGGGCGTAAGTGCCATCGGGACGGATCACGCCCTTGGCGTAAAAGTCAGACAGCGGTGTGCTTTTGAGGTGTGCCATGACCTTGTCGGCATCGGTGCTGCCCACGGCTTGCACCGCTTTCAGGTACTGCATGATGGCGGAGTAGTCTGCAGCCTGAACATCAGTGGGCATGCGCTTGGTTTTGGCAAAGAACTTGTTGGCGAACTTGCGCGACTCATCGTTCATGTCCCAATACCAGCTGGTGGTGTGCAGCAAGCCCGCTGTGTTCTTCAACCCCAGAGAGTGGATATCGGTCAAGAACACCAGCAACCCTGCGGTCTTCATGCTCTTGTCGATGCCAAACTCTTTGGCCGCCTTGATGGCATTGATGGTGTCGCCACCCGCATTGGCCAGACCCAAGATGTGGGCCTTGGAGCTTTGGGCCTGCAGCAAGAAGCTGGAGAAGTCCGAAGCGTTCAGCGGGTGCTTGACACTGCCCTTGACCGTGCCGCCCTTGGCTTTGATCACCGCCGTGGTGTCTGCCTCCAGCGCCTGGCCAAAGGCATAGTCTGCCGTCAGGAAGAACCAGTCTTTGCCACCCCGATCAACCACCGCACCGCCTGTGCCCTTGGCCAGCGCCACGGTGTCATAGGCGTAGTGGATGGTGTAGGGGTTGCACTGCTCGTTGGTCAGCGCGGAAGTGCCTGCACCATTGTTGATGTGCAAGCGTTTTTTCTCATTGGCCACTTGCGAGACAGCCAGTGCCGTGCCCGAGTTGGTGCCACTGAAAATCAGGCTGATACCTTGGGTATCAATCCACTCCCGCGCTTTGCTGGCGGCAATATCGGCCTTGTTTTGGTGGTCTGCCGAAAGCAGCTCAATCGGCTTGCCCAGCACCTTGCCACCAAAGTCATCAATCGCCATTTGCATGGCCAGTACACCGTTTTTGCCTTCCACATCGGCGTACAGACTCGACATATCGGTCACAAAACCAATACGCACTTTGTCTGGTGACTGCGCGTGTGCCGTGGCGGCCATCAAGCCCGCTGCCGCGAGCGTGAGAGCCAACTTCGAATAATTGCGCTGCTGCTTCATTGCCTTGTCTCCTTGGTGGGTGGGGTGGCTTACGCCTTGTAAAACCAATGCCTTTGCACGGAATGTGCGCCGGCGGCAAACACTTGAGAACGCGAAAACGGGTACTGGGACAGAGCGCATCACCCTGCCCGATAGAGGCTTAAGGCTTTATTTCCACAAAGCGCACTTGCTCTCTTCCTTGGTCGTCCAGACCTGGTCCGGCGTCAACTTGGTCACGACCTTGTAGTAGTCCCAAGCTTGCTTGGACTCTGCAGGCGACTTCACTTGCATCAGGTACATATCGTGGGCGTAGCGGCCATCCGGACGGATCACGCCTTGCGCGTAAAAGTCTTTGAGTGGTGTGCTCTTGAGCACCGCCATCACCTTGTCGGCATCTACCGTTCCGGCCTTCTCCACCGCCTTCAGATAGTTCATGGTGGCCGAGTAGTTGGCGGCCTGCACGTCGGTCGGCATGCGCTTGGTTTTGGCTTCAAACTTCTTGCCAAACGCACGGGTTTCGTCGTTCAGGTTCCAGTCCCAGCTGGTGGTCAGCAGCAGACCTTCGGTGTTCTTCAGCCCCAGCGAGTGGATGTCAGTCAGGAACACCAGCAAGCCTGCCATCTTCATGCTTTTGTTGATGCCAAACTCACGTGCGGCCTTGATGGCGTTGATGGTGTCGCCACCCGCATTGGCCAAGCCCAGAATTTGGGCCTTGGAGTTTTGGGCCTGCAGCAAGAAGCTGGAGAAATCCGACGCATTCAGAGGGTGGCGCACGCTGCCCTTGACCGTGCCACCCTTGGCCTTCACGACCTTGGCAGTATCGTTTTCCAGTGAGTGGCCAAAGGCATAGTCCGCCGTCAGGAAGAACCATTCCTTGCCGCCGTTATCCACCACAGCGCCGCCTGTGCCCTTGGCCAGTGCCACGGTGTCATAGGTGTAGTGGATGGTGTAGGGCGTGCACTGCTCGTTGGTCAGCGCCGATGCACCGGCACCGCTGTTGAAGTACACGCGCTTTTTCTCTTGTGCCACCTTGGCCAATGCCAGCGCCACACCCGAGTTAGTGCCACCAAACAGCATGGACAGGTTTTGGGTATCGATCCACTCGCGCGCCTTGGTGGCGGCAATGTCTGGCTTGTGCTGGTGGTCTTGGGTCAGCAGCTCGATCGGCTTGCCCAGCACTTTGCCACCGAAGTCATCAATGGCCATCTGAATCGCAATTGCACCGTTTTTGCCATCCACGTCCGCGTAGTTGCTGGACATATCCGTGATGAAACCAATTTTGATCTTGTCAGGTGTCTGTGCCTGGGCCATGCCGGCCATAGCCAGCGACAGGGTCAAAACAGTCAAAGGGGTACGCAAAGCGTGCATGGTTGTTTCCTTGTTGTTGTATGGAGAAAAAAGGGAGGCAAAGCCAGGTCAGACACCTAGCAATTCATTGAGGACGGGCATCTTGGCGTCGAGCTGTGCGGCATTGAACGTCTCCACAATGCGGCCGTGCTCCATCACATAAAAGCGGTCTGCCAGCGGCGCTGCAAAGCGGAAGTTCTGCTCCACCATGACGATGGTGTAGCCCTTGTCGCGCAGGGTGTTGATCATGCGAGCCAGCGCTTGCACGATGACGGGCGCCAAGCCTTCAGAGATTTCATCGAGCAACAGCAGCCGCGCACCAGTGCGCAAAATGCGCGCTACGGCCAGCATCTGCTGCTCACCACCCGACAAGCGCGTTCCCTGGCTGTTGCGGCGCTCGGCCAAGTTCGGGAACATGGCGTAGATCTCTTCTACGCTCATGCCTTCATGGCCGGTTTTGAGCTGTGGTGGCAGCAGCAGGTTTTCTTCGCACGAGAGGCTGGAGAAAATGCCGCGCTCTTCAGGGCAGTAGCCCACGCCAAAGTGCGCAATCTTGTGGGTCGGCAAGCCAATCGCTTCCTGGCCATTGATCTTGACGGAACCCTTGCGCGCGCCCGTCAGCCCCATGACCGCACGCATGGTGGACGTGCGCCCTGCGCCATTGCGCCCCAGCAGCGTTACCACTTCGCCGGGTTGCACCACCATGTCAACGCCGTGCAGCACGTGCGACTCACCGTACCAAGCTTCTAGATTGCGAATTTCGAGTGCAGGAGTCGTCATCAGTGCGCTCCTTGCAGTTGGCCGTCGGTCGTGCCCATATAGGCTTCCATCACCTGTGCGTTGTTCGAGACTTCGGCGTAATTGCCCTCGGCCAGCACCGCACCGCGCTGCAGCACGGTGATGCGGTCCGCAATGGTGGAGATCACTTTCATGTTGTGCTCCACCATCAAAATGGTGCGCCCTGCCGACACTTTTTTGATCAGCTGGGTCACGCGATCCACATCTTCGTGGCCCATGCCCTGTGTGGGTTCGTCCAGCAGCATCAACTCAGGCTCCATCGCCAGCGTGGTGGCAATTTCCAGAGCCCGCTTGCGGCCATAAGGCAGGTTAACCGTGACTTCATCGGCCATGTCTTCCAGACCGACTTCGGCCAGCAGCTGCATGGCACGATCGTTGAGCTGATTCAGTGTTTTTTCGCTTTTCCAGAAGTGAAATGCCGTACCCAGCTGGCGCTGAAGACCGACGCGCACGTTCTCCATCAACGTCAGATGGGGAAAAACGGCAGAGATCTGAAACGAGCGGATCACTCCTCGGCGAGCAATTTGTGCTGGCGCTTCGCGGGTGATGTCTTGGCCGTTAAAACGAATTTCACCCGAGGTCGGCTCCAAAAACTTGGTCAGCAGGTTAAAGCACGTGGTTTTGCCCGCACCGTTGGGGCCAATCAGTGCATGGATGCTGCCGCGTTGCACCGACAGGTTCACTTTGCTCACCGCAGTGAAGCCTTTGAACTCTTTGGTGAGGTTGGTAGTTTGAAGAATGGCGTCGCTCATGCGCGTGGGCTGCTCCGTGGTGAAGGTGCAGCACCAGGCAGTTTTTGGCCGCCTTGGCATGCATGCACCGTGTCGAATGTTGCGGTGCATCGTATGTGCGAGGTTTCAGCCCCCGCACTAGGGCTTGTGCCTATGACTTACAACCTAAGCACTTACCCTACTCTCTGTTACTAAAACAAGAAATCGCTATTTGACGAATCAAAAACAGAAAGCAAACACTAACTATCGATCTTAAAAAGCTGTCACTCAACCTGCATGTCGACGGCTTTTTGTCAGCTTCAGCAGAACCATGAGCGCTGGTACGCGGGTTAACGTGGCAGCACGAGACATAAAAAAAGATAGCTGCCTGCGCAGTGAGATCAATAATTTCAGGCAAGAAACAATCGGAAAACATGAAAAGGCAAGCGCCAAGCGCTCTACTTTTAATGCCGCACAGCAATGCTTATTGCAGTGTTTCTTTGCTGTTTTTAGGCAAGATCAGGGGCAGCACAGGCACCCCTTCTTCCAGCAATTCGATTGCCTGCTGGGGCGTGGCTTGCCCACGGATGGGGCGCTCTGGTTCTTGTCCTTTGTGCATGCGCAAAGCCTCATCGGCAAATTTTTCACCCACGTCTTCGGTGTTTGCGGCAATCTTGCGCGACGCTTCCAACCAGGCTGCCTGCAAGGCATGCAGCCTCTGGCGCTCCTGCGTAGTGGTGGTGGCTGGTGAAGGGGCGGTTTGCTCTGCAGGCACTGCGCTTGCAGATGCCTCCGGCTTTGCGCCCAAGTTAAGACGCGGGGCACTCAAGCCTTTGCGCAACTGTTTACTGCCACACATGGGGCATTCCACCAAACCACGCTCCAGCTGGCGCTGAAAATCCACCTCAGAAGCAAACCAGCCTTCAAAGATGTGGTCTTGGGGGCAATGCAGGTCAAACACCTTCATGTGTGCACAACAACAGATAAGGACAATAAAAAAGGCAGAGTCGCAACCCTGCCTTTGTGCGAAGCGCGCAGCTTAGCGGCTGCGGCGCTTGGTAAGGTAACGCCAGACAAAGCCCGGGAAGGCCAATGTCATAAACAGTGTCGCCGTGATGGCGTAGAACTCCCAGCCTTGGGGATAAATCTGACCCGAGCGGCGCTCCAGCAGCAATGCCAGCGCGCCAACCACAAAGTACAGCAGTACCAGCTCAAACAACCTGCCCCACAACGGCTTCTTGGAAGAAGCTGCAACAGGGCCAGCCATGAGCCAGCGTTCATTCATAAAAGGCAAATTGGCGGCCACCAGGGCCGCCAAAATCACCAACCAAATAGAAGCGGTTTGAGTCACGCTTCAGATTATCGGTCAGGATGCCAGCGCACGCACGATCGCATCGGCGCACAAGGACATCAAACCACCGGGAACAATGCCCAGGATCAAAACCAGTGCACCGTTGACGGTCAGCACCGCACGCACATCCCAAGGCGCAGACACGGTGGTAGCGGTCAAGGGCTTGTCGAAGTACATGACCTTCACGACCCGCAGGTAATAGAAGGCGCCAATCAAGGACATGAGTACGGCGAAGATCGCCAGGCCGATGTAGAAAGTCTCACCCGAAGCCACCAGCGCTTGCAGCACCGACAGCTTGGCGTAAAAGCCCACCAGAGGTGGAATACCAGCCATGGAGAACAAGCACGCAGCCATGATGCCGGCGTACAAGGGGCTGCGCTGATTCAGGCCCGCAAAGTCGGCGATCTCTTCGCTCTCAAAGCCTTCGCGTGACAGCAGCAAGATCACACCGAACGTTGCCAGCGTGGTCAGTACGTAAGTCACCACGTAGAACATCGACGAGCTGTACGCGTTGGCGGCACGCGCTGGATCTACTTCCCCACCGATCACACCCGACAGCAGGCCCAGCAATACAAAGCCCATTTGCGAGATGGTCGAGTAGGCCAGCATGCGCTTGAGGTTGGTTTGTGCGATCGCGGCCAAGTTACCAATCAGCAGCGAGGCAATCGCCAGCACCGCCAGCATTTGCTGCCAGTCAAACGCCAAGGGCAGCATGCCATCCACCAGCAAGCGAATCACAATCGCAAACGCAGCCAGCTTGGGCGCGCCGCCAATCAAGGCCGTGATGGCGGTAGGTGCACCGTGGTAGACATCGGGCACCCACATGTGGAAAGGTGCCACGCCCAACTTGAATGCCAAACCTGCCACGACAAAAACCAAGCCAAACACCAGCACTTGGTGCTTGAGTTCGCCCGAGCTGATGGCCTTGAAGATTTCACCAATATCCAGCGAACCGGTAGCGCCATACACCATGGACAAGCCATAGAGCAAGAAGCCCGATGCCAGCGAACCCAGCACAAAGTACTTCATGGCGGCTTCGGTGGATACCGTGTGATCCCGACGCAAAGCTACCAGCGCATAGCTGGCCAGTGTCAACAGCTCCAGACCCAGATAGATCAGCAGCAAGTTGTTGGCACTGATCATGATGAACATGCCCAGCAGCGCAAAGATAGACAGGGTGAACAGCTCACCGCCACGCAACATGTCACGATCCGCCGAGTAAGGGCGGGCGTAGACCAAGGTCACCATCATGGCGACCGTGGCAAAACACTTGAGCCAGTTGCCCATGGCATCAGAGACAACCATGTTGCTCCAGCCATAGAAGGTGTTGCCACTCAAAGCGTAGTTGGCTTGCATGATGGCCACCAAGGCCAAGGTCAACATGGTCAGCACATAGGTGCCCGTACGACGGGTGCTTTTCACACCCAGATCCACCAGAGTAATCACGCACCCCATGACGAAGAGCACGATCTCTGGATAGATCGAAAGCCAGCTGATGTTGTCAATCATCTCAATCTCTCAGTTCAGTCTGGTCAAGGAAGCTTGGATTGGGCGACGTGCTTGAGCAGCTCTGCCACCGAGGGATCCATCACGTCAGTAAAGGGCTTGGGATACAGGCCCATGTACAACACCGCAATGGCCAAGATCGCCAAAATCAAGAACTCGCGGCAACCGATGTCTTCCAGGTTCTTGACGTTGTCGTTGCCCACGGGGCCCAAGTAGACACGCTTGTACATCCACAGGGTGTAAGCCGCACCAAAAATCAGTGCCGTTGCAGCCAGCAGGCCCACCCAGAAGTTGAACTGCACGGCGCCCAAGATCACCATCCACTCGCCCACAAAACCGGCAGTGGCTGGCAAACCGCAGTTGGCCATCGCAAACAAGAGTGCAAACGCTGCGAACTTGGGCATGGTGTTGACCACACCACCATAGGCAGCGATTTCACGCGAATGCACGCGGTCATACAGCACGCCAATACACAGGAACATCGCACCCGAGACAAAGCCGTGAGCAATCATCTGCACGATACCGCCGGACACGCCCAGGTCGTTGAAGATAAAGAAGCCCAGAGTCACAAAGCCCATGTGCGCCACGGACGAATAAGCCACCAGCTTCTTCATGTCCTTTTGCACCAAGGCAACCATGCCCACGTAGACCACCGCGATCAGCGACAGCGCAATCATCAGCCACGCCCATTCACGCGAGGCGTCTGGAGCGATAGGCAGAGAAAAACGCAGGAAACCGTATGCACCCAGCTTCAGCATGATGGCCGCCAGAACGGCAGAGCCGCCGGTGGGCGCTTCCACGTGCACGTCGGGCAACCAGGTGTGCACCGGGAACATGGGCACCTTCACGGCAAACGCCGCAAAGAAGGCGAAGAACACCAGGGTCTGGGGCAAGGAACCCAGAGGCAGTTTGTGCCACGTCTGGATGTCAAAGCTGCCACCGGAGACGTTGTACAAGTAGATGATGGCCACCAGGGTGAGCAGCGAGCCCATCAGGGTGTACAGGAAGAACTTGAAGGCAGCGTAGATCTTGTTGGGGCCGCCCCAGATACCGATGATCAGATACATCGGGATCAGGGTGGCTTCGAAGAACACGTAGAACAACAGTCCATCCAATGCCGCGAACACGCCGATCATCAGACCCGACAGCACCAGGAACGCGCCCATGTACTGGTTCACACGCTCGGTGATGTTTTCCCACGAAGCCAGCACCACGATCACGGTGATGAAGGCCGTCAGCGGCACAAACCAGAACGACAGGCCATCCAGGCCCAGGTGGTAGTGGATATTGAAACGCTCAATCCACAGCAGCTTTTCAACGAACTGCATGTTCGCCGAAGAAGTATCAAAGCCTGTATACAGCGGTACCGTAACCAGCAGGCCCAAGATGGAGCCAATCAGTGCGACCCAGCGCACGCCACGCGCGCAACTGTCTTTACCGAAGGCCAGCAGCAGGACACCAAAGACGATAGGTGTCCAAATGGCAAGACTCAACAAACCCATTTTTCTTCCTTACTTGTTGAGCCACACGAAGTAGGTCATGAGCAAGAAAATGCCCAAAATCATGACCAACGCGTAGTGGTAGATGTAACCAGACTGGAACCAGCGGATCACCGAAGCAATCTTGCCCACAATCTTCCAAGAGCCATTAACAAGCGCGCCATCGATAACGGCTTGGTCACCGGCCTTCCAGAACACGGTACCGAGGACACGTGCGCCACGGGCAAAGATGTTTTCGTACACCCAGTCCACGCCGTACTTGCCTTCCAGGACTTGGTACAGACCAATCTTTTTGGAGAAAGCCATGATGCCCGCAGGAATCTCTGGTTTGACCATGTAGAAGAGGTACGAAACTACAACGCCTGCCAAAGCCAACCAGAAAGGCGCTGTCTGGAAACCGTGCAGGGCCATAGGCAACCAGCCGTGAATCTTCTCTGCCAGCTCCGTCATCGCGGGGTGCTTGGCGTGATCGATGAAGATCACTCCATCAAAGAAGCCACCGAACAACATGGGCATCAGTGCAATCGCACCAATCACTACCGAGGGAATAGCCAGCAGCACCAGCGGCGCCGTCACCACCCAAGGCGACTCATGCGGCTTGGCATCGTGACCATGGCCGTGATCGTCATGACCGTGGTGGTCATCGTGGTGCGCATCCGGATTCTGGTCGTAACGCTCTTTACCGTGGAACACGATGAAGTACAGACGGAACGAGTAGAACGCCGTGATGAACACACCAGCCAGAACGGCAAAGTTGGCAAAACCGGAGGCTGGCAGGTTCGAGGCATGTACGGCTTCAATGATCGCGTCCTTCGAGTAAAAACCCGAGAAGAAAGGCGTACCGATCAGTGCCAAGTTGCCCAACAGGAACGTGATCCAAGTGATGGGCATGTATTTGCGCACGCCACCCATCCAGCGAATGTCTTGGTTGTGGTGCATACCCATAATCACAGAGCCAGCCCCGAGGAACAGCAACGCTTTGAAGAACGCGTGAGTCATCAGGTGGAACGTGGCCACGGAGTAGGCCGACACACCCAGCGCAATCGTCATATAACCCAGCTGCGACAGCGTGGAGTACGCAATCACGCGCTTGATGTCGTTCTGGATGATGCCCAAGATACCCATGAACAGGGCAGTGATGGAACCGATCACCAAAATGAAGTTCAGTGCCACATCCGACATTTCATACAAGGGCGACATGCGCGATACCATGAAGATACCCGCCGTCACCATGGTCGCCGCGTGGATCAGTGCGGAGATAGGTGTGGGGCCTTCCATGGAGTCTGGCAGCCAAGCATGCAGCGGGAACTGCGCCGACTTACCCATCGCACCAATGAACAAGCAAATGGCAGTCACTGTGACCAGCGACCAATCGGTGCCAGGCAAAGTTTGCGTGGCAAATTCTGGCAACTTGGCAAAGATTTCAGCGTAGTGCAGCGTGCCGGTATAGGCAGCAATCAGACCAATACCCAAGATGAAACCAAAGTCACCCACACGGTTGACCAAGAATGCCTTCATGTTGGCAAACGTGGCCGTGGGCTTCTTGTAATAGAAGCCAATCAGCAGGTACGACACCAAGCCCACCGCTTCCCAGCCAAAGAACAGCTGCAGCAGGTTGTTACTCATCACCAGCATCAGCATGGAGAAGGTAAACAGGGAGATGTACGAGAAGAAACGGTTGTAACCGTCATCTTCTTCCATATAACCCATCGTGTAGATATGCACCATCAGTGACACAAAGGTCACCACGCACATCATCATGGCGGTGATGGAGTCGATCAAGAAACCGACTTCCATCTTTAGGCTGCCGACCGTCATCCATTCGTAAATGGTTTGATCAAAGCGCGCTCCGTCGAAAACCACCGATTGAAAAACCAGTGCCGACAAGATGAAAGAGATCAGCACGCCCAAGATGGTCAGCGAGTGACTGATGCCACGACCGAACTTGTTGCCACCAAAGGCCGTGCCAAATATGCCTGCCAGAACAGAACCCGCCAGCGGAGCCAGCGGTACTGCCAGGAGCATGGATGCAGAAAGTGTTTGACTCATTCTTCAGAACCTTGCAAATACCGGCGTCTCAACCCTTGAGGGTGTCGAGATCTTCCGCATTGATACTGGACTTGTTACGGAACAGCAGCACCAGGATGGCCAAGCCAATCGCCGATTCCGCAGCCGCAACTGTCAGGATGAAGAACACAAACACTTGGCCATGCATGTCGCCCAGGTAGTGGGAGAAGGCCACAAAGTTGGTGTTGACCGCCAAGAGCATCAGTTCAATGCACATCAGCAAGACGATCAGATTTTTCCGGTTCAGAAAAATACCGATCACCGAGATAGCGAACAACATCGCTCCCAGCGTCAGGAAATGCCCTAGTGTGAGCGTCATTTTTTCTCCTCCACAGCGGTCTCACCCTCTGTAGCAGCAGGAGCAACAGGAGCCTTGGTGGCTGCCATCTTGACCAGGCTGATTCGGTCCGCAGCACGTACACGTACCTGGATCGCAGGGTTGATCGCTTTATTGGTGTCCTTGCGCTTACGTAGCGTCAACGCAATCGCGGTGATCATTGCCACCAGCAACAAAACGGCGGCAATTTCAACGGGGTACAAGTATTGGGTGTACAGCAGACGGCCCAATGCTTGGGTATTGGAATAAGGCAGCACTTCTCCTTGCTGGTTCAGCAGTTCGGCAACAGGCTTGACCTCATCAACAGAGCCAAAGCCTGCCATTAGTACCAGCGCCATTTCCAAAGCAACTACTGCACCGACAAACGCTGCCACAGGAAAGTGCTTCCAGAAACCCTGACGTACGCGATCAATGCGGATATCCAACATCATCACGACGAACATAAACAGCACCATCACCGCGCCCAGGTACACCACCACCAAGGCAATGCCCAAGAATTCCGCTTTCAGCAGCAGCCAAATACCAGCAGCTTGCGAAAAAGCCAGGATCAAGTTCAACACCGCGTGAACAGGGTTACGCGACGTGATCACGCGGAAAGCTGCAAACAGCATTACCGCGGCAAAGAGATAAAAGAAACCAGTTTTGGCATCCATGATTCGAATCTTTCTGGATCAGGAGCCGCTTTAGCGGTACTTGGCATCAGCCGCTTTAGCAGCGGCGATGTCGGTTTCATAACGATCACCCACAGCCAGCAGCATGTCCTTGGTGAAGTACAGGTCGCCACGTTTTTCGCCGTGGTATTCCAAGATCTGTGTTTCCACGATCGAATCAACCGGACAGCTTTCCTCGCAGAAGCCGCAGAAGATGCACTTGGTCAAGTCGATGTCATAGCGCGTTGTACGGCGCGAGCCGTCATCACGCACGTCAGACTCAATCGTGATCGCCATGGCGGGGCACACAGCCTCGCACAACTTGCAGGCAATGCACCGCTCTTCACCGTTGTCATAACGGCGCAAAGCATGCAACCCCCGAAAGCGTGGGGAAAGTGGTGTCTTTTCTTCAGGGAACTGAATAGTGACGTGGGGCGAAAACGCCTTACGACCAGTCAAGGCCATGCCCTTGAACAGCTCCCAGAGCAGGAAGCTCTTGAAGAAGTCTTTGATAGAAAAAGGTGTAGCAGCAACAGCAGCCATGATGTCCCCGCTTAATTCCAAATATTCCAAGGCGAGTGCAACCATGCACCCACGATGACCAGCCACACCAAGGTGACGGGGATGAAGATTTTCCAGCCCAGACGCATGATCTGGTCATAACGGAAGCGAGGGAATGTGGCGCGAATCCAGATAAAGCAACTCACCACAAAAGCCGTCTTTACAGCCAGCCAAATCCAGCCAGGAATAAACGACAGTGCTTCCACTGGTGGCAGCCAGCCCCCCAGGAACATCGTGACGGCCAAGATGGACACAAGCCACATGCTGGCATACTCAGCCAGGAAGAAGATCGCAAAGCCCATGCCCGAATACTCGACCATGTGGCCAGCCACGATTTCTGACTCGCCTTCGACCACGTCAAAAGGTGCACGATTGGTTTCTGCCACACCAGATATCAGGTAGACCAAAAAGATGGGCAGCAAAGGCAACCAGTTCCAAGACAAGAAACTCAGCCCCATGTCAGCAAACTGTCCCTGGCCTTGGCTCACGACAATTTGTGTCAAGTTCATGCTGCCAGTCACCATGATGACGACCAAGAAGCAAAAGCCCATGGCAATTTCATAGCTTATCATCTGTGCCGATGCACGCAGCGCTCCCAAAAAAGCGTACTTGGAGTTAGAAGCCCAGCCAGCAATGATCACGCCATACACTTCAATCGAAGTGATTGCCATGATCAGCAAAATACCGGCATTCACATTCGCAAGCGCCACTTCAGGCCCAAAGGGCACTGCCACCCAGGCAGCCAATGCCGGCATGATGGCCATCACAGGCCCCACATAGAACAGCCCTTTGGCTGCCACGGTGGGCATGATCAGCTCTTTGGTCAGCAGTTTCAGGCCGTCAGCCATGGGCTGCAGCAAGCCCCAAGGTCCTACCCGATTGGGGCCAGGGCGCACCTGAATCCATCCAAGAAACTTGCGCTCCCACAAAGTCAGGTAAGCCACGGCAATCATCAAAGGTGCCACGATGGCGATGATGCCCAGCAGAATCCATATCACAGGCCACGCCACCTCGGTCCACCAAACCGCATCCACCAGGCCCGCGCCTGCAATCTTGAGTTGATCAATCATGCGGCACCTCCCTGACGTGCCTCGCGCGCATCTGCTGTCAATTGCAGCGATGTCGCACGGCGGACAATGCTGTCCAGTTGATAGATGCTTGCCACTGTAGGCTCAGCCACCGCTTCACCTGTGATTTGCGCAGCCACCTTGGTGGCGTTGCTCAACACATTGGCTGGGACTTCGTTCGTACCGGTGCCAATAGCGGTTGTCAGCACGTCTTGCGACGATTCGTAATCAACGCCTTGCACACCCAGCAAATTAGCCAGTACACGCAATACTTTCCAAGCGGGACGGGTTTCAGCCAAGGGCTTTACCACCGCATGGAAGCTTTGCACGCGGCCTTCTGCGTTGACGAAGGTACCTGAAGTTTCGGTGAAAGGTGCAATAGGCAACAGCACATCGCTGATTTCCATATTGGCCTTGAACGGGCTCAAGGTCACCACCATCTCCGACTTGTTCAAGCCTTGCAGGGCTTGCTGCCCAGCAGCGGTATCGAATGCAGGTTCGTTGTTCAGCAAAATTGCAGCCTTCAAACCACCAGCAATCATCTGTGCTGCATTGAAGCCACCGGTTTGTGGCTGTGCTTTGACCCACTGCGCACCCACGGTGTTGGCAGCTTCGGTCAGGTAGCCCACAGTGGCACCGGTTTGCTCTGCAATCCAGTTGGCCAGCGCCAGCAGTTCAGCAGCTTGCGCGTGGTGCGCAGCAGCATTACCGAGCAACACCGCCTTACGCTCGCCAGCCATCAGGGCTTGAGCAATCGCTTGGGCTTCTGTGTTGGCTTGACCAGCCAAGGGGGCTTGCACGCCCTTGGCTGCAGCCACCGCAGCAGCCACATCGGCCAGTGCTTGTACCCAGTCTTGTGCGGCCACTACCGAAGCAGTCACTGGCATCGCCCAGTCGTACACCTTGGAGTTCAAGGCAAACACTTGGGCGCCCTTCTTCGTTGCTTGGCGAATGCGCTGCGCAAACAGGGGGTGATCCTTGCGCAGGTTCGAGCCCACTACCAAAGCAGTTTGCAACTCAGACAAACTAGCAACCGAAGTGCCCAGCCAACGCACGCCTTCATCAACATTAAATTGCGCATTGCGCAGGCGCCAGTCGATGTTATCGCTGCCGATGCCGCGCAGCAGTTGACCCGCAAGGAACAACTCTTCGAGAGTACTGTGGGGGCTGACCAAGGCACCGATGCTGTTCGCACCGTGTTGTTCCTTGATTTGCTTTAGGCCATTCGCCACATATTCCAACGCGGTCTGCCAGTCCACCGTCTTCCACTCACCACCCTGCTTGATCATGGGCTGTGTCAAGCGCTCGTCGCTGTTCAGTGCTTCGTAAGAGAAACGGTCGCGGTCAGCAATCCAGCACTCGTTGATGGCTTCGTTCTCAAAAGGAACGACGCGCATCACCTTGTGGTTCTTCACCTGAACGATCAGGTTGGCGCCGGTAGAGTCATGCGGCGACACCGATTTGCGGCGCGACAGCTCCCAGGTACGTGCGCTATAGCGGAAAGGCTTGCTGGTCAACGCACCCACTGGGCACAGATCGATCATATTGCCCGACAGCTCGGAGTCCACGGTATCACCCAGCACAGTGGTGATTTCCGAGTGCTCGCCGCGGTTGACCATGCCCAGCTCCATCACGCCGGCCACTTCTTGGCCAAAGCGTACGCAACGTGTGCAATGGATGCAGCGGCTCATCTCTTCCATCGAGATCAGAGGCCCCACCTCTTTGTGAGCCACTACGCGCTTTTCTTCTTCGTAACGCGAAGATGTACCGCCGTAGCCCACTGCTAAGTCTTGCAACTGACATTCACCGCCTTGGTCGCAAATAGGGCAATCCAAAGGGTGATTAATCAGCAAGAACTCCATCACCGACTGCTGCGCCTTGATGGCTTTATCGCTCTTGGTACGAACGATCATCCCCTGCGTCACAGGCGTAGCGCAGGCTGGCAGTGGCTTGGGCGCCTTTTCCACTTCCACCAAGCACATGCGGCAGTTGGCAGCAATGGAAAGTTTCTTGTGGTAGCAAAAGTGCGGAATATAGGTGCCAGCCTTTTCAGCCGCATGCATGATCATGCTGCCGGGAGTGGCTTCCACCTTCTTGCCGTCTAGTTCAATTTCAACCATATGTCTCTCGCCTCTCGCGATCAGGCAGCTGTAGAGCCCGACTTCGCAGCCGCGGCAATCTTGGCTTCAAACTCGTGGCGGAAATGCTTGATCATGGCGCGCACGGGCATTGCAGCCGCGTCGCCCAGCGCACAAATCGTGCGGCCCATGATGTTCACGGATACGGAATCCAGCAGTTCAATGTCTTCTGGTCGGCCTTCACCTTCCTGAATACGCTTGACCACGCGCCACAGCCAACCTGTGCCTTCGCGGCAAGGTGTGCACTGGCCACAGGACTCATGCTGATAGAAGTACGACAGACGCAACAGGCTTTCCACCATGTCACGCGAATCATCCATCACGATCACAGCCCCCGAACCCAGCATGGAACCAGCCTTGGAGATGGAGTCGTAGTCCATCGTGCATTCCATGATGATGTCAGCAGGGAGCACGGGCGAAGATGAGCCACCAGGGATCACTGCCTTGAGCTTGCGACCTGTACGAACGCCGCCAGCCAGTTCAAGCAGCTTGCTGAACGGCGTGCCCATGGGAACTTCATAGTTACCGGGCAGATTCACGTCGCCGCTAACCGAGAAAATTTTGGTGCCGCCGTTGTTGGGCTTGCCGCATTCCAGGTAGGCATTACCACCGTTACGAATGATCCAAGGCACCGCTGCAAATGTCTCGGTGTTGTTGATCGTGGTGGGCTTGCCATACAGACCGAAGCTGGCAGGAAATGGCGGCTTGAAGCGGGGCTGCCCCTTCTTGCCTTCCAGCGATTCCAGCAATGCCGTTTCTTCGCCGCAAATGTAAGCGCCAAAGCCATGGTGACCATGCAGCTGAAAGCTGAAGTTCGAGCCCATGATGTTGTCGCCCAGGTACCCTGCGGCGCGCGCTTCTTCCAAAGCAGCTTCAAAGCGTTCGTACGCTTGGAAGATTTCCCCGTGGATGTAGTTGTAGCCGACGTTGATGCCCATCGCATAGGCCGCAATCGCCATGCCTTCGATCACGATGTGCGGGTTGTGCATCAGGATTTCACGGTCCTTGCACGTACCTGGCTCGCCTTCGTCCGAGTTGCATACCAGGTATTTTTGACCTGGGAATTGGCGAGGCATGAAGCTCCACTTCAGACCCGAAGGGAAGCCTGCACCACCACGACCACGCAGGGCCGATTCCTTAACCGTGGCAATGACCTCGTCCTGGGTCAGGCCAGGCCCGCCGTCTTGACCCAATATCTTGCGCAGGGCTTGGTAGCCACCCCGGGCTTCGTAGTCTTTGAGGGACCAGTTCTTGCCGTTCAAATCCTTGTAGATCTGGGGCTCAATGTGGCGGCCGTGGAAGCAGGTTTCGTTGCCCGAAGAGGCAAACTTGGCCAACACGTCGTTGGCAGCAGGATTGTTAAGGATGGTGGTCATGCCTTGTCCTCCGCAGCACGCAGGCCGTCCACCAATTCGTCCAGCTTCTCATTGCTCATGAAGCTGCACATGCAACGGTCGTTCACCAGCATCACCGGAGAATCGGCGCAGGCGCCCAGACATTCCGACTGTTGCAGGGTGAACATGCCGTCCGGTGTGGTCTCGCCCATCTTGATGCCCAGCTTGGCTTCCAGGTGGTGCAATGCCTTGTAACCATCGCGCAGTTGGCAGGGCAGGTTGGTACAGACGTTCAACTTGTACTTGCCCACTGGCTTTTGGTTGTACATGTTGTAGAAGGTCGTGACTTCATGCACGGCAATCTGCGGCATGCCCAGCACTTCGGCAATGACTGCCTCGCTCTCGGGCGTGACCCAGCCCAGCTCTTGCTGTGCAATCGACAGGCAGGCCATCACGGCAGACTGCTTTTGGTCGGCCGGGTACTTGGCCACTTCACGCGCAAAGCGCGCTTTGGTCGCTTCAGTAATCATCGGTCAATCTCTCCGAACACGATATCCATAGTGCCGATGATCGCCACCACGTCAGACAGCATGTGGCCGCTGACCACTTCGTCCATCATCGCCAAGTGAGCGAAACCAGGGGCACGAATCTTCAAGCGATAAGGCTTGTTGGCCCCATCACTTACCATGTAAATACCGAACTCACCCTTCGGGTGCTCCACGGCGGCATAAGCTTCACCTTCTGGCACTTTGAAGCCTTCAGTGAACAGTTTGAAGTGGTGAATCAACGACTCCATGTTGGACTTCATGTCCTCACGGGCCGGTGGTGCTACCTTGGTGTTTTCTGTGATGACGGGCCCGGGGTTGGCTCGCAACCACTTGACGCACTGCTTGATTAGCTCATTGGACTGGCGCATCTCGGCCACACGCACCAAATAGCGGTCGTAGCAGTCGCCGGTTTTGCCAACAGGCACGTCAAAGTCCAGCTCGTCGTAGATCTCGTAGGGCTGCTTCTTGCGCAAATCCCATGCGATGCCTGAGCCACGCAGCATGGGGCCTGTAAAGCCCATGTTCAGTGCACGCTCCGGTGTCACCACACCGATACCGACCATACGCTGCTTCCAGATCCGGTTGTCGGTGAGTAGATACTCATACTCATCGACGCACTTGGGGAAACGATTGGTAAAGTCTTCAATGAAGTCCAGCAGCGAACCTCGGCGGTTGGCATTCAGCTTCTCAATGCCCTTTGCATTGCGCACCTTGCTGGCCTTGAACTGCGGCATGGTGTCAGGCAAGTCGCGGTAAACGCCACCAGGACGGAAGTAGGCTGCATGCATGCGCGCGCCGGATACGGCTTCGTACATATCAAACAGGTCTTCACGCTCACGGAAGGTCCACATCAGCACGGTGGATGCACCGCAGTCCATGCCGTTCGAGCCCAACCACATCAAGTGGTTCAGCAAGCGTGTGATTTCGCTGAACATCACACGGATGTACTGCGCACGCTTGGGGACTTCCAGGCCCAGCAGCTTTTCGATGGCCAAGCAGTAGGCGTGCTCATTGCACATCATGGACACATAGTCCAGTCGATCCATATAAGGCAGCGACTGGATATAAGTTTTGTGCTCAGCCAGCTTTTCTGTGGCACGGTGCAACAGGCCCACGTGCGGATCTGCGCGCTGGACCACTTCACCGTCCAGCTCCAACACCAAACGCAACACGCCGTGTGCTGCCGGGTGCTGCGGACCAAAGTTGATGGAATAATTTTTGATTTCAGCCATTTTCTTCAACCAACAAACGCTACGCGCCTGTTAGTGCAAGCCTCCGTAGTTCTCCTCACGAATGATGCGAGGCGTGATTTCACGCGGCTCAATCGTGACTGGTTGGTAGACCACGCGGCGCTGCTCGGTGTCATAAGTCATTTCTACATGACCCGACAGCGGGAAGTCCTTGCGGAAGGGATGACCAATAAAACCGTAATCGGTCAAAATGCGGCGCAAGTCAGTGTGACCTTCAAACACAATACCGAACAGGTCAAACGCTTCGCGCTCAAACCAGTTGGCACTGCTCCACAACTCGCACACTGAAGCGACGATTGGGAAGTCATCATCTGCGCAAGACACCCGGACACGAACACGCTGGTTCAAACTCACGGACAGCAGGTGCGAAACAACAACAAAGCGCGCCCCTTCAACCCCAACTTCTTTGTAGGCAGAATAGTCAACGCCACACAGGTCAACCAGTTGCTCAAACTGACAACCCGGCGTATCGCGCAGCTTGCGCATCACATCCAAATATTGAGAGGCAGCAACTTCTACAGTCACTTCACCCAGCTTAACGGTGATGCTGCGAACTTGGTCACCCAAGGCAGCGGCCACCACATCCCGAAGTGCTTCGGGCTGAATTGCAAATGCGGACATCCTCTCGGCTCCTTAAACGCGGGCGATGGTGTTCGTGCGGCGGATTTTCTGCTGCAGCTGGATGATGCCGTAGATCAGCGCTTCGGCTGTGGGAGGGCAGCCCGGCACATACACGTCCACCGGAACAATGCGGTCACAACCACGTACCACTGAATAGCTGTAGTGGTAGTAACCACCACCATTGGCACAAGAACCCATCGACAGCACCCAGCGGGGCTCTGACATCTGGTCATACACCTTGCGCAAAGCAGGTGCCATCTTGTTGCACAAGGTTCCAGCGACAATCATCAAGTCAGACTGACGGGGCGAAGGGCGAAACACCTCTGCACCAAAACGCGCCAAGTCATAACGCGCAGCTGCAGCATGCATCATCTCTACCGCGCAGCACGCCAGCCCAAATGTCATCGGCCAGATAGAACCGGTTTTGGCCCAGTTCACCACAGCGTCATAGCTGGTGGTGACAAAGCCTTCCTTCATCACGCCTTCAATCATCGTGTGTCCTTTTTTGAGGATTACGTGGTGCTCATTCCCAATCCAGGGCGCCCTTTTTCCATTCGTAGGCAAAACCCACAACCAGAACGCTCAGGAAAATGAGAACGGCGACAAAACCAGCCATCCCTACGTCTTGCAGCGCAACGGCCCAAGGCAACAGGAAAGCGATTTCCAAGTCAAACAAGATGAAAAGAATGGCGATCAGATAGAAGCGCACATCGAATTTCATGCGCGCGTCTTCAAAGGCTTCAAAGCCGCATTCATAGGGAGAATTCTTGGCGGCATCCGGGCGATTAGGGCCTAGAACATAGCCAAGAACTAAGGGAACGACTCCCACGGCGATACCCACCAAAATAAATAGCAGGACCGGGAGATATTGCTCGAGGTTCATGTGAGGTCGCGTTTTCCGCTTGTTGACCTTGCCCTCGACCACTGCCTGATCATGGGCAGGCTGTATTTATGATGGTGCCGTCGGCGAGACTCGAACTCGCACAGCTTTCGCCACTACCCCCTCAAGATAGCGTGTCTACCAATTCCACCACGACGGCATTTTTACGTCTCAAATCACTCAGATCGCATGAGGAGCCCCCTCTAACTGGGCTATCGCTTTCTGAGCAACCTGAGGATTCTAACCCGATAAATGCTGCGCTACAGCATTTATCAAGGGTTTAAACCAATTATTTGGCAGGGACCTGATTCACACCTTGTGCAGGTGCCGTGGGTACGGTGCTATCCACAGCCGGAGCTGTGACAGCAGGTGCTGCTGGCACCGCCTCCAAAACACTGCCCGTGCTGACAGGACGTGCGTTACCCAAATAGGCCAGCGCCAATGTCGCCACAAAGAACACGGTAGCCAGCGCCCCGGTGCTGCGCGACAAGAAGTTCGCACTGCCGCTGGCACCAAACAAACTACCTGAGTTGCCACTACCAAAAGCAGCACCCATGTCAGCACCTTTGCCGTGCTGCATCAAAACCAGACCAATCATGCCCAGCGCAGACAGCATCTGCACCGCCAAAATCAATGTCGCGAACGCGCTCATCTCTTCTACTCCTCAGTTAAACACCCGCAACCTAGCCATTAATTGGCTGCTGCAATGATCTGTAAAAAGTCAACCGCCTTGAGGGATGCCCCTCCTACCAGGCCACCATCGATATCCGCCTGCGACAGCAACTGCGCAGCATTCGCTGCATTCATGCTCCCGCCGTACAGCAGCGGCACACGCTCAGCATGCGCCGTGGCAGCTGCCAGCTGCGCGCGCAACACGGCATGCACTGCTTGCGCCTGCTCAGGCGTTGCCGTTTTGCCTGTCCCGATTGCCCAGACAGGCTCGTACGCCACCACCAACTCACTCACGCACGGACCCACATGGTGAATCACTGCAGCGAGCTGGCGCTTGACCACTTGCTCGGTCTGACCAGCCTCACGCTCCTGCAAGGTTTCCCCCACACAGACAATAGGAGTGATGCCCTTAGCCAGCGCAGCTTGCGCCTTGGCGGCAACCACTGCATCCGTCTCACCGTGGTATTGGCGACGCTCCGAGTGACCCACGAGCGCGTAACGCACCCCAAAGTCTTGCAGCATGGATGCTGACACCTCACCGGTGTAAGCACCTTTTTCATGCTGCGACACATCTTGCGCCGCTACCGCAATCGCACTGCCTTGCAGCAAGGCCTGCACCTGCGCCAAATATGCAGCAGGCACGGCCACACCCACGCCACAGTTCAGCGGAGCGGGCAGCCCTTGCACCAATCCAGACACCAAGTCTGCATTGGCTTGCAAGCTGCCATTCATCTTCCAGTTACCAACAATCAGTTTCTTCTTCATGGAGTTACAACATCATCAAGATGGAATCGATCACGGTATTGAGCCCAAGCCACGCCACCAATTACAAAAAGGATTTAAGCCAAATATGGCTTAAATCCTTGTGTAGCAAGCGCTAGCAGCTATTTTCTCAATAGCACACCCGCAAACCTCAGCTTGCGGAACGCTTCAAGCCTAGGACTTATTGCTGTTGCTGTTGTTGCTGCTGCTGGTCAGCGTCGGCAGCACCGTTTTGCTCAGCACGCGGCTGACGGGGCTCACGATATTCGCGACGCTGGCGATCTGCAGGTGCAGGACGCTCAGTGCGCTCAGGCATGCCCGCAGGGCGATCCAGCAAAGCCTTCATGGACAGCTTCACACGACCCTTGTCATCCGTCTCCAAGACCTTGACCTTGACCACTTGGCCTTCTTGCAGGTAGTCGGTGACCTTTTCCACGCGCTCGTGCGCGATCTGGCTAATGTGCAGCAAGCCGTCCTTGCCTGGCAACAGATTCACCAGCGCACCGAATTCCAAGATCTTGACGATGGGGCCTTCGTACACCTTGCCAATTTCCACTTCGGCAGTGATCTCTTCGATGCGCTTCTTGGCAGCTTCGGCCTTATCGCCATCGGTAGCGGCGATGGTGATGGTGCCGTCTTCCTCGATATTGATCTGGGTGCCGGTCTCTTCGGTCAGCGCACGGATGGTTGCACCACCCTTGCCGATCACGTCACGGATCTTCTCGGGGTTGATCTTCATGGTGAACAGCTTGGGGGCGAAGGATGAGACTTCGGTCTTGGCTTCGCCCATGGCTTCTTGCATCTTGCCCAAGATGTGCATGCGCGCTTCCTTGGCTTGCGCCAGGGCCACTTGCATGATTTCCTTGGTGATACCTTGGATCTTGATATCCATCTGCAGGGCAGTAATACCGTTGGTGGTACCTGCCACCTTGAAGTCCATGTCACCCAGGTGATCTTCATCACCCAAGATGTCGGTCAGCACGGCAAAGCGGTTGCCGTCCTTGATCAGACCCATGGCAATACCGGCCACGTGCGCCTTCATGGGCACGCCGGCATCCATCATGGACAAGCAGCCGCCACACACCGATGCCATCGACGAAGAGCCATTGGACTCGGTGATTTCCGACACCACGCGGATGGTGTAGGGGAATTCTTCCTTGGATGGCAGGCAAGCGGCCAGCGCACGCTTGGCCAGACGACCGTGACCAATTTCGCGGCGCTTGGTCGAACCCATGCGACCGACTTCACCGGTGGCAAAGGGAGGCATGTTGTAGTGGAACAGGAAGGTGTCTTCAAACTCACCAGCCAGCGCATCAATACGCTGCGCATCACGCTCAGTACCCAACGTAGTCACCACCAGCGCCTGGGTTTCACCGCGGGTGAACAGGGCCGAGCCGTGGGTGCGGGGCAGCACGGAGTTGCGGATTTCGATGGGGCGCACGGTGCGGGTGTCGCGACCGTCGATACGGGGCTCACCCGCCAGAATTTGCGAGCGCACGATATTGGCTTCAATATCGAACAGCATGCTTTCAACCTTGACGCCGTCAAAGGCAATGCCTTGCTCCGTCAACGCAGCCTTGACTTCACCGTAGGCCAAGCGGCAAGCGTGCGTACGCACTTGCTTGTTGCGCTCTTGGTAAGCAGCGCGCAGCTTGGCCTCACCCAACTCCGCCACCTTAGCGATCAGCACTTCATCCTTGACGGGTGCAGTCCAATCCCAAGCAGGCTTGCCGCCTTCACGCACCAAGTCATGGATCGCGTTAATAGCCACTTGGCTTTGCTCATGGCCATACACCACAGCACCCAACATCACTTCTTCAGGCAACTGCTGTGCTTCAGATTCCACCATCAACACAGCCGATTCAGTACCCGCCACCACCAGATCCATCAGCGAATCTTTGCGCTGTGTCTGGCCGGGGTTCAGTACATATTCGCCATTGATGTAACCCACGCGGGCTGCACCGATAGGGCCATTGAAAGGCAAGCCAGACACCGCCAAGGCTGCGGAAGTCGCGATCATTGCCGCAATGTCGGCATCCACTTCAGGGTTCAACGAGATGGTGTGGATCACCACGTGCACGTCGTTGTAGAAACCTTCTGGGAACAGAGGACGGATGGGGCGGTCGATCAGACGCGAAGTCAGGGTCTCCAGCTCCGAAGGCTTGGCTTCACGCTTGAAGAAGCTACCAGGGATCTTGCCCGCTGCGTAAGTCTTCTCGATGTAGTCAACCGTCAAGGGGAAGAAGTCTTGACCAGCCTTGGCAATCTTGGAACCCACCACAGTGGCCAGCACCACGGTGTCGTCGATATTGACCAGCACAGCGCCGGAAGCTTGGCGAGCGATCTCGCCAGTTTCCATGGTGACAGTGTGTTGGCCCCACTGGAAAGTCTTGGTCACTTTATTGAACATCGTCATGTATGTACTCCTATTGGAATAGCTGAATGCGCACACTCAGCAATGTTTTGGAGGCAAAACAGAACACGATGCCATTCCACAAGCGTGCTTACAGCTATTAAAACTACAGCACTTTCACCGCAAACACGGTTATGGAATGACACAGCTTCGCTCTGTTTTCACCAACTCCAAAGTAAAAAACGCCTGAGCTAGGCAATCTAACTCAGGCGTTTTGATCTTGCACTGTGCTTACTTACGCAGGCCCAGCTTCGCGATCAAAGCTGTGTAACGCTCTGCATCCTTACCCTTGAGGTAGTCCAGCAGCTTGCGACGACGGCTCACCATGCGCAGCAGACCGCGACGACCGTGGTGGTCCTTAGCGTTTGCCTTGAAGTGGGGAGTCAGTTCGTTGATGCGTGCTGTCAGCAGTGCTACTTGCACTTCTGGGCTACCAGTGTCGTTTTCGGAACGAGCATTAGCCTTAACAACTTCAGCCTTCTTATCGGCAGCGATCATTTTGTTTTCCTTGTCTGCGGTGGCGTGAGGAGTTTGAACCCCAAGCACCTAGGTTACTTGCGCCGTGGGCTGGAAGGGCCGGCGGCGTGCGTCTTGCACCATGCAAAACTCTGCGATTATAACGAATACCCACCAACCCTTGAAAAACGCTCCTCCAGCCGCTGATCAGCACCACCCCTACCGCTGGTCACGCGCGTAATCAGAACACACGACCAGTGGTATAGCTTTAAAACAAATGTCACGCACCACTTTTTCTTCTCAACCTCCTACCCACCTCCAACTCGGCCTGACACTGGTGGAGTTGATGGTGACACTTGGGATTCTCGCCATTCTCACTGGGCTAGCCGCCCCCAGTTTTACTAGCTTGTTTGAGCGTTGGCGCGCAGGTCAAGCCATTTCCGCGCTGGAATCTGCTTTGTTTCACGCCCGCGCAGAAAGCATTCGCCGTGGTAGTAATTTGGTGCTGATACGCCACACCAATGACAGCATCTGTACAGCCCCCAGCGATGCAGACTGGCGCTGTGGCTGGGCGCTGACAATGGCCGCCGACAAAAGCACTGTCTTGCAGGACAGCAACAAAACTTTTCACGGTATCGCACTCACAGCGTCGGCAAGTGTTACGGAAATCAGTCTAGACCGCTGGGGCGGCATGCAACTAGGTGATGCAGGCAACAGCTTTTCATTTACTGCCACCTCTCCGAATGGCAGCTCAACCTCCGGCCGCAGGCTCTGCATCAGCGCAGGCGGGCAAATGGTGCAAAAGTCGGTAGACCAAAGCTGTTAGGACTCACACTTTAAACCCGCTCGTCACCACAATCTGCCAAACGCACCACCAACACTAACAAGCCTTTGATATAGATGGAGCCTATCGAAATGACTACTTGGCTACTGCTGTTCACCGTCATGCGCTCCACATACACCACCTCTGTACAAGGCTTCACCCTGATCGAAACCTTGGTTGCACTTGCCATCCTCTCCATCCTGATGAGTTTGGCTACCCCGTCATTACGCAATCTGCACAGAAACTGGAAAGTCAGGCAAACTGTTCAAGCTATGGAATCCACGCTGCTACTGGGGCGCAGTGAAGCCATTCGCTATGGCGGCAACATAGTGCTGCACAAAATCGACAACGCTGCCAAAGGTTCCACCGGGTGCCAAAACGCATCCACCAAACAGGACTGGGGTTGCGGCTGGTTCCTGTTTCAGGATCTTAATGGCAGCGGCACTTGGACCAAAACCGAACCCAAGCTGCACGAAGTCGCCTTAGACGGCAGCGTCAACACCATGCACAGCTCTGGTGGCTCCGCCATCAGATTCAACCGCTACGGCATGGCTAGCGGACTCAATGCCAAGGGCATGACTTTTTCTCCTGCCGGCGACGGCAAAGACGACGGCATCAACTCCCCTGCCACACGCACACTGTGCATGGCAGCCGGCGGACGCATACGCATCATCGAAGACGCAAGCTGCCCAAAATGACATACCCCACACACAGCCATTTCCCGCACCAGCGGGGAGTTACCTTAATTGAATCCCTAGTTGCCATCATCATCATGGCGCTGGGCATCCTGGGCATTCTGGGAATGCAGATGCGCACCCTGAACAATACCCAGACCAGCCTGTATCGCACCCAGGCGATACGCCTCATCGAAGACCTGAGCGAGCGCATGGCCACCAACCCCAACGCGTTGCTCAACCTGAGCAATTACGTTTCAGATTGGGACGATGATGTCGCTGCCGACAAAAACTGCAGCAGTGTTACCTGCACGAACAGCGAGATCGCGGCCTATGACTTGGAGCAGTGGAAAACCGCGGTGCAAGACAACCTACCTACCGGCCAGGCAAATATTTTCCTAGCCCCCGGGGAAACCGTGAATGCCAACCGCCGTCAACTTGGCGTGATGATCGCTTGGCGCGAAAACGAACTCGCTCAAGATGACGACTACAAAGACCCCATAAATGCAGCGTCTGGCAGTGGGCAAAACGCCAGTTGCCCCGCTGACCACAGCTGCCACCTGCAATACATCACCGTCATAGCACGCTGCGCCCCGTATTTTGCAGGTACTAACACCCAACTTTTCTGCCCAGGCTCATGATGACTTTCCGAATGACTTCATCCCGCGCCCAGCACGGCATCTCACTGGTCGAGCTGATGGTGGGACTGTCGATTGGATTGATGACGGTTGCTGTCGCCATGGGCGCCCTCATGGCCTCGCGCAGCGTCACTGGCACTGTTCGCGACGCCAGCCACCTACAACAGCAAGCCTCCCACATCTTTCGCACCATGGGGCTGCAACTGCGGCAGGCGGGCTCTTTATACCTTCACCCCAGTCATGCAACCGACATTAACGCTCCAGTAGTTTTTGAAACCACGGCCACTGGATTTGACCCGAAGACCCACACGCTCAGCGGCATTGATGCACCAGGCCAAAACGAATTCAAACTCACCACAGGTTATCGCAACTACACTGAGCCCCTCTACACCAGTGCCGTCGATGCATCCCAGCAGCGCAACTGCTTGGGCCAAGCCGGCAGCGACACTCTGATTCAGAGCCGCTTTGTACTTGAAGGCACCAATCTGATGTGCGCTGGCGCAGATGCCTCCCAACCTATTGCCGACAACGTCGCCAATTTCCAAGTTCGCTATTTGCTGCAAACATTTCCCGCCGGTATGGGGAATCCGCAGTTGCAGTATGTTGACGCCAGCACCGTAGGTAATAACTGGGCCAACGTCTATGCCGCGGAAATCTGTCTGGTCTTGTTTGGCGCGGAGTCCATCGAACTACCCGCTCCACCTATCGACGCCAGCTACGCAGATTGCCCAGCCGCCGACGGCACCGTTGCCGATGTAGACATGCGAACACTGACAGGCCCACGCGCGCGGCGCATGCACAAAACTTTCCGCAGCGTCTTCCAGCTTCGCAGCCAGGGCCTGCTGGCCAGTTACTGACCCCACAGCCACACACAACCCACAGCGTATGCAAACCCCTCACCACCAACACCCACCACACCGCCGCCAGCGCGGCGCCGCATTGTTTGTGGTCATCGTGTTTGTCATGCTGTCGATGCTGCTGGCACTCTGGGCATCACGCACGGCGCTGTTCAGCGAAATGATTGTGGGCAACGATGCCGACTACCAACGTGCTTTTGAAGCCGCCCAGGCACTGCTGCAGGATGCCGAACTCGACATCCGCGGCGAGATGGCCGATGGCTCCGCATGCATCGGCCCTCCGTGCCGCGCTTACCAACCCAACAGCTTGCAGTTTCCAGCAGACGCCAAGGAAGTTCCACCCTTGCTGACACAGTTAGAAGCTGAGGCAACCCGCTGCAAACATGCACTCTGCGTAAGACGGGTAGGGCGACAGGACTTCTGGAACTACAAAACAGCAACCACCGAAATACCCAGCGCTGCCAATACCACTCTGGGGGAGGTTCCCCTCTCTGCACTCACGCGTATAGACGACGAGACGGGCCTGCCCTTGCACGCAGCCCGCTACGGCCAGTACACCGGGGCCGCCAACACAACTGCAAACGGCCCTATCAACCCCATCCTGACCGCAACCAATCCCGAGCGAGGGTGGTATTGGATAGAAATCATGCGCTACAGCGACACCGCTAACAACAGCACCCTCATCACAGATGCTGCCACCAACCAATTGCCACTGAATCTGGACCTGCAGGTGATCTACCGCATCACCGCAGTGGCATTAGGCCGCAAGGCAGAAACCATGGTGGTCCTACAGCAAACCTACGCACGCCAACGAATGAAGGATTGAAATAAGACGTTAAAAATATGAAATCTATAGCTAGAAGCACATACCCAGCAAGCATTTCAAGCATTTTTTACTTTTATTTCTCATTCCCCCACCAAGGAGCGCACCATGCCTGGCACCCAACACCTACCCTTTCGACACAAGCTACTGACGATTGCCATCCTCGCAACGCTGCCCTCCTCCGCAAGCTGGGCGCTGGAGCTGGTGCAGGAACCGCCACTGCCCACCTCCAAATCGGCTTTTGTGGCGCCGAATGTGATTATTTCGGTGGATGATTCGGGGAGTATGGATTGGGGCATCAAAACCACCAGTGGCGGCACCTCGGCAACTGGAAAGGGCTATACCGAACCCAATGATGACGGAACCTGGGCTAGCAATGCCAAGCGTATCAATGTTCTCAAATACACCCTAAAAACGGTTTTCAATAATAAAGAGCTAATACCAGAAAATAAAATTCGAATTGCCTGGCAGGCCATGAACAACAGTGACACCAGTGTCATAAGCACTGACGGCAATATTAAAAAAAATTCAATGCGTCCAATTGACGCTTTGATTCCGAGAGAAGTAGAGCTGGACACTGGTAGATATGTATGGACCTTGAACAGAAGGGGCAATGTACGAGAAGAAGATTGTGACCCAATCACAGGTATTATCCGTACAAGCAATTCAGGAACACTTGGAAGATGCAGCTACGTTCCTGACAAAGGTATTGTCTACGATAAACATCGAGATAATTTTTTAAGTTTTATCGGTGGATTGAAGGCAGACGGAGGAACACCATCACACAAAATGTTCAGCCAAGCCGATGCTTATATGAGAGCAGCTACGGACAAAAACGGACCGTGGTCCACAGACCCCGGCGGTACCGGCAGCAAAGCAACGGAATACCTGGGTTGCCGCCGTAATTACCACATTATGATGACAGACGGAGTGTGGAATAGTCTTTCAGATTCACACAAGAGCGGTGACCAAGACGGAATAAATTGGGAGGAATTGAATGACCGAAAGGCCTACAAGACAACCTCCGATCAAACCAAAGTCTATTACGACGGTCATTCCAATATGTTGGCCGATTGGGCACTAAAAAGCTGGATGGATCCTTTACAAGATCCAAAAAAACTCATAGATTCTGCAAATCTCAAACCATCCAAGATTTATGAAGATGCACCCACAACCGAGAATTTCACTAAAACTAAAACAATCACAACTGACGTAGAACCCTGTCTCGAATCGGAAAATTATTGGACGTGGGAAGGCTGGAAAAAAAGATGCATAAAATGGACTCAAAAAACTGTTACTGAAACAAAATCTGTCAATTTAGAAAAATACTGGAACCCAAAATACAATCCCGCAACCTGGCCCCATATGGTCACGTACACGGTTGGCTTCAGTGACCAAGCAACCAAATGGCAGTTCAGCCCCAACATCACAGCTCCAACCGATAAAGTGCCGTTTGGCTACACGGATGGCTTTGTGGATCTGGTGACCGGCTGGGCGCAATGGCCTAACCTACTGTCTAGCAATCACCATGAAAGTGATTCCAAGTCTGACCGGGCTCTGGACCTTTGGCACGCCTCTATCAATGGTCGCGGACGTTTCTATGCAGTCACCGAAGCTGAAGACCTCGCCAAAGCATTCACAGAAATCATTGGCAAGATCAACGAGGAAAGCGCGCCCTTGCCAGACTCGATTGCTGGCGGCGGCAGCACCAGTGGTTACAACGTTTCACAAACGAATGCGGGTATTTTTGCCTCGGTTTATAGCCCCAAGGACGGTTGGAGCGGCTATATCAAAGCGACCCGCGCGATTGAGCCCGAGGAATATGCCTGCCCCACGAAAGACGATCCTGAAAAAAAATGCTTCCGCTTTCCTGACGTAATTTCTGGATGGAAAGGCAAGAGCACCGCCGACCGGCTGGACGAATTATTGCCTGTGGATGGCCATCCAGACGGCAGACTTGTCTTGAGTTGGAGCGATAAAAACAATGCGGGCACCGCCTTCAAATGGCCAACTGCAGCGGATGCAACCATCGACTACAGCACGACCCAGATCAAGGCTCTGCTGGGGATTACAACGACCGCTGATCTCACTGCAGACCAAAAGACCCAGGCAAAAAACCTTGTTAATTACATCCGCGGCGACAGATCGCTAGAAGGCACCACGACCAACAAGCCGTTGCGCGTGCGTTATAGCCGCCAAGGCGATATCGTCAACTCCGAAATCTGGTACACCGGCGGTCCCATCAGCAACTACGCAATGGGTTATTCGTCTTTTGTGAAGGCCCAGAAGGACCGTACCCCCATCCTGTATGTCGGTGGCAATGACGGCATGTTGCATGGGTTCTCAGCCAAAGATGGCAAGGAGGTGCTCGCCTACGTACCGCGTGGCGTCGTGGGCAATCTCAGAAACCTAGCGGACAAGGATTACAAACACCAATATTACGTGGATGGATCGCCCATGACGGGTGACATCAAAGATGGCGAAACATGGAAAACCATGCTGGTCGGCACCTTAGGAGCCGGTGGCAAAGGCTATTTTCTGCTGGACGTCACCAATCCCGCCTCCTTTGACAGCTCCAATGTCCTACTGGACCGCACAAGTGGCAACAGCGAAGCAGCGACCAATTGCAGCTTGCTCAGTGGTGCAGCGCAGACAGCTTGCAGCACGGCCGTGGAAGAAAATAACGACATCGGCAACATCACTGCTCAACCGGGACGCAACCCCGCCAATCTGCAAGAAACCACCCAAATCACACGCATGAACAACGGCCGCTGGGCGGTGGTGATGGGCAATGGTTACAACAGTGCCAACCAGCGCCCCGTTTTGCTGGTGCAGTATCTGGATGGAGACAAGGCGCTCAAGCGTATTCATGCAGTCCCTGCGGAAGTCGCCACTGGAAGTGACAACGCCAAAGACAACGGCTTGGCAGCCCCAGCTTTGGTGGATCTGGATGGCGATGGAAAAACTGATATCGCCTACGCGGGCGATAATCTTGGCAACCTCTGGAAGTTCGACCTGACCAGCACTACCGACGCCAATTGGAAAGTGGCTTTTGGTGATAACAAGCCCTTGTTCACTGCGCGTGGTCTTCTAAAGTCAGACAGTGCCACACGGGATCAGGTGCAACCGATTACCGCCCCCCCCGTCGTGCGTGCGAGCGACCGCAGCATGACCGTAGGCACGGGCACGGATGCCAAGACTATTCCCTTGGCCGGGATGATGGTGGCGTTTGGCACGGGCCGCAACCTCACCAAGGAGGATCGCCGCACCGACATTACGCAGCCAGTGCAAACGCTGTATTCCGTGCTGGATAACACACGCTACCGCATGAATTCTGACAAGACTTCACTGGAAGTTCACCCTGGCTCGGGGAACTGCACCACTGCCCCTGCCACATGCATACCTACCCCCACGCCCGTAGGCACGATGGGGGCCACTGGCGTCGCCTTGGCCAAGCAAGATATTGATAAGGTAGACGGGGACTTTGCCACCGTGAAAGCTACCAACGAGTTGAAGAAAGAAACTTGGAAGGACTACAAAGGCTGGTATCTGGACTTGCCCGCCACCGGTGAGCGCCTGCTCAAGCCCATGCAATTCTACGATGGCAGCAATATCTTGGCCGTCTATTCAGAAACGCCTTCCGGCATCAAAAACAGCGAGAGCGACAACATCAACGAAAGCTGCGTGCCGGTCAAAGTAGACACCAGCGCCGGCAGCCAGTTCCGCACCTTCATCAACATCATGGATGGCAAGCTCCCCAACATTCAATTAGTGGACTACAACGGCGATGGTGTCTATGACACCAAAGACCTGTTGGTGGCTCGCGCCGCCGTGAAGACCGGAACGCCGATTCTGATTACCAAACGTAATCGCATTGTGGACTTGACGGGCGGTGGTGGTGGACGAGACACGCTGGCACGCATGCCTGAGAATTCCATGCGCCCCAGCTGGCGTCAGTTGAAGTAAAAGAGAAAGAAAAGTCCATGCACTTTCATATGCAACGCAAGCAAAACGGCTTCACCCTGATCGAACTGATGATTGTGGTAGCGATCATTGGCATTCTGAGTGCGGTTGCCTACCCCAGCTACACCGAATACATCATGCGCGGTCACCGTGCCGATGCACGCGCGGGGCTGCTGCAGGCCCAAATGTGGCTCGAGCGTGCCGCCACGGCGACTGGGGTGTATCCCACGAATGCTAACCCAGCCCTTGTCTTACCAGCGGCGTTGAGCTGGGCGAATGATGGCAGCAAGCGCTACACCATTAGCCTCAGTGCCAGCACCGAAACAAGTTACACGCTGACCGCCGCCCCCAAAACCGGGAGCGCACAAGCATACGACAAGTGCGGCACACTGACGCTGACCAACACTGGGACCCAAGGCGCTAGCTTGCCTACCGGCAGCAGCATGAGTGCTGCGGAGTGTTGGAAACGTTAAGCCTGCGGAGAAAGGCACAAGTGTGCGCCAGTGATGGCTTATCGGGGCGCTCACAAAACGGGTACCGCAAGGCCTTGTTTAGGGTGCGTTACCATCCAGTCGCCATGAATGAAGTAACGCCAACCATCCACCCCATGCAACAAGCGCTTGACCTTGCCCGTCAGGCGCTTTTCATTTCCAATCCCAACCCGCGTGTTGGCTGCGTTTTAGTCAATACCCAAGGCCAAGTAATTGGCAAAGGCTTCACCCAGCAAGCCGGAGGACCCCATGCCGAAGTCATGGCGCTGCGCGATGCGGCGGCACAAGGCCATGACACCCGTGGGGCGACGGCCTATGTCACGCTGGAGCCCTGCTCCCACACCGGGCGCACGGGCCCCTGCTGCAACGCGTTGATCGATGCCGGCATCGCCAAGGTGGTCGGCGCCATCACCGATCCCAACCCGCAGGTGGCCGGGCAAGGCTTTGCCAAGTTGCGCGCGGCGGGCGTTGCTGTGGAGATGGACGATGCTGCCGGTGCAGCATCGCGTGAGCTCAATATCGGTTTTTTCAGCCGCATGGTGCGCGGCACGCCCTGGGTGCGGATGAAGGCCGCCACCTCACTGGATGGTGTCACCGCTTTGCAAAATGGTCAAAGCCAGTGGATTACCGGGCCTGCGGCCCGTGCCGATGGCCACGCGTGGCGCGCGCGCGCCTGTGCCGTGCTCACGGGGATTGGCACTGTGCTGGAAGACAATCCACGCCTGAACGTGCGCGAGGTTGCCACCCCACGCCAGCCCAAAGTGGTGGTGGTAGACAGCAAGCTGGACATGCCGCTGGATGCTCATGTTTTAAAAGCAGCCAGCGGTTGCACCATCTACACTTCAAGTACTAACCCATCTAAAACTGAGGCTTTGCAGGCGCTAGGCGCTACAGTTATTGCTATGCCGAACGCGGCGGGTAAGGTCGATCTGGCAGCCATGCTGCGTGATCTGAGCGCTCGGGGCACCAACGAGTTGCATGTCGAAGCAGGTTTTAAACTCAACGGCTCCTTCTTGCGTGAGGGCTTGGTCGACGAGTTGCTGCTGTACATGGCACCCAAGCTGCTGGGTGCAGGCGCCATGGGCATGGCCCAGTTTGGCCCGCTGCAAGCGCTGTCCCAAGCCACGCCTTTGCAGTGGCACGATATCGCGCGCATTGGCGACGATTTGCGCATCGTGGCTCGTGTGGCGGCGCGCGATCAGTTTTAGCCGTTAACCACCGTCAAACCCTCTGACGTCCGACATGTGCGCTTTACGCGCACCGCTATACCTGAGCCATGTCCATCTTGCCTCTGGCGCACATGCGTTTCCCTTGGCGCAGCCACCTTCTCACAGCCTGCTGGTGTGCTGCGGTGCTTGCGCTCAGTGCCTGCGGCAGCTTGCCGCCCATGCCGCCGCGCAGCGCCAGTTATGCACTGGCACAGCCCTTGCAAACCCCGCTGGGGCAGATGGTGCAAGCGCAGCGGCAGGCCAGCGGCACGGCGTACCGCACAGGGTTTGCCTTGCTGGGCGGCGCCGATGCCGCGTTTTCCAGCCGTTTGGCCTTGGTGCAATCTGCCACGCAAACCTTGGACTTGCAGTACTACGCGATCCACGCCGACGCCAGTACCGCACGCTTGCTGGAGGCTGTGGTGCAAGCCGCTGAGCGCGGTGTGCGCGTGCGCGTGCTGTTGGATGACTTCCATGGCGCAGGCAAAAATGCGCAAATCATGCGCTTGGCGTTTGTGCCGGGCATTGAGATGCGCATGTTCAACCCCTTGGCCGGGCCGCGTGGCTCCACCGTGATGCGGGCGCTCTCGACGCTGGCTGACTTTCAGCGCACCCAGCAGCGCATGCACAACAAGCTGTTTATTGCGGACAACACCATCGGCATTACCGGCGGGCGCAACCTGGGCGATGCCTATTTTGATGCGCTGGACAGCGACAACTTCATTGACCTAGACATCATGGCGGCAGGCGATGCCGTGCGCCAGTTGTCCTCCAGCTTCGACCGCTACTGGAATGACGCGCGCGCCTACCCGGTCAGCGCGCTCATCTCTGAGCAACAACTGCTTCAACTGCGCCGCACCCCGGACGACCACGAAGACGAAGCCGCACTGATCCAGACAGCCATTCAGACCAGCAAAACGGCCAGTTTGCCTCCCATGAATTTGGCGGCGATAACCTGGATCTGGGCGCCATCCTTGGTGCTGGCCGATACGCCAGGAAAAATTTTGCCGCCACCGGAAGACTCCCCACCGGAGGGGATGGCGACTGAGGATCTGGCGCCCGAGCCTGCGGGGGATGAGCCGCCCCCAGCCCCTACCACCTTGGCCCAGCAACTGGCGCCCGGCGTCTTGCCCCCTGCCGGGGCCATCCACTCCACCAGCCGCCAAGCTTTGCGCGAGGTGATGACGCCCGTCATTGCCCAGGAGAACGTGGTCAGCGGCTTGCTGGCCTTGATTGACCAAGCCCAGTCCGACGTTTTGATTGTCTCGCCCTACTTTGTGCCGGGCAACGATATGAAGCGTGCTTTTGCACGTGCACGCGAACGCGGCATACGGCTGCGCATTCTGACCAATTCACTGGCCTCCAACGATGCGCCGCTGGCGCATGCGGGCTACGCACGGCACCGCAAAGAACTGCTGGCGCTCGGCATTGAGTTGTATGAACTGCGCAGCCTGCAGGACGGCCGCGTGGGCACCGGCACGCTGCGCGGCACCGCAGGCACCATCACCGGCTCCCAAGGTGGCTCACGCGCCATGCTGCATTCCAAAATACTGGTGCTGGACCACAAGCTCACCGTGGTGGGGTCCATGAATTTGGACCTGCGCTCCCAACTGCACAACACCGAAATTGCCCTGCTGATTGCCTCGCGCCAACTGGCGCAGGAAGCCACCGCCAACATTGAAGCCAGCTTGCAAGAAGCCGCTTGGCTGGTGGAAGACACTGCCCACGGACTCGTTTGGCGTGCGCCGCAAGGCAGCGACTGGGGCGACCAAACCCGCGAACCCGACGCCAGCTTGCCGCTGCGCATGATGATTCACCTGATCGGCCCGCTGGCGCCCGACCACCTGCTGTAACGCCGTCGCCAGCTTCACGGGCCTGGTTGCGGCACACCGGGCAGCGCCGGAAATGTCGGCCATCCCGGCAATGCGCTGTGTGCATGCCCCAAGCGCATCGGGCGCAGCCCGCCGCTTTCATAGTGAGAGCAGCCAGCGCTGGTCAGCGCTTCAATTCAGTGCAGGAATACCTTCAGGCATACGATCTACGTACGCTGACAGCTCATTTTTATGCAGCACAAAGTCTGCGCCGTAGCGTGCACACTCTTGCTCCAGCCAGTCGGCCACCAGGCTTTGCTGCGTCAGCACCCGCACGCTCTGGAAGGCAACTTCCGCTTCAGGGTAGCGGCGGCGCATCAGGTTCAGCCACTGCTTCAGGCGCCCCGCACGCTGGTTGGGCGTGAGATCGCGGCACACCAGCCACCAAAAGCGCTGCAGGTGGGGCAGCATCGCGGCCCACGGCACCGCGGGCGCAATCTCAGCGGGTACGGCCTCCGAAGGTGGCGTTCCCTGCGCCATGGCCGCGCGCAGGGCCAGCGCCAGCCCGGGGTCTGCCACACTGCCGCGCCCCAGCATCAAATCGTCACACCCTGATTGCTCCCGGCAGCGCAGTGCTTCTTGCACCGTCCAGATCTCGCCATTGGCCACCACCGGCACCTTCACCACGGCTTTAATGTCCGGAATCAGCTCCCAGTAGGCGGGCGGGCGGTAGCCTTCCACCTTGGTGCGTGCATGCACCACCAGCTCACAGGCACCGTTTTCCACCATGGCCAGCGCGCATTCGCGCATCAGGCTTTTGTCGTTGAACCCCATGCGCATTTTGGCGGACACCGGCAAATGCGCAGGCACAGCCTGGCGCACGGCCGCCACCAGCTTGGCAATGCTTTCCGGGTCTTGCAGCATGGAGGCGCCACCGCCGTGGCGGTTCACGGTTTTGGCCGGGCAGCCAAAGTTCAGGTCAATGCCCTCGGGGTTCAGCCGCGCCAAATTGGCGGCATTGGCAGCCATGTAGCCCGGGTCAGAGCCCAGCAGTTGGGCGCGCACCGGCACGCCTGCCAAGGTTTTGCTGCCGTTGAGCAGCTCAGGCATATAGCCCAGAAAGACGCGATCCGGCAGGAGGGAGCCGCTGACGCGGATGAACTCTGAGACGCAGCGATCCACGCCGCCCACACGGGTCAGCACATCGCGCAAGACAAAATCGAGCAAGCCCTCCATCGGGGCCAAAAGCAATCGCATGTAAATTTCACCACGCCTTCACGGGGCGGCACTTAGGTATAAAAAAGGCTTCTAGCGCTTATGTATCAAGCGCTGCAAGCTATGCTTTTCAAAAGAACAAACATCCACTCCACCGCCCCGGCCACGCGTATTGTCGCAAGCTTGCTGCGGCTTTGCCGGTGGTTTCACGCGGCTGTCACAAGCTGCAGGTGCAATAGCCTGCATGTTTTTACAGCGCACCCCCAAGGCACAGTCTGAGCTCGCCCCTGGCCAGCGCAGCTTGGGCCTGCGTGAGCGCTCCATGCTGCTGCTGGCAGAAGGCACGCCGCTGCATCAGTTGCAAGCCATGTACCACGGTGAAGGCGCAGCGCTGGTGGAGCAACTGCTGCACGCCGGTTACTTGCAAGCCGCCAACTACGCTGCAGCGCCCACAGCCGAAGCCACTGCTGGCGCCCCCGCCCCAACCATCAGTCTGGCAGGGCTGCGCATGTATATGTTTGATCTGTGTGAGCGCATGTTTGCCAACCGTGCCCACGACACCGCCCAGCATCTGCGCCAACGACTGCGTGAAGCCCGCGACGTCGACAGCATGCTGGCAGTGCGCGACGAACTCTTGCTGGCCATTCAACTGCATGCTGGCGCACAGCGTGCAGAAACCATTCGCCAGCAGCTGATGCACATGCTGCCCGAACGCAGCCTAGAGACCAGTTAAGCCTCCAGGCGCAGGCACACATGCCCGCCCGTATGCATGCATGCAGGTGGGTTAGGCCACCTTGGCCTTCAAACGCCACAGCGAAGTCATCTCTGCCGAACGTGCTGCATGCAATGCATCGCTGCTATCTTGGGCTTTGCCGTGCGTCGGCTCAGTATCCATGCGGTAGACCACGTACAGGCCTGCAGCATCGATCCAGCCCATCAACTCTTCGCGGCTGCGCAAGCCCAGGTGCTCTGCCAGGTCCGACAAAATCAGCCAGCCTTCGCCTTCGGGCGTCAGGTGCGCGCGCAAGCCATTCAGAAAACCGCGCAGCATGGCGCTGTTCTCGTCGTACACCGCGTGCTCTAGCGTGGTTACTGCGCGAGCGGGCAACCACGGAGGGTTACAGACAATCAGCGCCGCCTGCCCTTCGGGGAACAAATCGACCTGCTGCAGCTGCACCCGCTCACTCAGCCCCAAGCGCGCAATATTGTCTTGCGCACAAGCCAGCGCACGGGGCGACATATCGGTGGCTACCACCTGCTTGACACCGCGTTTGGCCAGCAGCGCCGCAAGCACGCCGGTGCCAGTGCCAATATCAAAGGCGCGCTCACGCGCACCTTCAGGCAAAGGCGCCTCATTGACCAGTGCCACATACTCGCCACGCACGGGGGAAAAAACACCGTAATGCGGGTAAATGCGCGCTTCCTTGCCCAGCACGGGCATGGCCACCCCTTTTTTGCGCCACTCATGCGCCCCCACCACGCCCAGCAACTCGCGCAGCGTCAGCACTTGCACGGTGGCATCCGCTGTGGGCGCCCCCCAAGCCTCGGTGCATGCCAGTTTCCAATCAGGTGCGCGGCGCAGCGCGATGCTGTAGTCCGGCTGCAGCGCAATCAGGATGCTGCCCAGCACGCGCGCGCGCTGGCCTTGTGCCATGCGGTAGTGGTGAAAAGCCTCTGCCGGGGTTTGTGCCGTTTGCTGGCTAGACGCTCGCAGCTGCTTGCGTGCTTTGGCGGTGCTTTTGCCAGCAGGCTTGTCCAGGCGGCGCTTGAGCGCATCCAGCAACAGGCGGGCATTGTGAAAATCACCCTGCCACAGCAAGGCGGTGCCTTCGCAGGCCAAGCGGTAAGCGGTATCGGCGGGCATGGTGTCGTCCGCCACGACCACACGCCGTGGCGCGGGCAGGCCGCTTTCGCTGCGCCAAGCAGCTTGGTGGTCAATGCCTTGGTGTTGCCATTGCAGCATGTGGTGCTTTCTGTGAAGAGTCGAAATACAAAAAAATCGGCCCGCCGAAGCGGGCCGTGAGGCGGCAATTAGTTTAAGGGACGCTTTAAGCGAATTTCCTCAATCTTGATACCGCCCACTGGGGTGGTCTTGGCGGTCGACATTTCACGCTTGAAGCCAGCCATCTCATGAAAGCGCAAAGCACGCTCATTTCGCAGCGGCACCCAAACGGTCACGTTGGTACAGCCTTCTTCTTGCAGACCTTCGCGGGCTGCATCCCACAGCGTCACGCCGACACCTTTGTTCCAGTGCGAAGGGGCCGCATAGATGGCCCACACCTCACCAGTGGTCTGGCGAGATTTTTCGTCACGGGAACGGTCAAAACCAACAAAGCCTACGATCTTGTCGCCGTCAATGGCAACATGCACTTGGGGCTCGCAGTATTCGATCGCCTCACGCCAGTAAGCTTGACGCTTCTCGACGGAAGACATGGCTTTCAGTTGGTCGTCAGGCACGATGCCACGGTAGGCTTCCAAAGCAGAAGCGGTGTGGATTTGTGCAATCGCCTTCGCATCGCGAAGCGTTGCAGGACGGACCTGGTAATTAGACATGGAAAAACCGAAAGGGAAACTAGGTGTTGAAAACGAAAGTCCGCAATTGTCAGTGAAAACGCGAACTTCGCTTATGCCTGCTCGCTGTAGCCATTTAAGCGAGTACGGCTGTCAAAGGTTTCTTGCCCGCAGAAAAAGGATGTGCTAGGCCGTTGCAACGGCCTATAGCAAGCTGCTTGTTGCAAGCAGTTGGAGAGAGTGGCAAACGCTCAACCCAAGCGTTTGATCAGCGCCATGACGCGCTCAAACTTGGCTCCGTACGGCGGGTACAGCCAAGAGGCAGGGCTCCATTTTGCTTGTAAAAAGACCGACTTTTGGTGAGAAAAGCGTAAAAAACCATGCTCACCGTGATATGCCCCCCATCCGCTGGGGCCCACACCACCAAAAGGCAGGTTGTCGTGCGCCACGTGCATGAGCGTGTCATTGACCGTCACCCCCCCGCTCACGGTACGGCGCAACACGCTGTCACGCAGCTTTTCATCCTTGCCAAACCAGTACAACGCCAAAGGCCGTGGCCCCGCATTGATCGCTTGGATTACGTCATCCAGCCGGTCATAGCTGATCACTGGCAGCAGCGGCCCAAAAATTTCCTCACGCATGATGTCCATGCCGGAATGCACGTTCCACACCAGTGCCGGTGTCATCTGGCGCTGCACCGCATCGCCCCAGCCGGGCGCAGCAGAGGAGGCAGCAGTCTGTGCAGGCTCCAGCCACTGCACATGCGCGCCCTGGCTCTCGGCTTGCTGGGCCAGGCCGCGCAGGCGGTGGAAATGCTTTTGATTGATGATGGCAGCGTAGTCCGGGTTGCCCCCGATGGTGGGGAAGAGCTGCGCCACAGCCTTGCGATAGGCCTGCTCAAACGCCTGCTCTTGCCCGCGCGGCAGCAGCAAATAATCGGGCGCGATACAGGTTTGGCCGGCATTAAGCAGCTTGCCATGGGCAATACGCAAGGCAGCTTGCTCCATATCGCAATCGGTGCCGAGAATGCAGGGAGATTTGCCCCCCAGCTCCAGCGTCGTGGGCGTCAGGTGCTGGGCTGCGGCAATCGCCACTTTGCGGCCGACAGCCGTCGAGCCGGTAAACACCAGGTGATCAAACGGCAGGCCTGCAAACTGGCTGGCCACCTGCGCATCGCCTTGGATCACACAAAATTCATCGGGGGCGAAAAACTGGCCAATCACATGGGCCAGCTGTGCAGAGGTATGGGGCGTTAACTCGCTGGGCTTGAGCATGACGCGGTTGCCCGCTGCAATCGCCGCAATGGCAGGCCCCAAGGCCAGCTGCAAGGGATAGTTCCACGGGGCGATGATGCCGACCACACCCAGCGGTTGGCGCTCGATGCGCGCCATGCTAGGCAGCAAGTGCAACGGCGTCCACACGCGCTGATGGCGCATCCATGTGCGCAGATGGCGCAGGGTATGCGAGAGCATGCTGCGCAGCACCATGAGGTCCGCCATTTCGGTGAGCTGCGGCGAGCGCACGCCAAAATCCGCCTGAACCGCTGCAGCCAAGGTCGTGCCATGCTCCTGCAAAATTTTCTGAATGCGCAGCAAACGCTCCTTGCGCACCAGCGCAGGCACTTCAATATGCTGACGGCTGGCTTGGTGTTGCTGGTCGAAAAACGCACGGATATCAGCTTGATTCATAAAGGCATGATAGAGAGCAGCATCGGGGAAACGCCAAGGAATCCCCCAATTCCACAACACGTTACAACTTCGCGGTAACCAAACGCTAATTACGCTGCGGGCCGCGTGGCTGCAGACAGAAAAAAAGCAGGCCTATGGCCTGCTTCGTATCAAGAAAGAATGGCATGCGCCATGCATGCCCTCAGTGCACCTCGCGCGCCTGAACGTCGCTGACTTCGCCTGCCACTTTGGACAAAATACCGCCGCGCTTGCTACCCGCAGCAGGGGTGAAGGGGGCGCAGCCCTCTTCTTTGTCGGCCGCGGCGGCGGCACCGGCCATGCCGCCAAAACTGCCTGCACGCTGGTACATGCTGGCCCAACTGCTGGCTGCACGCATGGGCATGACCCATGGCGTCACAGGCTGGCCGGTGAGCTTGGCCCATAGCGCACGCAGGCCCCAAAACGCAGCCAGCACGCAAGCGACCGTCAACAGGCTCAAAAAGAACGCCACACCAACCATCAACAGCACAATGCGCACGGTCCAACGGGTGAGCGAATTCAGAAAGTCGTTCAAAGCAATGCCTTTCAAATGCGGCCAGCGCCCTGAGGCACTGGCCGTGGAGGCTTAAGCCGCGCTATCCGCCACAGCGCCTAAGCCGAATTTAAAGACGCCGGGCTCCTGCACGGGATCCACCGACACCTCGATCACGCTCTTGGGCGGGAACTTGCCCTCCAGCAAGGACCGTGACAGCGGGTTCTCAATGCGCTGCTGGATGGCACGCTTGAGCGGACGGGCACCAAAGACCGGGTCGAACCCTACTTTAGCCAATTCCGACAAAGCCGCGTCACTGATGTGCATTTGCAAATCCATCTTCTCCAGACGCGACTGCAGCAATTGCAGCTGAATCTTGGCAATGGACTCGATGTGTGCAGCATCCAAGCCATGGAAGACCACAGTTTCGTCGATACGGTTCAAGAATTCGGGGCGGAAATGGGATTTAAGTTCCCCCCACACCGCTTCTTTGATGTCTTCGCTGTCCTGGCCCACCATCGCTTGGATCAGGTGCGAGCCAATATTGCTGGTCATCACGATCACGGTGTTCTTGAAGTCCACGGTGCGGCCCTGACCATCGGTCAGGCGGCCATCATCGAGCACCTGCAGCAGCACGTTGAACACGTCGGGGTGGGCCTTTTCGACCTCATCGAGCAGCAGCACGCTGTAGGGCTTGCGGCGCACGGCTTCGGTCAGGTAACCGCCTTCTTCATAGCCAACATAGCCAGGAGGCGCACCAATCAAGCGTGCCACGCTATGCTTTTCCATGAATTCCGACATATCGATGCGCACCAAGTGGTCTTCGCTGTCGAACATAAAGCCCGCCAACGCCTTGCACAGCTCGGTCTTGCCCACGCCCGTAGGGCCTAGGAACAAAAAGCTACCCAGTGGCTTGTTCGGGTCAGACAGCCCGGAGCGCGAACGACGGATGGCGTTGGAGACTGCAGAGATCGCCTCGTCCTGGCCCACCACACGCTGATGCAGCTTGTCTTCCATGTGCAGCAGCTTGTCTTTTTCGCCCTGCATCATTTTGGACACAGGAATGCCCGTGGCACGGCTGACCACTTCCGCAATCTCTTCCGCGCCGACGTGGGTGCGCAGCAGCTTGTGCTTCGGCGCGTCGCCATCGGCCTCGCTGGCCTGGGCTTCCTTGAGCTGTTTTTCCAAAGCGGGCAGCTTGCCGTATTGCAACTCGGCCACTTTGTTGAAGTCGCCCTTGCGCTTCAAATCTTCGATTTGCGTGCGGATGGCATCCACTTCCTTGCGGATTTGCTCAGAGCCTTGGGCGCTGGCTTTTTCGGCCTTCCAGATTTCTTCCAGGTCGGCGTACTCGCGCTCCAGCCCGGTCAACTCATCTTCAATGAGCTGCAGGCGCTTTTGCGAAGCCTCGTCCTTTTCCTTCTTCATGGCCTCGCGCTCAATCTTGAGCTGGATCATGCGGCGCTCCAGCTTGTCCATGACTTCAGGCTTGGAGTCGATCTCGATCTTGATCTTGGCGGCCGCCTCGTCGATCAGGTCAATCGCCTTGTCGGGCAGGAAGCGGTCAGTGATGTAGCGGTGGCTCAGCTCCGCTGCAGCAACGATAGCGGGGTCCGTAATGTCCACGCCGTGGTGCGCCTCATAACGCACCTGCAGGCCACGCAAGATGGCGATGGTATCTTCCACCGAAGGCTCGTCAACCAGCACTTTCTGGAAACGGCGCTCCAGCGCCGCGTCTTTTTCGATGTACTTGCGGTACTCGTCCAAGGTGGTCGCGCCAATGCAGTGCAGCTCACCGCGCGCCAGCGCAGGCTTGAGCATGTTGCCGGCGTCCATCGCACCTTCGGCCTTGCCAGCGCCCACCATGGTATGGATTTCGTCAATGAACAAGATGATGCGGCCTTCTTCCTTGGCCACATCGTTCAGCACGGCTTTGAGGCGCTCTTCAAACTCGCCGCGGTACTTGGCACCCGCCAGCAGGCCGGCCATGTCCAGCACCAGCACGCGCTTGTCCTTGAGGGTTTCGGGCACTTCGCCTTCCACAATGCGCTGCGCCAGGCCTTCCACAATCGCGGTCTTACCCACGCCGGGCTCACCGATGAGCACGGGGTTGTTCTTGCTGCGGCGCTGCAGCACCTGGATGGCACGGCGGATTTCGTCGTCGCGGCCAATCACGGGGTCAAGCTTGCCCATGCGGGCGCGCTCGGTCAGGTCCAGGGTGTATTTCTTCAGGGCTTCGCGCTGGCTTTCGCCTTCGGCGCTGTCCATGGTCTGGCCACCGCGCACAGCGTTGATGGCGGACTCCATGGCCTTGCGGGTCAGGCCGTGCTCCTTGGCGATCTTGCCTGCCTTGGTATCGCTGTCGGACAGCGCCAGCAGGAACAATTCACTGGCGATGAACTGGTCACCGCGCTTGATGGCTTCCTTTTCCGTGGCCTGCATCAGCTTGCCCAGCTCGGAGCCGATGGTGACCTGGTCGTGGCCTTGCACCTCGGGCAACTGCTTGATGGCGTTTTCAGCCGCCGTACTCATGGCGGCCACATTGGCGCCCGCGCGCTGCAGCAGGGCCTTGGGGCCGTCGTTCTGGCGCAGCATGGCAGCCAGCAGGTGCAGAGGGTCGATGTAGGCGTGGTCATTGCCCAGGGCGAGGCTCTGCGCGTCGGCCAGGGCTTCTTGAAATTTGGTAGTGAGCTTGTCGATACGCATGAAAGGCTTCCTTCAACGGTAAATCTGTAACTCCCTCACAACTGTGGGCTTTTTATGTTTTTTCAATAGTTTGCACGTGCAATCCACATGCCTTCCATCTGCAAAAGCGCACCTATTGACGAGGCGCAATGCAACAAAAAGTTCCTTGCAATCTTTTGATGATTGTCTTCAAGACGATTGAATGCTGCGTCAGACGATCGCTTCTAGACTGCATTCCTTTATCGCTTTCCTGCCCTTCATGCCCTCTTCCTCTGCGCAACGCTACACCTTGCCCGCCATCGCCCTGCACTGGCTGCTGGCTGCAGGCCTGATCGGTCTGCTGGTATTTGGCTGGTATATGGTGGACCTGCCCTTCTCGCCCACCAAGCTCAAGTACTACAACTGGCACAAGTGGGCTGGCGTGACCATTTTGCTGCTAAGCGTGCTGCGTTTGCTGTGGCGCATGACGCACCGCCCCCCCGCTTTGCCAACTGCCATGGCCGCCGCCATGCCCCGCTGGCAGCAGCTGGCGCACCATGGCGTACACCACCTGCTGTATGCGCTGTTTTTTGCCGTACCGTTGATCGGCTGGGCGTACAGCTCTGCGGCGGGCTTTCCCATCGTCTGGTTTGGCGTGTGGCAACTGCCCGACTTGGTGGCGGCCAACCCAGCGCTGGCCGAAGCCATCAAGCCCTGGCACATGATTTCGGCTTACACACTGGCCGCGCTGATTGCGCTGCACATTGCCGCCGCTTTGAAGCACCAGTTGATTGACCGCGATGGCCTGCTGCGCCGCATGCTGCCCGGCCAGGCCCGCTGAGCCTCACACCCTTTATTTGTTAGATCGTCACAAGGACTTCACCATGACTCTCGCCACCAATTTGCGCACCGCCGCTTTGGCCAGCATGGCCTTGCTGGGCACTGCGGCCATGGCCCAGCAAGCGCTGGTGCCTGCACAAAGCAGCATCCACTTCACCGCCAAACAGCTGGGCGTGCCTTTGAACGGCCACTTCAAGCAGTTTGCCGCGCAAATCCACTTTGACACCGCCAAACCCGAGGCCAGCAAAATCCACTTCACCGTGGATACCGGCAGCGCCACCATGGGCAGCAAAGAAACCGACAGCAATCTGATGGGCGCAGACTGGTTCAACATTGCCAAGTTCCCCAAGGCCACGTTTGACTCCAGCACCGTCAAGGCCCTGGGCGGCGGCAAATACCAGGTGGACGGCACGCTCACCATCAAGGGCAACGCCCAGAAGGTATCGGTGCCCGTGCAGCTGACGCAGTCCGGCGCCACCACCACCGCTGCAGGCACCTTGCCGCTCAAGCGCCTGCCCTTCAAGATCGGGGACGGCGACTGGGCCGACACCTCCATGGTGGCCGATGAAGTCACCGTGCAGTTCAAGCTGGCACTGACCGGCGTGGGCAAGCTGTAAATCATTTTGGAAGCATCTAGCGCTTGATTTTTATGGCTTTCAACAGGTTTTGAATCCGAAAGCCAAGCAATACCTGCGCTAGCCGCTACTTTTTTTCATATTTTTCGCTTCACTTTTCCACAGGAGATTTCCATGCGCTCTACCCTGATTGCTCTGGCCGCCACCGGTTTGCTGGCTACCGCCGCCCACGCTGCACCTGCCACTTACACCGTGGACCCCACCCACACTTTCGCAACGTTTGAGATCGACCACTTCGGCGCCTCAACCAACCGCGTGCGCTTTGACAAAAAGAGCGGCACCGTTCAGTTCGACAAAGCGGGCAAGACAGGCAAGGTAGAAGTGACGCTGGACATGAACGCCGTGAACTCCGGCACCGCCGCCTTTGACAAGCACTTGAAGAGCGCAGACATCTTCAACACCGAGAAATTCCCCGAAGCCAAGTTTGTCTCCGACAAGTTTGTGTTTGAGGGCGACAAGCTCAAGGAAGTCACCGGCCAGTTGACCCTGATGGGCCAAACCAAGCCCATCACCATCAAGGCCAACAAGTTCACCTGCTACGACAACCCCATGCTCAAGCGCGAAGTGTGCGGCGGCGACTTTGAAGCCACCATCGACCGCACCCAATGGGGCGTGAACTACGGCGTGGACTGGGGCTTTGCCAAGAACGTGCGCCTGGTGCTGCAGATGGAAGCCGTCAAGCAGTAATCCCGCCACAAGCACGCAACAAAACCCCAAAGGGCCCTGTCAGGGCCCTTTTTTATGCTTCCCAGCGCGCCAGCGCCTGCTCATCGCTCACCCGCGCATCCACCCAGCGTGCGCCTTGCGGGGTCTGCTCTTTCTTCCAGAAAGGCGCTTCGGACTTGAGGTAGTCCATGATGAACTCGCAGGCCTGAAAACTCATGCCGCGGTGGGCGCTGGTGACGGCCACCAGCACAATCTGGTCCATAGGCTGCAGCGGGCCCACGCGGTGAATCACCTTGGCGGCGTAAATGCCAAACCGCTGCACTGCCCGGTCAATGATGGCTTCGATGCTTTTTTCCGTCATGCCGGGGTAATGCTCCAGCTCCATGGCCGAGACGTTGGCGCCCTCATTGCGATCGCGCACCGTGCCCACAAAGCTGCACACCGCCCCGACGCGCGCATCGCCCTGCCGCAGGGCAGCCAACTCGCGGGAAACATCGAAATCTTCGCTCTGGATCAAAACACGTGGGGCATTCATATCCATGATTGTCGCAGCAGGCGCTGGCATGCATGCCCACACACGCACGAAAGCCAGCGCCATCGCGGTAGCATTGCGCCCCGCTCGTACTGGCACTCATCAATTACCACCTATGGCCACCCCCACCATTGATACCCCGGAGTACATGCTTTACCCCTCACCACGCAACGAGCACCGCGTGGTCTTTGAGCACCAGTGCTTCGTGCCCTACCCCTACGCCATCATCCACCTGCCGGATTTTGACTTTGAGGGCCGCGCCACCCTGTTTTCGGCCCGCCGCAAAGCTGACGACAAAAATGGCCAGCTGGTGACCTGTGAGCTGGAAATTGACATCCTGCGCTTTGAGCGCCTGTTTGACCCCGAATAAGAACCGTCCCCACAACCCCGCCCATCGAAGTTGGACGGTTGCAACCAGGCGCGCAGCCACTGGCAGTACTTTCGTACCAGCAGGCCCAGCGACCACGTAGCAAAGGTTGTGTGACCAAGCCCCGCCGCGTACCGCACGATCTCCCATGGACGACACCAGCCAAATCCAACCCACGGAAAGCTTTGCCAACCTGTTTCGCAGCCGCGCAGGGGTTTTGAAGACCCCGATTGCCGAAGTCGTTGCGCGCTATGAGCTGTGCGAAGACCTGGCCTGCCATTTGGTTGAGCAAGCGCAAACGCTCTACCACAGCGGCAACTCCAGCGAAGCAGGCATCTTGCTGGGCTTTCACACGGCACTGTCTACCGAAGGTGCCCCAGTCACGCCCGCGGAAGCCGGCTGGGTGATCCAGCGCCTGGCCGAACTGCTGGAATGGCGCGCACCGCAATTGCCTGCACCTTTGGAATAAGCACAAAAACAGGCTTTTGCGCTTATCTGGCCTACGTGAAGCGCTACCAAAATTACCACTCCCTGTCAGTCTTCGCGCACAGGCAGGGGCGTTAATGACCGTCCATCACCTACCGTTCATCGGGTTACGCTATCCCTTCGAACGGACAGCAAGCCACCGCTGACCGCCATTGTTTTCACGCTTTTATGGAGGCTGTATGAACAAAGACCAAATCACCGGCACGATCAAGGAAACCGCAGGCAAGGTGCAGCAAAAAGCTGGCGAGCTGATCGATAGCCCTGAGCAGCAAGCCAAGGGACTGGCCAAACAGGCGCAAGGGCTGGCCCAGCGCAAAGTGGGCGACGTCAAAGAAGCGGTAGAAGACGCGAAAAAGCGGATGTAACCCCGGTCTAGCGATAGCACGCTGACCCAGTGCAGCGAGCTGCATGCCGTATCGGCACCGCAGCACAGCACGCTGTCGGGTCGCGCTAAATCGCCCACAAAAAAGGAGCACCTTGTGCTCCTTTTTTTTTTGATTCACACCCACCAACCCCATTCACACGCGCTCAGTCCTGTCGCTGGCCTGGGCCTGCGCCCAATCCGCATAGCGGTTCAAGATGCGCTGCACCTGCCCATGCGTCCACGGCCCGCCCTTGGCAGCGGCAATGCCACGCTCGTTGAGCACTTCGGCCATCTTGCGGTGCGTCAGGCCCTGCGCCACCAATTCGGCAAACAAAGCTTCATGCTGCTTGGCAAAGGCATCGGCGGCGCTTTTTCGCTTTTCGACCGTGGCGCGGATGTTGTCCGCCCCGGCTTTGCCCAGTTGCACGCCACGGGCCTTGGCATCGCTCAGCGCCTGGCGCGTGCGGCGGCTGATGGCAGCGTCAATCTCTGGTTTCGCGTCAGTCATACACGCTGCCTAGCCACCGGTGACAGGGGGGAAAAAGGCGACTTCGTCCCCGGACTTGAGCGGCGCATCACCGCTGCACATGTCCTGGTTCAGCGCCATGCGCACGGCCTTGCCGTGGGCCAGCGCATGCGCCGCAGCATCGCTGCGCGCCATCAGTTCGTCGCGCAAATCGCCCACCGTCGTTGCAGTGGTTTGCAGGTCTTCGGAGCCTGTGCCCATGGCTTCACGGATGGAAGCAAAGTAACGCACGGTGATATTCATAGAGTTTTCTCCCTGGCCATTCACATCAACTCGGTGAACGGAATAAAGCGCACGCTATCACCAGGCTGGATGGGCGTGAGCGGCGGATTGTCGACCAAGCCATCGCCCCAGACCGTGGAGGTCAGCACGCCCGAGCCCTGGTTGCCAAACAGTGCCAGAGTGCCATTGCCCGTATGGCGCGCACGCAGGAATTCGCGGCGCTTTTCTTTCTTGTGCCATTCAAACTGCGCGGTCACTTCAATCGCCTTGGGCGCCACATCCTGCATGCCCTGCAGGCGCAACACAAAGGGGCGCACCAGCAGCAAGAAGGTGATAAAGCTGGAGACCGGATTGCCGGGCAAGCCCATAAAGTGGGCCACGCCTGCAGATGCATCCTTGCCGTTGCGCCAGACCTTGCCATAGGCAAAGGGTTTGCCGGGCTTCATGGAAATCATCCACAGATTCAGCTCGCCTTGCTGCTCCACGGCGGGCTTGACGTGGTCTTCTTCACCCACGGAAACACCTGCGCTGGAGAGCACCAGATCGCAGTCCTGCGCCACGCGGTGAATCGCCGCCACCGTCTGCGCGCGGTTGTCAGGCAGGATGCCGCCATCCACCACCTCGCAACCCAGCCGCTGCAGCAGCGCCCGCAGAAAGTAGCGATTGCTGTTGTAGATATGGCCGGGTTGCATGTCCTGCGGCGCCACGGTGCCGGGGATGACCAATTCATCACCCGTAGAGAACAGTGCCACACGCGGCTTGCGGCCCACGGGCAACTCGGCCATGCCAATGCTAGCGGCCAAGCCGATCGCCGCAGGCGTCAATCGCGTGCCTTGCGCCAGCACCGTGCTGTGCAGGGCAATGTCTTCCCCGGCACGGCGGATGTTCTGGCCCAGCTTGGGCACCGCGTTGAATTGCACGCGGCCGTCTCCCAGCACCTGCGTGTCTTCTTGCATCAGCACCGCGTCCGCCCCGGGGGGCACGGGCGCGCCGGTGAAAATGCGGGCCACGGTACCGGGCTGCAGTGCAGTGCCCACATGGCCTGCTGGAATGCGTTGGCTCACAGGCAGGGCCACGCCGGTGGCGGGGATGTCGGCGGCGCGCACGGCGTAGCCGTCCATGGCGGAGTTGTCTTGCGATGGCACTTGCAAGGCCGAAACGCAGTCTTGCGCCAGCACGCGACCATCGGCGTTGAACAGATCAACGTTCTCCGAGCCCAACAACTGGGCCTGCGCCAGCACGTGGGCTAAGGCGTCATCCAAAGTGGTCATGGCAGCCATCAGGCATTCGCTCCTTGGTATTCAAAACGGCTGGCGTTGGCCAGCATCCAATCCGCAATGTGCGCGGGCTGGTTCAAATCTAAAACGGTGATGTGCGCAGGCGGTTGCACGGGCAGCGCCAGCTCATCGTCGGTGGCCACGGCCACCACATGCGGGTCTTGGGGAAAGCGCAGCGGCTTGGCCGACTTACCCGATGCAGGATCGGGCGCACGCCAGATTTCCACCTTGGGCAGATTGCCATGCTTGAAGCCTTCTACCAGCACCCAGTCCACACGGCTATCCAACTCGGCCAGCATGGCGTGTACATCAAGCTCTTGCTCAGTCTCAAACTCGCGCACCAGCGCCAGGCGCTTGTCGCACACCAGCAGCACCTCGCTGGCACCGGCCTGGCGGTGGCGCCAGCTGTCTTTGCCCGGAATGTCGATGTCCACATCGTGGTGGGCATGCTTAACGGTGGACACACGCTGGCCCCGCGCACGCAGCGCGGCAATCAACTGCTCCAGCAAGGTGGTCTTGCCCATGCCAGAGAAAGCGGCAAAGCCCAAAGCTTTCATCGTGTGTTCTTTCTTCCCAATAAAAACGGCGCTTGGTTGCCCAGCGCCGTTGGTGTGCCACAGGTGCACAGGCTTTCAAAAGCATAGCTGCTAGCGCTTGCAGTATCTTGCTTTGCAAATACTTGGTAGTGCAAAGCGAGTTTTATCAAGCGCAGACAGCTCTCTTTTTTATAAAGCCCGCCTTACCTCAATCGCAGTGCTGCTGGATATAGGCCTTCACCTGTTCCACATCCGACGGCATTACCACCACGCGCTTGGGCAGGTATTCAATGCCGTCGAACTTGGCTGGACGCTCAGGCTGGCGGCCCAGCGCTTCTTCGATAGTCGCCGCAAACTTGATGGGCAAGGCAGTTTCCAGCACCAGCATGGGCTCGGCACGCAGATGCTCGCGGGCCACCTTCACGCCGTCGGCGGTGTGGGTGTCGATCATCTGGCCCAGACGCTCGTAGCAGTCTTTGATGGTAGCCAAACGGTCTGCGTGCGTGCTCTTGCCGCTGACAAAGCCGTACTTGCTGGCAGCTTCTTCCACCATCAAAGGACTGAGCTTAAAGCCACCTTGTTCGGCTACTCCAGCCTCAAACAGTACACGTGTTGCTGCACCATCGCGGCCGACCAAATCAAAGATAAAGCGCTCAAAGTTGCTGGCCTTGGAGATGTCCATCGAGGGGCTGGATGTCTCATAGGTGTTGGCCGAGCCACGCACTTGGTACACGCCGGTGCGGAAGAACTCGTCGAGCACATCGTTTTCGTTGGTAGCCACCACCAGTTGGGCAATTGGCAGGCCCATCTGGCGTGCCACGTGGCCCGCACAGATATTGCCAAAGTTGCCCGAAGGCACGGTGAAGCTGACCTTCTCTTCGTTGCGGGTCGTCGCCTGCAGGTAACCGGCAAAGTAGTACACCACCTGGGCCAACAGTCGCGCCCAGTTGATGGAGTTGACGGTGCCAATCTTGTACTTGGCCTTGAAGGCGTGGTCGTTGGACACCGCCTTGACGATGTCCTGGCAGTCGTCAAACACGCCTTCGATGGCGATGTTGTGGATGTTTTCGTCTTGCAACGAGAACATTTGCGCCTGCTGGAAGGGACTCATGCGCCCATGCGGGCTGGTCATGAACACGCGCACGCCCTTTTTGCCGCGCATGGCGTACTCGGCCGCGCTGCCGGTGTCGCCCGAAGTGGCACCCAGAATGTTCAGCTCTTCGCCACGGCGGGTCAGCTCGTACTCAAACAAGTTGCCCAGCAGTTGCATGGCCATGTCCTTGAAGGCCAGCGTGGGGCCGTTGGACAGGGCTTCGATCAGCAAATTGCCTTCCAGTGTGCGCACGGGCACGATGGCATCGGTGCCAAAGACTTCCTTGGTGTACGTCTTGGCGCACAGGGCGCGCAGGTCGTCAGCGGGAATGTCGTCGATGTACAGCGACAGAATCTCAAACGCCAGCGCGGCATAGCCTTGATTAGCCAAGACATTGCGCAGCTCTGTCAGCTTCGCGTCACTGATCTGAGGGTACTCAACAGGCAGGTACAGGCCGCCATCAGGCGCCAAGCCTTCAAGCAAGATGTCGCAAAAGCGTTTGCGGTCTGCATGACCGCGGGTGGAGATGTACTTCATGAGCGCTTACGCTTGTATCTGGAATAAAGAGAAGCTGCTGCAGCTAGTGCTGTAGCAGCACCAGCTACTCCAATCACAACAGGGGCCACCGTCACGATCAACGGCGCACTTGTCACACCCAGAGCAACTCCGAGAGCACTAAGCCCTGTGGGAGCTGCTACAGATGCTCCTGCAGCAGTCACAACAGCAGCAATCCGAGTAACTTTAGCTGCGGTATCCGTCACCTCAGTTACTTTTTCGTACTGTTCCATTGCTTAACCCCTATGGTTTAAATCAATTCAACTCTTCTTTGCGGATGCGAGTAATGCCAGCCAGCACGGTAGGCAGGCCCTGGATTTCAGCTATGGCCTTGTCCATATCACCTTCGCGGGTGTCGTGCGTCAGAATGATCAGGTCAGTCTGGGTCGAGCCCTCGCCGCCCACTTCGTCGGCTTCGCGCTGGATCACCGCGTCGATGCTGATGCCAGCATTGGCCAGCAGCGTGGTGATCTTGGCCAACACACCGGCTTCGTCCGCCACGCGGATGCGCAGGTAGTAGCTGGTGACCACGTCGGCCATGGGCAGCACGGGCAGTTCGTTGCCCGCAGCCGCCAAGGTGTGGGCCTGGAAGGCCAGCGCCGGCACGCTGTGTGCGGGGTCTGCACCGTGCAGGCGGGCAATATCCACCAGGTCGGCAATCACGGCCGAAGCGGTGGGCTCAGAGCCCGCGCCCTTGCCGTAGTACAGCGTGGTGCCCACAGCATCACCGTTGACCACCACGGCGTTCATGGCGCCTTCGACGTTGGCGATCAGGCGCTTGGAAGGCACCAGCGAGGGGTGCACACGCAGCTCGATGCCCTTGTCCGTGCGCTTGGTGATGCCCAGCAGCTTGATGCGGTAGCCCAGTTGCTCGGCGTACTTGATGTCTGCGCCCGCCAGCTTGGTGATGCCCTCTACATAGGCCTTGTCGAACTGCACGGGAATACCAAAGGCAATCGCGCTCATCAAGGTGGCCTTGTGCGCGGCGTCCACGCCTTCAATGTCGAACGTGGGGTCGGCTTCGGCGTAGCCCAGGCGTTGCGCTTCTTTCAGCACCACGTCAAAGTCCAGACCCTTATCACGCATTTCGGACAGGATGAAGTTGGTCGTGCCGTTGATGATGCCGGCCACCCACTGGATGGAGTTGGCAGTCAGACCTTCGCGCAGCGCCTTGATGATCGGGATGCCCCCGGCCACGGCCGCTTCATAGGCCACGATCACGCCCTTCTCGGCGGCCGCCTTGAAGATTTCGGTGCCGTGCACGGCCAGCAGCGCCTTGTTGGCCGTCACCACGTGCTTGCCTGCGGCAATGGCTTCCAGCACCAGGGCCTTGGCAATGCCGTAGCCGCCGATCAGTTCCACCACCACGTCGATGTCGGGGTTGGCGATGATCTCGCGGGCATCGCCCACCACCTTGGCCTTGTCGCCCACCACCGCTTGCGCACGCGTTGTGTCCAAGTCGGCCACCATGGCAATCTCAATGCCACGACCCGCGCGGCGGCGGATCTCTTCTTGGTTGCGCTGCAGCACGTTGAATGTGCCGCTGCCCACGGTGCCAATGCCCAACAGGCCTACTTGGATCGGTTTCATAAGTTGCTTACGTTTCTACGTCAAAAAGGGCTGCAGCGCTTATGGAGTCTGCGCTTGCAGCTATCAGAAAATTTTAGGCCGCCACGTGCAGTTTGGCTTTGCCTTTGCCTGCAGCTTTGGAAGCTGCCAGCTTGTCGGTACCGTGGCGCTGGCGGTATTTCGCCAGGAAGTCTGCCAAACGGTTGATGGCTTCGCGCAGGTCAGCCTCATGGGGCAGGAACACAATGCGGAAGTGGTCCGGATGGGGCCAGTTAAAACCGGTGCCTTGCACCAGCATGACCTTGGTTTCTTGCAGCACTTCCAGGAAGAATTCCTGGTCGTTGGTGATGGGGTAAATCTCGGGATCCAGGCGCGGGAACATGTACAACGCGCCTTGGGGCTTGACACAGCTGACGCCCGGAATGGCGTTGATCATCTCCCACGCCAGGTCACGCTGCACACGCAGGCGCCCTCCTTCACACACCAAATCCTTGATGGACTGGTAGCCCCCCAGCGCCGTCTGTACCGCCCACTGCCCAGGCACGTTGGCGCACAAGCGCATGTTGGAGAGCATGTTGATGCCCTCGATGTAATCCTTGGCGGGCTTTTTGTCGCCAGAAATCACCATCCAGCCCGCGCGATAGCCGCAGGAGCGGTACGCCTTGGACAGGGAATTGAACGTCAGCGTCAGCACGTCCGTCGACAAGCTGGCCATGGGCACGTGCTTGACGTCGTCATACAGCACCTTGTCATACACCTCATCGGCAAAAATCACCAAGCCGTGCTGACGGGCAATTTCAATGATGCTCAGCAACAACTCCTTGGAATACAAGGCCCCTGTGGGGTTGTTGGGGTTGATGACCACAATGCCCTTGGTACGCGGCGTGACTTTGGCGCGAATGTCGTCCAGATTGGGCATCCAGCCATTCGCCTCATCGCACATATAGTGCACGGGCGTGCCGCCCGAGAGGCTGGTGGCTGCCGTCCACAGCGGGTAGTCAGGCGCCGGCACCAGCAACTCGTCGCCGTTGTCCAGCAACGCATTGGTAGCCAGGTTGATCAGCTCGGAAGCGCCATTGCCCAGGTAGATATCGTCGAGCGTGACCCCCTTGATGCCCTGGTGCTGGGTTTCATGCATCACTGCCTTGCGCGCCGCAAAAATGCCGCGACTGTCCGAGTAACCGGCCGAGTTGGGCAGATTGCGGATCATGTCCTGCTGGATTTCTTCCGGCGCATCAAAGCCAAACACCGCCAAGTTGCCGATGTTGAGCTTGATGATCTTGTGGCCGTCTTCCTCCATTTGTTTCGCCGCATCCATGATCGGCCCGCGGATGTCATAACAGACGTTGGCTAATTTGGCGGATTTTTGGACGGTCTTCATAGGAGGATTTTCCAGTTGGCTCGAAGTGGCGCCGAAGCGCGCTTGCGCCCCGGTGAAACCTATAATTTGAACACAGATCGGGCGCAGCGCCTCCCGTAAACCGAGGTGCCCATGCTCCTTGCACACAGAGGGGACAGCACCCCGAGCATTTCCACGAACTGCCCAAGAAGGAATCTCTATGCAACTCCATGCCGATCGCGCTGATGTGCAAATGGTCACAGGCTATGGCCCCGGCTGGGTCGCCATTGATAAAAAAGAGCACTCCGGCAGTGTTCTGCTTGGTGCCAGCGGCTTTTTACGCCCTTGGAATTGCAGCAACTTTGCTTCGCTCACCGCCCAGCACTTTGTCGAGCTGGCCGAACTCAACGCCGAACTCATCATTTTTGGCTCCGGCGACAAGCTGCGCTTTGTCCACCCTTCCTGGCTCCAAGCCCTGATGCAAAAACGCATCGGATTCGAAACCATGGATACCCATGCCGCCTGCCGTACTTACAACGTTTTAGCAGCAGAAGGCCGCAACGTGATAGCCGCACTGTTGTTGGAGTAATATCCGCAGGGGGCTCGTCAAATTCAACGTTTCGGGGTAAAATTGCAGGTTGCGGTCGGGGGCGTACTTATCCATAAAAGCAATACTTACCCTACACCCCTCGGCATTCCAACGACTACTCCCGAGAGATAAAAGCGCATGGCGATCGTTGTCAACAAACCCCTTCCCGAATTTGAAGCCAATGCGACAGGTGGCGTGAAGGTTTCCAACACCTCGCACAACGGCCAGATTGTGATTCTGTACTTCTATCCGAAGGACAACACACCTGGTTGCACCACAGAGGCCATGCAGTTCCGCGACAAGTTCAAGGACTTCGAAAAGGCAGGCGCCGTGGTGTTCGGTGTTTCGCGCGACAACATGAAGTCGCACGACGACTTCAAGGAGAAGCTGGAGCTGCCCTTCGAGCTGATCGCGGACACCGAAGAAAAAATGTGCCACATGTTTGGCGTGGTCAAAAACAAGATCATGTACGGCAAGAAGGTCAAGGGCATTGAGCGCTCCACATTCTTGATTGATACCAACGGCATCTTGGCGCAAGAGTGGCGCGGCCTGAAAGTCCCCGGTCACGTGGATGAAGTTCTGAAGGCCGTAAAAGCCTTGAAGACGGCCGCCAAGAAGGCTGCCTAAACCCTACATTCTTGGCGCTGGCATTCATGCCAGCGCCAAGACATGCATAATGGATCGCATGCCTTTGCGCGTATTGAACCAGCATTACAAATCCTTCTCTTCCAAAGCCGCTCGGGCCTGCGCCCAGCGGCTTTGTGTTTTTTACAGCCCTGAAAACAAGGACTGAAACGCTTATGCCACTGCCTCCAGCCCCTACCAAGCGCGCTGCGCGCGTTGCCAAGGAAGCCTTCAACGTCACTGCTGACACCAGCAAACGTGCCGCTGCGGCAAAGCCCCCGGTCATCGACTTGGACGAAGACTTGCCCAGCACCGTTGCGACGGCCATCGCCGCAGAACCTGCAGCTTCTGCAGCACCCGCCCGCAGTCGCAACAAAACCTCGGGCAGCGCCAGTGCTGCCACCACGGCTGCCGCCAAACAACTGGCCCAGCAGCGCGCTGCGGCACAGGCAAGCATCAAACAGTCGCCCGCAGTAAAACCCGCGCCTGCCGTTACGGCAGCCACCATGCCTGTTGCCACCGCTACGCCAGTGCCCACCGCAGCAGTTGCACCAGCTACGCCCAGCCAACCCACCAAGGGCAAAACCAAGGCTGCCACCACCCACAAAAAGCGCACCCAGCAGTCCTGCCTGTTTGTGCTGGATACGAATGTGCTGCTGCACGACCCCACCAGCTTGTTCCGCTTTGAAGAGCACGACATCTTCTTGCCGATGGTGGTGCTGGAAGAGTTGGATGCACACAAACGCGGCATGACCGAAGTGGCGCGCAATGGCCGCCAGGTCAGCCGCACCTTGGATGCACTGGTTGATGCCCAGCAAGACGCCGACCTGGCCACCGGGCTGCGCCTGGACGCCAGCGGCCACAAGGGCGCCACGGGCCACCTGTTCTTCCAGACCGTGCCGCTGGATTACAAGCTGCCTTCCAGCCTACCCCAAGGCAAGGCCGATAACCAGATTTTGGGCGTGGTACAAGCGCTGCGCGCCGTCAAGCTCGGCCAACAGGAAGTGATTTTGGTGTCCAAGGACATCAATATGCGCGTCAAGGCACGCGCACTGGGCCTGCCTGCCGAGGACTACCGCAACGACAAAACGCTGGAGGACGGCGATCTGCTCTATACGGGCAGCCTGGCCCTGCCTGCCGACTTCTGGAAGAAGGCCAAACAGGTGGAAAGCTGGCAAGACCGTGGCAAAACGCTCTACAGCTTCACCAGCCCGCTGTCGGGCCAGATGCTGGTCAATCAGTATGTGTACTTTGAGGCACCCGGCGAGCCCAGCTTGCACGCGCGCGTGGCGGAAATCCGCGACAAAACCGTGGTGCTGGAAACCCTGCGCGACTACAGCAGCGCCAAACACAATGTCTGGGGCGTGAACGCACGCAACCGCGAGCAAAACTTCGCCCTGAACCTGCTGATGGATCCGAATGTGGACTTTGTTTCACTCACCGGCACGGCAGGCACGGGCAAGACCTTGATGGCACTGGCTGCTGGCTTGGCACAAGTGCTGGATGACCGCCGTTACACCGAAATCATCATGACCCGCGCCACCGTGAGCGTGGGCGAGGACATTGGCTTTTTGCCCGGTACCGAGGAAGAGAAAATGGGCCCATGGATGGGCGCCCTGGACGATAACCTCGAATTTCTGGCCAAGGGCGACGGCGGCAACCCCGGCGAATGGGGGCGCGCAGCCACCAATGAACTGATCCGCAGCCGCATCAAAATCAAGAGCATGAACTTCATGCGGGGCCGCACATTCTTGAACAAATACGTCATCATCGACGAAGCGCAGAACCTGACGCCCAAGCAAATGAAGACCTTGATCACCCGTGCCGGCCCCGGCACCAAGATCATCTGCATGGGCAACTTGGCACAGATCGACACCCCCTATCTGACTGAAGGCAGCTCGGGCCTGACCTTTGCGGTAGACCGCTTCAAGGGCTGGGCGCACGGCGGCCACATCCAGCTGGCACGCGGCGAACGCTCGCGCTTGGCGGACTTTGCCAGCGAGGTGCTGTAAATGGCCATCAGTTGGGTGACTGCACTCAAAATGGTGCCGTGGGGCGATGTGATTCAGGCTGCGCCTTCGGTGCTCAAAGCCGCCAAGGGACTGATGAAAAAAAGTCCCGAACAGACCCAGGAAGAAGCCGAGCAAGCCGCTTCGCTGCACGCTGCTCAGCCTTCGCTGGCCAGCAATGCCGGTGAATTGGCGCTGCAGCAAGTGGCGCAGTTGGAGGCGCGCATTCAGCACCTGGAAGCCGCCCAGCGCGCATCCAACCTAGTGCTGGAGAAAATGGCGGAGCAGCAGGCACAAATCGTCAAAACCGTGGGCATTTTGCGCACTGGTGCTACGCGCCTAGCATGGGCCTGCGGCGTGCTGAGCGTGGTGGTAATGGGCTTGCTGATCTACCTGGTGCGCATGTAGCGCTTTCAAAAAAGAAGCTGCTTGCGTCGAGCAATCAACAACTTCAGATACAAAACCATCTAAAGTCTATGAATATCAAGCGCTAGCAGCTCACTTTTTATTCAAACCATAAAAAAAGGCCATGCAGCATTGCAAGGCCTTTTTCTTTTGCGTCATCTATGGCGTCATCGCTTTGCGCCAACACCCAGCACTCAATACTCGTCGCTGCCATACCCCATGGCCAGGTTCTCAAAGCGCGTCTGGTTCTTCTGAAAGAACAGTTTCACCGTGCCGGTAGGGCCGTTACGCTGTTTACCGATGATGACTTCGGCCACGTTCGGCTCTTTAGAGTCTTTGTTGTAGTAGTCGTCGCGGTAGATGAACATGATGATGTCCGCGTCCTGCTCGATGGCACCCGATTCGCGCAAGTCACTCATCATGGGGCGTTTGTCGGTGCGCTGCTCCACCGAGCGGTTGAGCTGCGACAGGGCAATCACCGGGCATTGCAACTCCTTGGCCAGCATCTTCAAACCACGGGAGATTTCACCCAGTTCGGTCGCACGGTTGTCGCCACCACCGCCGCTGGAGCCACTCATCAGCTGCAAATAGTCAACCACGATCAGACCCAGCTTGCCGCAGGTACGCGACAGACGGCGGGCGTTGGCACGCAGCTCCGAAGGCGTCAGGCCCGGGGTTTCGTCAATGTGCAGCGAGATTTGGCTCAACTTTTCCACCGCCTCGGTCAGCCGCGCCCACTCATCGTGCTCCAGCTTGCCGGTGCGCAAATTGCCCTGGTTGACCTTGCCAATCGAGCCAACGATACGCACCGCTAGTTGGGCGGCACCCATTTCCATCGAGAAAATGGCCACCGGCAGACCTTCATTGAGCGCCACGTGCTCTGCAATATTCACCGCGAACGAGGTTTTACCCATGGACGGGCGCGCCGCCAGCACCACCAGGTCACCCGCTTGCAGGCCGCTGGTCATGCGATCGAGATCGGCAAAGCCCGTGGGCACCCCAGTCACATCCATGGGGTTATCGGCCATCTCCTGCACACGGTCCAGCAGGTCACCCACCAGCACATCCATGCTCTGAAAGCCCTGCTTCATGCGCGAGCCTTCTTCGCCAATCGCAAAGATCTTCTGCTCCGCCTCGTCCAGAATACGCTCCACCGGCTTGCCCTGGGGGTTCAGCGCATTGGTGGCAATCTCATCGCTCACCGTCAGCAGTTTGCGCAGAATGCCTTTCTCGCGCACGATTTCCGCATAGCGGCGGATATTGGTGGCACTGGGCACATACTGCGCCAGCTGGTTCAGGTAGAGAATGCCCCCTACCTCGTCCGCCTTGCCCATGCCCTGCAGGTGCTCAAACACCGTGATCACGTCGGCAGGCTTGCTGTCGTTGATCAGCTTGCCAATCGCCGCAAAGATCAGCTTGTGCTCATGGCGATAGAAATCGTTGTCGGTGAGCAAATCACCCACCCGGTCCCAGGCGTTGTTGTCCATCAACAAGCCACCCAGCACGCTGGACTCTGACTCCATGGAGTACTGCGGCAGGCGCAGTTTGGCTACCTGCTGATCTTCATCAGGCACAGGGACACCAAACACATCATCTTCCAACGGCGGCATTACGGAGGACATCTATCAACAACCCACAAAAAGACAAGCCAGTGATCGTAGCGCCCAGCGCTGCTGGCGTCATCCAGTAATCACACCAGCAACGCACGCATTGCAACTATCGCGCGCCACCAGCACTTGGCAATACTCAAAAATAAGTGCTGCCCACGCGGATTCAACGTCCACTGACAGCGGTTTTATGCATCCAGCACAGAACCCAAATACAAAAGCCACCCGAAGGTGGCTTTTGTGTGTCGGAAAGTATTCCGAGAAGTTCGGCAAACGCTTAAGCAGCTTCGCCAGCCACTTCCACGTTCACTTCCACAACCACGTCAGTGTGCAGAGCCACTTCCACGGTGGAAGCGGAAACAGTCTTGATAGGACCGTTAGGCATGCGCACTTGAGCCTTGTGCACCGACGCAAAACCTTGCGCCTTCAGAGCATCGGCGATGTCGTAGTTGGTCACGGAACCGAACAGACGACCATCCACACCGGCCTTTTGCGACAGCTTCACGGTGAAACCGTTGAGCTTTTCGCCTTCAGCTTGTGCAGCAGCCAGCTTCTCAGCAGCAGCCTTTTCCAGTTCGACGCGCTTGGCTTCGAACTCAGCCTTGGCAGCAGCGGTAGCACGGCGTGCTTGGCCTGTAGGGATCAGGAAGTTACGTGCGTAGCCGTCCTTGACCTTAACGATATCACCCAGGTTACCCAGGTTCACAACCTTTTCGAGCAGGATAATTTGCATGATTCTTGCTCCTTAGATCTTGTGCTGGTCAGTGTAGGGCAGCATAGCCAGGAAGCGAGCGCGCTTGATGGCAGTGTTCAGCTGACGCTGGTAAATAGCGCGCGTGCCGGTCAGGCGAGCAGGGATGATCTTGCCGTTTTCGGCGATGAAGTCACGCAGGGTGTCAACATCCTTGTAATCGATCTCTTCAACACCAGCCACGGTGAAGCGGCAGAAGCGCTTGCGCTTGAACAGCAGCGACTGGGTGTTGCGCTTGGGGCGCTTGTCTTTGTTGAATTTCTTGAACGTGGCCATTACTGGACCTCTTGAAAATTAATTTTGTTGAATATCCTGGATGTGCAGCACCACGGTTTTGCTGTTGCGCGGTGTGGCAAGAAATCCTTGAAAACTCCAAGAACTTCCGGGTGCTTGACGAGCCAGTCGCTCGGCCAATGCACCAAATGCCACCGCTTTCACAGCCGCTGAGACTTTGCGCGGAACGCCTGCTTCCACTTGGGAGGATTCATGCACCAGGCGCAAATCCAAGGCAGGCAATCCGGCAGGGGTGTAGCGCAGAGCTTGCAGCTCTTCGATACAGGCGCTCAGGACAACGTGGTTTTCCACTCCAAGCGAAACCTAATTAGGCTTCAGCAGCTTGGTTGGCCTTGCGAGCTTCTTCGCGCTCGACAGTCTTCATCATGGAAGAAGCGCCGGTGTCGGCCTTCTTCTTCTGCACTGTCAGGTGACGCAGCACGGCGTCGTTGAACTTGAACGCGTGTTCCAGCTCTTGCATCACAGCCTGGTCGGCTTCGATGTTCAAGCAGATGTAGTGAGCCTTGGCGAGCTTGTTGATCATGTAAGCCAGTTGACGACGGCCCCAATCTTCTTCACGGTGCACCGCACCACCGCCAGCGGTGATCATGCCCTTGTAGCGCTCCAGCATGGCTGGAACTTGCTCGCTTTGATCCGGATGGATCAACAAAATGATTTCGTAATGACGCATGAAAACTCCCTTTTGGGTTAAGCCCCCCGCTGCGCCTGTAGCGGTGGAGCAAGGCAAAACGGCAGATTATAAGCACTCCCCATGGGCTTGTACACTCACAGGCTTGAAATACCCTTTGGCATAACTGCCCTTGAAAGTACAAAACCCGCCCCCAAGTGAACTAACAAGGTTCACTCTTTAGAGACGCTATCCACATGTCAGAACAAACCAATACGCCCCACGCAGCCCCTGTTGACGCCTCGCCTGAGGAAGTCGAAGCTGCGATGGCCGCTAATGTGGCCGACGAAATCTCTCGCCTGCAAGCCGAGCTGGCTGAACTCAAGGCCAAGAACGCCGAAATGGCTGACCATTTCCTGCGCGCCAAGGCTGAAGCCGAAAACATGCGCCGCCGCGCTGAAGAAGAGGTCAGCAAAGCGCGCAAATTCGGTATTGAAAGTTTTGCAGAAAGCCTGCTGCCCGTGTGCGACAGCTTGGATGCCGCTTTGGCGATTCAAAACGCAACGGCCGAGCAATTGCGCGAAGGCTCAGATGCCACCTTGCGCCAGCTGCAACACGCACTGGAGCGCAACAAAGTCATCTTGATCAATCCTGCAGCGGGCAGCAAGTTTGATCCCCACCAGCACCAGGCCATCTCCGTCGTGCCGGCAGACCAAGAAGCCAACACCGTAGTCACCGTGCTGCAAAAAGGCTACCTGATTGCAGAGCGCGTACTGCGCCCCGCCTTGGTCACTGTGGCAGCCCCCAAATAAACGTTAAAAAAACCTTATCAATTGGCTTGAAATCCTAGTAATCACCCTTAGTTACAAGCCAATCAAACATCACAGTATTCGGAGCATTCAAATGGGAAAAATCATTGGTATTGACTTGGGCACGACCAACAGCTGCGTGGCCATCATGGAAGGCAACAACACCCGCGTGATCGAAAACAGCGAAGGTGCGCGCACCACGCCTTCGATCATTGCGTACCAGGAAGACGGCGAAATTTTGGTGGGAGCTTCCGCCAAGCGCCAGGCCGTCACCAACCCCAAGAACACCATCTACGCTGCCAAGCGCCTGATCGGTCGCAAGTTCGACGAGAAGGAAGTGCAAAAAGACATCGACCTGATGCCTTTCACTATTGCCAAGGCTGACAACGGCGACGCATGGGTGGAAGTGCGCGGCCAAAAGCTGGCGCCACCCCAAATCTCCGCAGAAGTGCTGCGCAAGATGAAGAAGACCGCCGAGGACTTCTTGGGTGAAGAAGTGACCGAGGCCGTGATCACTGTGCCTGCTTACTTCAACGACGCGCAGCGCCAAGCAACCAAGGACGCAGGCCGTATCGCTGGCCTGGAAGTCAAGCGCATCATCAACGAACCAACTGCCGCTGCACTGGCCTTTGGCTTGGACAAGGTGGGCAAGGGTGACCGCAAGATCGCCGTGTATGACCTGGGCGGCGGTACGTTTGACGTGTCCATCATCGAAATTGCCGATGTGGATGGCGAAAAGCAGTTCGAAGTGCTGTCGACCAACGGCGACACGTTCCTGGGCGGCGAAGACTTTGACCAGCGCATCATCGACTACATCATTGCTGAGTTCAAGAAAGAGCAAGGCGTGGACCTGTCCAAGGACGTGCTGGCCCTGCAACGCCTGAAGGAAGCGGCAGAAAAGGCCAAGATTGAGCTGTCGAACTCTGCGCAGACCGACATCAACCTGCCTTACATCACTGCAGACGCCAGCGGCCCCAAGCACCTGAACATCAAGCTGACACGCTCCAAGCTGGAAGCTTTGGTGGAAGACCTGATCGAGCGCACCATTGCGCCTTGCCGCACGGCCATCAAGGATGCTGGCATCTCCGTGTCTGACATTCAGGACGTGATCTTGGTGGGCGGTATGAGCCGCATGCCCAAGGTGCAGGAAAAGGTCAAGGAATTCTTCGGCAAGGAACCCCGCAAGGACGTGAACCCTGACGAAGCCGTGGCCGTGGGTGCTGCCGTGCAAGGCCAAGTGCTGGCGGGCGACCGTTCTGACGTGCTGCTGCTGGACGTGACTCCGCTGTCCCTGGGTATTGAAACTCTGGGTGGCGTCATGACCAAGATGATCACCAAGAACACGACCATCCCCACCAAGTTTGCGCAGACCTTCTCGACCGCAGACGACAACCAGCCTGCGGTGACCATTAAGGTCTACCAAGGTGAGCGCGAAATGGCTTCGGGCAACAAGGCGCTGGGCGAGTTCAACCTGGAAGGCATTCCCGCAGCTCCACGCGGCGTGCCCCAGATTGAGGTGACTTTTGACATCGACGCCAACGGTATCTTGAACGTGTCCGCCAAGGACAAGGGTACCGGCAAGGAAAACAAGATCACCATCAAGGCCAACTCCGGTTTGTCGGAAGAGGAAATCCAGCAGATGGTCAAGGACGCTGAATTGAACGCGGCCGACGACAAGAAGAAGCTGGAACTGGTGCAAGCCAAGAACCAGGGCGAAGCCGCTGTACACAGCGTCAAGAAGAGCCTGGGCGAGCATGGTGACAAGCTGGAAGCCTCCGAGAAGGAAGCCATCGAAGCTGCTGCCAAGGACTTGGAAGAAGCCCTCAAGGGTGAAGACAAGGAAGCCATCGAGGCCAAGACCACGGCCCTGATGACAGCCAGCCAGAAGCTGGGCGAGAAGGTGTACGCCGAAGCCCAGGCTGCTGCAGCCGCAGGCGGCGCGGAAGCGGCTCCCGAAGCTGCGCAGGCACAGTCCAAGCCCGCAGGCTCCAGCGATGACGACATCGTCGACGCGGAAGTCAAGGAAGTGAAGAAGTAATTTGGACGCAGCGGCATACGTGACCGCTTGCCGCCGCGCTGCCGCCTGCCAAGGCGACTTGCGCGGCGTTCCTGTTTTTTACCGTCTGTAAATACCAATGTCCAAACGCGACTTTTACGAAGTCCTCGGCGTCAGCAAGACTGCCTCGGACGAAGAACTGAAAAAGGCCTACCGCAAGCTGGCCATGAAGTACCACCCTGACCGCAATCAGGGCGAGCAAGCCAAGGAAGCCGAAGAGAAGTTCAAAGAGGTCAAAGAGGCCTACGAAATGCTCTCGGACAGCCAAAAGCGCGCTGCTTATGACCAATACGGTCACGCCGGCGTGGATCCCAACAGCGGCATGGGTGGCGGTTTTGGCGGCGGCGGTGGCTTTGCTGAAGCCTTTGGCGATATTTTTGGCGACATGTTCGGCGGTGGCCGCGCAGGGGGTGCACGCGGCGGCCGTCAGGTCTACCGCGGCAACGACCTGAGCTACTCCATGGAAATCACCCTGGAAGAAGCCGCCAAGGGCAAAGATGCGCAAATCCGCATCCCCAGCTGGGACAGCTGCGACACCTGCCACGGCAGCGGCGCCAAACCCGGCACCAGCCCCAAGACCTGTACCACCTGCGGTGGCCAAGGCTCGGTGCAAATGCGCCAGGGCTTTTTCAGCGTGCAGCAGACCTGCCCCCACTGCCGCGGCACGGGCAAGATCATTCCCGAGCCCTGCACCAGCTGCGGCGGCCAAGGCCGCATCAAGCGCCAGAAAACACTGGAAGTGAAGATTCCTGCGGGCATCGACGATGGCATGCGCATCCGCTCTTCCGGCAACGGTGAGCCCGGCATGAACGGCGGCCCTCCCGGTGATCTGTACATTGAAATTCGCATCAAAGAACACGACATCTTTGAGCGCGAAGGTGATGACCTGCACTGCCAAGTGCCTGTGAGCTTTATCACCGCCGCTTTGGGTGGCGAGATTGAAGTGCCCACGCTGCAAGGCAAGGCCGCGATCGACATTCCCGAAGGCACCCAGGCAGGCAAGCAGTTCCGCCTGCGTGGCAAGGGCATCAAGGGCGTGCGCTCCAGCTACCCCGGCGATTTGTACTGCCACATCGTGGTGGAAACCCCTGTGAAGCTGACCGAATACCAGCGCAAGCTGCTGCGCGAGCTGGAAGAATCCTTGAAAAAGGGTGGCGGCAAGCATTCACCCAACGGTGAAAGCTGGACCGACAAGCTCAAGCGCTTCTTCAGCTAACTGAACGCACTTCCCACAAGCCCTGCACTGCAGGGCTTTTTTCATTTCCAGGGGTTGCAACGCATCGCCAGCTCTATGAATCGACTCACGTCCGCAACAGGACTGTCAGCATGCACGCGCGCTACAAATTTGAAAGCACACAGTGCTTGCCAGTTAAGCGCTTGTTGGCATTTTGGATAGTATCCAGCACCATCAGCTGCGGCTTCGCCGGGCTTGCATACTCAGCGGCCACTGCTTCATAAAAAAGAGCTGGTGCCGCTTTGTTTTTGCTACTTTCAGCCATGAAGCACCTTGAAGTGCATGCAACACCAGCGCCAGGCACCCACTTTTTCACTAACAACACACCAGCCATCGCCAACCACGAAGGCTTTGCTGGTATTTTTATGCCCCAAGACTTCGCGTAGCGCGATGACAAGCAGCCTATCAGGGTGAGAAAATGCTTTTAACTTCTCAAAACGAGAAGACTGAAAAAGTGTTCCCCGCCATGAAAAATTCCGAGCGCAGTTTTGCACGCCGTATAGACCTGACCTCTTTGCAGTTGTTTGTCGCTGTGTGTGAGCTTGGCAGCATTGGTCGCGCTGCCGAACGAGAGTACATCGCAGCTTCCGCCGTGAGCAAGCGCCTGTCTGATCTGGAAGCCGCCGTGGATACGGCCTTGCTGTACCGCCACAGCCGTGGCGTCACCCTCACCCCCGCAGGCGAAAGCCTGTTGCACCATGCCCGCAACGTGCTGTATGGGCTGGAGCGCATGCAAGGCGAGCTCTCGGAATACGCCGATGGCGTGCGCGGCCATGTGCGCGTGCACGCCACCATCTCGGCCATCGTGCAGTTCTTGCCCGAAGACCTGGGCGCCTTCAGCAAAGAGCACCCCCAAATCAAGATCGATTTGCAAGAGCACCTGTCCGCCGACGTGCTGCAGGCTGTGCAAGAAGGCACGGCCGACATCGGCATTTGCAACATGGGCCAGGCCAACACCAATGGCCTGCAAACCCGCCCCTACCGCACCGACAAGCTGGTGCTGGTGGTGCCCCAAGACCACGCACTGGCCCAGCGCACATCGATTTCTTTTGAAGAAGTGCTGGAGTGGGACATTGTTGGCCTGCACGGCGGCAGCTCCATCAGCCTGGCCATGCGCGGCGCCGCAGCGCGCTCGGGCCACCCCTTACACCAGCGCATTCAGGTCACCAGCCTGGATGCCATGTGCCGCATGATCGACAACGGCCTGGGCGTGGGCCTGATCCCCGATCGCGCGTTTGAGCTCATGCACGGCGTGGGCCATTTGAAGAGTGTGCCGCTGACCGACGGCTGGGCCCAGCGCACGCTGAGTCTGGTGGCGCGTGATTTTGATGCGCTGCCCGTGACATCGCGTTTGCTGGTGGAACACCTCGGCAAAGGCTGGGTGCCAGCGGCCAAGGCGGCTGCCTAAAATTTCAGAGACAACTTTTTCCCACGAAGACGAGAACACTTATGGGCCGCACCCTTTACGACAAGATTTTTGACGAGCACGTCATCCACACCGAGGAAGACGGCACCTCCATCCTCTACATCGACCGCCATCTGGTGCACGAAGTCACCAGCCCGCAGGCGTTTGAAGGCCTGCGCCTGGCCGGTCGCAAGCTGTGGCGCATCAACTCCGTGGTCGCCACGGCCGACCACAACACCCCCACCACCGGCTGGGAGCGCGGTTACGACGGCATTGAAGACCCCATCAGCAAAGAACAAATCACCACGCTGAACACCAACATCGCCGAATTTGGCGCAGCCGCCTTTTTCCCCTTCATGGACAAGGGCCAGGGCATCGTCCACGTGATGGGCCCTGAGCAAGGCGCCACCCTGCCCGGCATGACCGTGGTCTGCGGCGACAGCCACACCTCCACCCACGGCGCCTTCGGCGCGCTGGCCCACGGCATCGGCACCTCCGAGGTCGAGCACGTCATGGCCACCCAGACCCTGCTGGCCAAGAAGGCCAAGAACATGCTGGTGCAGGTCAACGGCAAGGTCGCGCCCGGCGTGACAGCCAAGGACATCGTGCTGGCCATCATCGGCAAGATCGGCACCGCCGGCGGCACGGGCTACACCATCGAGTTTGCCGGCCAGGCCATCCGCGACCTGTCCATGGAAGGCCGCATGACCGTGTGCAACATGGCCATCGAGGGCGGCGCCCGCGCCGGCCTGGTGGCCGTGGACGACAAGACCATCCAGTACGTCAAGGGCCGCCCCCTGGCGCCCACCGGTGCGGAATGGGAGGCCGCCGTCGCCTACTGGAAGACGCTGCACTCCGACGCCGATGCCCAGTTCGACCACGTGGTCGAGCTGAACGCCGCCGACATCGTGCCCCAAGTGACCTGGGGCACCAGCCCCGAGATGGTGCTGGGCGTGGACGCCACCGTGCCCGATCCCGACAAGGAAAAGGACCCCAACAAGCGCGGCGCCATCGAACGCGCGCTGACCTACATGGCGCTGGAACCCGGCAAGCCGCTGAACGACATCTTTGTCGACAAGGTGTTCATCGGCTCGTGCACCAACAGCCGCATCGAGGACATGCGCGAAGCCGCCGCCGTGGTCAAGAAGCTGGGCCAGAAGGTGGCCAAGAACATCAAGCTGGCCATGGTCGTGCCCGGCTCCGGCCTGGTCAAGGAACAGGCCGAGCGCGAAGGCCTGGATGTGATCTTCAAGGCCGCCGGCTTTGAATGGCGCGAACCCGGCTGTTCCATGTGCCTGGCCATGAACGCCGACCGCCTGGAGCCCGGCGAGCGCTGCGCGTCCACCTCCAACCGCAACTTCGAAGGCCGCCAGGGTGCGGGCGGACGTACGCACCTGGTGAGCCCCGCCATGGCAGCGGCAGCGGCCATCCACGGTCACTTTGTGGACATCCGCAAGTTCGCTTAACACCATTCTTACCAAGACAACGAGACCAGGAGATACCGTCATGAAGCCTTCCTTCACGATTCTTTTGATCGGTTTGGCCTTCACGCTGGCCGCTTGCAACACCGTCCAAGGCATTGGCCAAGACGTGCAAAAAGCGGGCAACGCCATCGAACGCGCCGCGCGTTGATCTGACCTACGGACACTTCGAACGTCATGCAAAAATTCACCGTACACAAGGGCCTCGTGGCCCCCATGGACCGCGAAAACGTCGACACCGACGCCATCATTCCCAAGCAGTTCCTCAAGTCGATCAAGAAGACCGGCTTTGGCGTGAACGCGTTTGACGAATGGCGCTACCTGGACCAACCCGGCCAGCCCGGTGTGCCCGAGTCCGCACGCAAGCCCAACCCCGACTTTGTGCTGAACCAGCCACGCTACAAGGGCGCCAGCATCTTGCTCACCCGCAAGAACTTTGGCTGCGGCTCCAGCCGCGAGCACGCGCCCTGGGCGCTGGATCAGTATGGTTTTCGCGCCATCCTGGCGCCCAGCTTTGCCGACATCTTCTTCAACAACAGCTTCAAAAACGGCCTGCTGCCCATCGCACTGCCCGAGACCACGATCGACCTGCTGTTTAACGAAGTGAACGCCTTCCCTGGCTATGAGCTGACGATTGACCTGGAGCGCCAGGTCATCGTGCGCCCCCAGGGTGAAGAAATTCCGTTTGACGTGATTCCCTTTCGCAAGTACTGCCTGCTCAACGGTTTTGACGACATCGGCCTGACCATGCGCCACGCCGACAAGATCAAGGCCTTTGAAGCCGAGCGCCTGGCGCAAAAGCCCTGGCTGTCGCACAGCCTGGTCCAAGCCTGAGCACGCAACAGCCCACGCATATCTATAAATAAATGAGCTGCCAGCGCTCGTTATTTATAGATTTCAGATGCTTTTGTATTTGAAACCTATGAATAACCAGCGCCAGCAGCTATCAAAAAGTTGAGGAATATGATGAAAATCGCAGTCTTGCCCGGTGATGGCATTGGCCCCGAAATCGTTGCCGAGGCCGTGAAAGTGCTCAACGCACTGGATCTGGATTTGGAGATGGAAACCGCGCCCGTAGGCGGTGCCGCCTACGAAGCCGCAGGCCACCCCCTGCCACCCGCCACGCTGAAGCTGGCGATGGAATCGGACGCCGTGCTGTTTGGCGCCGTGGGCGACTGGAAGTACGACACGCTGGACCGCCCCCTGCGCCCCGAGCAAGCCATTTTGGGCCTGCGCAAGCACATGGGCCTGTTTGCCAACTTCCGCCCTGCGATCTGCTACAAGGAACTGACGCATGCGTCGAGCCTCAAGCCCGAGCTGGTGGCAGGCCTGGACATCCTCATCATCCGCGAGCTGACCGGTGACATCTACTTCGGCCAGCCGCGCGGCCGCCGCATTGCCGAAGACGGTCACTTCCCCGGCGCCGAAGAAGCCTTCGACACCATGCGCTACTCGCGCCCCGAGATCGAGCGCATTGCCCACGTGGCCTTCCAGGCCGCCCAAAAGCGTAGCAAGCGCGTAACCAGCGTGGACAAGGCCAACGTGCTGGAGACTTTCCAGTTCTGGAAGGACATCGTCACCGAGATCGGCAAACAGTACCCCGATGTGGCCCTGGACCACATGTACGTGGACAACGCCGCCATGCAACTGGTGAAAGACCCCAAGCGCTTTGACGTGGTGGTGACGGGCAATATGTTTGGCGACATCTTGAGCGACGAAGCCTCCATGCTGACCGGCTCCATCGGCATGCTGCCTTCGGCCTCCTTGAACGCGCAAGGCCAAGGTCTGTACGAGCCCAGCCACGGCTCGGCCCCCGACATCGCAGGCAAGGGCATTGCCAACCCACTGGCCACCATCTTGTCGGCGGCGATGATGCTGCGCTTCTCGCTGCAGCAAGAAGCCGCCGCACAAAAGATCGAAGCGGCCGTGCAAAAGGTGCTGGCCGACGGCCTGCGCACTGCCGACATCTACAGCGAAGGCACCACCAAGGTATCCACCCGCGAAATGGGCGATGCCGTGGTGGCCGCACTGGCGGCGGTCTAAAACCCCAAGCCGCGTGGCGCAGGGCGCACGCGGCTTTTTTCTGGCGGCTAATGTCTGCACAGAAAATTTCAGGTGTTGTGGCGTGCATTTGCCGCCACAATCACCGCCAAACCCCTTGCGGCGGGCGGAGATTAGATTCTCTAAAGCCGCATTAGTTAAGCTACAATTTATGTCCATGTTTGCCGCCCACATCCTTACAGCCTCTCACAACACTGCCTTGCTGGCAGGCGTGGCCGTGCGCGCGACAACCACGACAACGACGATTAAAGGCTGACCCAGCCCGGTTCGTCGTGCGCCCTTTTCCGGCCAGACGAGCCGGGTGCAGAAAGCCAGATTGAGCACTTTCACATCTGTTTTCGCAACTTCTTCTTAAGGGCGTTTCAAAATGAGCAAGCAATTGGTAGGTTTGGTGGGCTGGCGCGGCATGGTCGGCTCCGTATTGATGGACCGCATGCAGGCCGAGGGCGACTTTGACCTGATCGAGCCCGTGTTCTTCTCCACCTCCAACGCCGGCGGCAAGGCCCCGGCCATGGCAACGGTGCACACCCAGCTGAAGGACGCCAACGACATCGCCGAGCTGTCCAAGTGCGACATCATCATCACTTGCCAGGGCGGCGACTACACCAAGGAAGTGTTCCCCAAGATCCGCGCTGCGGGCTGGAACGGCCACTGGATTGACGCGGCTTCCTCCCTGCGCATGGAAGACGACGCCGTCATCGTGCTCGACCCCGTCAACGACGATCTGATCAAGTCCAAGCTGGCCGCCGGCGGCAAGAACTGGATTGGCGGCAACTGCACCAACTCCATCCTGCTGATGGGTCTGGGCGGCTTGTTCAAGGCCGGTCTGGTGGAGTGGGTGTCTTCCATGACTTACCAAGCAGCTTCGGGCGGCGGCGCCAACCACATGCGCGAGTTGCTCAAGGGCATGGGCGTGGTACACGCGGCCGTGGCTGACGAGCTGGCAACGCCTGCTTCCGCCATTCTCGATATCGACCGCAAGGTGGCCCAAACCATCCGCGAAGACGTGCCCACCGAATTCTTCGGCGCACCGCTGGCCGGCGGACTGATCCCCTGGATCGACGTGCAACTACCCAACGGCCAATCCAAGGAAGAGTGGAAGGGCCAGGCTGAAGTGAACAAGATTTTGGGCACCGCCGCCACTATTCCTGTCGACGGCCTGTGCGTGCGCATTGGCGCCATGCGCTGCCACTCCTTGGCTTTGACTTTGAAGCTGAAGAAGGACTTGCCTTTGGCCGAGATCGAAGCACTGATCAAGGGCGGCAACCCCTGGGTTAAGTTCGTGGCCAACGACCGTGCAGAAACCGTCAAGGAACTGACACCTGCTGCCACCACCGGCGGCCTGGAAGTGGCCGTGGGCCGCGTGCGCAAGCTGAACATGGGCCCCGAATACGTGTCGGCCTTCGTGATTGGTGACCAGTTGCTGTGGGGCGCTGCCGAACCCCTGCGTCGCATGCTGCGCATCCTGCTGGCCAAGTAAGCCCTGCTCGGCCGCCCATAAAAAAGGAAGCTACGGCTTCCTTTTTTCTTTCCATGGTGCTTTGCGCTTTGTCGCCCACAGACAACATCCCCTACCCACACACAGCATCGCCCGCACACCAGGGGAATTGACCGCCGCAACCGCCGCCAAACTGGCAGCAAGCGCGCACACTTCCGCCTTACAGCGCGGTTGTGCTTGTCATAATCAAGACTTTGACAACATCCATGCCCTAAAAAGCCTTGTTTTTCGGGCTTTGGCTTGGCTTGTCACCCTCTGGCATTGCTGCTAATGTCTTTGCCAATGTCGCACCAGTGGGAGAGGCTGCGTGCAGCGCCCCAATAAGAACACCCGCCGTAATCACTTCGGCCCAACATTTTGAACGTGACCACAAACATGCATCGTTGGAAACTTTCAGCCTTGGCTGCAGCCGCATTTGTCTCTGCTGCACTAACCACCACCGATGCGTGGGGGTTGTCGCTGGGATCGTTGAATGTGCGCTCCGCACTGGGCGAGAACCTGCAGGCTGAAATTGCCATCCCCCAAGCCACCGCCGCAGAAATCAATAGCTTGGTCGCCCAAATCGCCTCGGCCGAAACCTTTCGGGCTCAGGGTATGGACTACAGCAATGCTGCACGCTCCATCCAAGTGCAACTGCAGCGCAACGCAGATGGCACAGCCAGCCTGCGCCTGAGCAGCACTACGCCCATCCAAGAGCCTTTTGTCGATTTGGTGCTGGAGACGCAGTGGAGTACCGGCCGTCTGGTGCGCAGCTACACCCTGCTGTTAGACCCACCTGCAGCGCAACGCAATGCCCCGGCTCCGGTGGCGCCGCCACAAATCACGGCTCCAGCCAACCCATCGGTTGCGGCTCGCAACTACAACTCCAGTGCAGCGCCACGCCAGCGCGCCACCGCACCTACAACTACCACGACCCCTGCAACCCCTGCGGCGCCTGCCGCTTCCAGCGAAGCAAGTACACGCGTTCGCCCGGGCGATACTGCAGGCCGCATTGCCAATACCCACCGTCAGGCGGGCGTTTCCCTCGACCAAATGCTCGTGGCCATGCTGCGCAGCAACCCTGATGCATTTATCAACGGCAACGTCAACCGCCTTCGTGCAGGTGCCGTCGTGCAGGTGCCCAGCCGCGATCAAGCACTGGAAACCTCCAAAACAGAGGCCCGCCAAATCGTTGCAGCGCAAAGCCGTGACTTCAATGCCTATCGCCGCAGCTTGGCATCAAAAGCGCCGCAAGCCGCCGTACAGGCTGCCGACCGCAGCTCTGGCGGGCAGGTGCAAGCGCGCGTCGAAGAAACACGCCCCAGCGCCGAAACACCTGACAAGCTGACCCTTTCCAAGGGTTCTGTACAGAATGCAGCTGCAGAAGCCAAGGTAGCCGAGCAAAAGCAGGCCAGCGACCAAGACAACCGCCTGAATGAGTTGCAGCGCAACTTGGCAGAGCTCAATGACTTGGCCCAAAACTCCGCAAATACAGCGCCCGCGACTGCCGCCGCAAGCACCAAGCCTGATGCCCCAGCGGCAGCCCCAGACGTGACGAATGCCGCCGCTGCAGCAGCACCTTCTCTGGAAGTGGCCAACGCCACTGCTGCAGCCGCCAGTGAAGCCAATGCCCCAGCCGCGATAGAAGCGGGTGCAGCGCCTTCTGCAGAGACAGCGCAAGAAGCATCGCCCCCTACACCGCAAGCCGACGCCACACCCGCCAAGAAGCAGGCACCTGTCGCACCCGCGCCTACGCCAGCGGCAGAAGCTTCGGTCATGGATGAATTGCTGGACAACCCCTTGGTGCCAGCCGGTGCAGGTTTGGTTGCTGTACTTTTGGGCTTGCTGGGCTATACCGCATGGAAGCGCCGCCGCACAGCGCAAACTGCACAAGACCCCAGCCTGGGAGACAGCCAGCTGCAGCCAGACTCTTTCTTTGGCAGCAGCGGCGGTCAGCAGGTTGACACCAGCAGCGCAGATGCGGGTGCCTCCACCATGGCCTACTCCCCCAGCCAGCTGGATGGGGGCGGGGATGTAGACCCTGTCGCCGAAGCCGATGTCTATCTGGCATATGGCCGTGATGTGCAGGCCGAGGAAATCCTGAAGGAGGCACTGCGCAGCCAACCCGGCCGCTTGTCGATTCACGTGAAATTGGCAGAAATCTATGTCAAACGCCATGACATCAAGGCACTGGAAGGCATTGCACGTGCCATGCAAGACGTCAGCAGCAGCCAAGATCCCGAATGGCAACGGGTGGTGGAAATGGGCCGCCACATGGACCCCACCAACCCGTTCTTCGCAGCGGCCAACACAGCGGCAGGCACTGCCAGCAACAAGCCTACTTCGCCATTTGCCGCCGCATTGAACTCCGTCAAACCCGAGCACACGGGCAACGCCGCAGCTGCCGCAGTCGCTACCGCTGCCACCGTGGCGGCCGCCCAGCCGCTGCCCGATATAGACCTGAATTTGGGTTTGCCGGATGACGGCCTCAGCCATGCCGCCGCACCCGCCCCCACCACCACCCCAGCATCCACGGTATCTGCTGCCCCTACAGCGCCGCTGCCATCGGATGACGACTTCGCTTCCTTGGAACTGCCAAGCGTCTTGGACAGCCAGCTCGATGTGTCTGCAGCCCCTGAGCCGCAAGACCCGCCCACGTTGATACAAGACACGCTGATGGCCCAAGACGACAGCGCCCATGATTTGAGCGGCTTGGATCTGGACCTCTCTGGTTTCGATGTTCCGTCCATGGCGGAGCCCAGCTCGGCGCCTGCAGCGCCCTCCTCTGTGGCAGAGCCTGCACCAGCCATCGATGCAGGCCTTGACTTTGACTTGAGCACGCCCGTCACCCCAGAAGAGCTGCCATCACCCGCTAGCCCGGTCGTAGAACCTGCGGCAGCACCAGACACTACCGAAGCCAGCGACCTGGACTTTGACCTCGGTTCCCTCGATCTGGACTTGGGTGATGCCGCAGCGCCAGCAGCACCAACACAGCCCGTGCACAATCTGGCCGATGACCCCCTGTCCACCAAGCTTGACTTGGCACAGGAATTCAACGCTATCGGCGACAGCGAAGGTGCCCGTGCCTTGATCGAAGAAGTGCTGGCAGAAGCCAGCGGATCGCTCAAGGAACGTGCACAAAAAATGCTGTCTGAATTGGATTGATGATTTGCATTTTTTCTGAAGCGGCTGCGCCGCTTCCCCTGGAGCCGCCATGCGCATAGCCCTCGGGGTAAGTTACAACGGCCAGACCTACAACGGCTGGCAAAGCCAAACGAACGGCAACACCGTTCAAGACAAACTCGAAGCGGCCTTAGGCCGCTTTGCTACGCATAGCATCTCCACTTTGTGCGCGGGCCGCACGGACTCTGGGGTGCACGGGCTCATGCAGGTCGTGCACTTCGACACCGCAGTGCAACGCCCGGAAAGCGCCTGGGTGCGTGGCACCAACAGTTTTTTACCGCCCGATATTGCCGTGCAATGGGCGCGTGCTGTACCTGATGCGTTTCACAGCCGGGCCTGCGCCACCTCGCGCCGCTACGCTTATGTGCTGCTGCAGTCGCCCGTGCGCCCCAGCGTGGAAACGGGCCGCGTGGGCTGGGTGTTCAATGCGCTCAATGGTGACGCCATGCGCCAAGCTGCGGCGTATCTGATTGGTGAGCACGATTTTTCGTCGTTCCGCGCTTCGGCCTGCCAAGCCCTGTCCCCCGTCAAAACCTTGCACCGGCTGGACATCACGCGCCGCAGCGTGGCCGACTCGCTGCACCGGGAGATGGAGTGCTGCTACTGGCGCTTTGAGTTTGAAGGCAGTGCTTTCTTGCACCACATGGTGCGCAACATCATGGGCTGCTTGGTGGCCATTGGGGATGGCTCTTACGCGCCAGAGTGGATGGAGCAGGTCTTGGCAGCACGCTCTCGGGATGCCGCAGCCCCCACTTTCTCGCCCCACGGCCTGTATTTCATGGGCCCTGTTTACGGTAGCGAATGGAATTTGCCGGATCGCGTTCCCGGTTTCGACTGGCTCCCTTAAGCATCAAATTGGCATCAAACCTTTATGGAACAAGCGCTGACAGCTCCTATTTCTCGCACTCGCATCAAAGTCTGCGGGCTGACCCGTGAATGCGATGTCGATGCCGCCGTGGCTGCGGGCGTCGACGCCTTGGGCTTTGTGCTCTACGCGCCCAGCCCGCGCGCCGTGAGCTTGGAGCGCGCCACCCAATTGGCGCAGCGGCTGCCACCGTTTGTCACGCCTGTGCTGCTGTTCGTCAATGCCAGCGCCGCTGAAGTCAGCGCTGCGGTACGCGCCATTCCGCACGCATTGCTGCAGTTTCATGGGGACGAAACCCCTGAAAGCTGCGCGCTGGCCACCGAAAATGGGCGCCACCGTTTCCTGCGCGCTGCACGCATTCCCCTAGGTAACGACGCCAAGGGCTTTGACCTCGTAAAATACGCCGATCATTACTCTCAGGCCCAGGCCATTTTGTTAGACGCCCATGTGGACGGCTACGGTGGTGCAGGCAAAGCATTCAATTGGTCACTCCTTCCAACAAGCGTCAGCGCTCACCTCGTTTTGTCTGGTGGACTTACGCCTGCAAACGTGACCGATGGCATCCGCCAGGTGCGACCCCGCTGCCTGTCTTTGGCAGTTGATGTCAGCTCCGGCGTCGAAGCCACCAGCCCCGAAGGCCAAACGCTCAAGGGCATCAAGGATGCTGAAAAGATTCAACGCTTCGTTGCAGCCGTGCGTGCTGCCGATGCACCACTGGCCCCCTAATCCTGATGTTTGAATATTCCTACCCCGATGCAAACGGCCACTTTGGCCCCTATGGCGGCAGCTTTGCCAGCGAAACCCTGACCCACGCCCTGGCGGAGTTGCGCGATGCCTATGCCAAATACCAGCACGACCCGGAGTTCGTTGCCGAATTCCGCTCTGAGTTGGCGCACTTCGTCGGCCGTCCTTCGCCGGTCTACCACGCCGCCCGCATGTCCAAAGAGATGGGCGGCGCGCAAATCTATCTGAAGCGTGAAGACCTGAATCACACCGGCGCGCACAAGATCAACAACGTGATCGGCCAAGCCATGCTCGCCAAGCGCATGGGCAAACCTCGCATCATTGCCGAGACCGGTGCGGGCCAGCACGGCGTAGCCACGGCAACGATTTGCGCGCGCTATGGCCTGGAGTGTGTGGTCTACATGGGGGCCGAGGACGTCAAGCGCCAAAGCCCCAACGTCTACCGCATGAAGCTGCTGGGCGCCACCGTGGTGCCGGTGGAGTCTGGCTCCAAGACCCTCAAGGACGCGCTGAACGAAGCCATGCGCGACTGGGTGGCCAACGTGGACAACACCTTCTACATCATCGGCACGGTGGCCGGACCGGCCCCCTACCCCGCCATGGTGCGCGATTTCCAGAGCGTGATCGGCGAAGAGTGCCTGACGCAGATGCCCGAGATCTTCAAGGAACTGAAGATGGCCGGCGAGCAGCCCGATGCGGTCGTTGCCTGCGTGGGCGGTGGCTCCAACGCCATGGGCATCTTCTACCCCTACATCCCATTTGAGAACACCCAGCTGATTGGCGTGGAAGCTGCGGGCGAAGGCCTGGACACCGGCAAGCACTCGGCCTCGCTGCAAAAGGGCAGCGCGGGCGTGCTGCACGGCAACCGCACCTTCATCATGCAGGACGACAACGGCCAGATCATGGAGACCCATTCCATCAGCGCTGGCTTGGACTACCCCGGCGTGGGGCCTGAGCACGCCTGGCTGCAGGAGATCGGCCGTGCGCAGTACGTGGGCATCACCGACAAGGAAGCGCTGGAAGCCTTCCACTACCTGTGCCGCGTCGAGGGCATCATTCCTGCGCTGGAGTCCAGCCATGCCGTGGCCTATGCCATGAAGCTGGCCAAGACCATGAAGCCCGAACAATCCATCCTGGTCAACCTGTCTGGCCGGGGGGACAAGGACATCGGCACCGTGGCCGATCTGTCGGGTGTAGATTTTTACGACCGCCCATCGATGCGCGGTCTGACTGTCAAGGGAGGGCCCGCTGCATGAGCCCACAACCATCCAGAATTGCTGCCACTTTCGAAAAACTGAACCAGGAAGGCCGCAAGGCCCTCATCCCCTTCGTGACGGCTGGCTATCCGTTTGCCGCCATCACGCCCTCGCTGATGCACGGCATGGTGGAAGCAGGCTCAGACATCATCGAGCTGGGGGTGCCGTTCTCGGACCCCATGGCCGATGGCCCCGTCATCCAGAAGGCCGGTGACCGCGCGATTGCCAATGGCGTGGGCCTCAAGCAGGTGCTGGCCTACGTGCGCGAGTTCCGCCAGAAGAACCACACCACCCCCGTGGTGCTGATGGGCTATGCCAACCCGGTGGAGCGCTACGACCAGGTACACGGCACGGACGCCTTCGTCAACGATGCCGCCGAAGCCGGTGTCGATGGCATATTAGTGGTGGACTACCCCCCTGAAGAGTCTGAAGCGTTTGCCGCCAAGCTGCGCGCCAAGGGCATGGACCAGATCTTCCTGCTGGCCCCCACCAGCACCGATGAACGCATCCAGCAAGTGGCGCGCATCGCCAGCGGCTATGTCTACTACGTCTCGCTCAAGGGGGTGACCGGCTCCAACGCACTGGATGTGGATGCTGTGGCAGCGATGATGCCCCGCATCAAGCAGCACATCCACGTCCCCGTAGGTGTGGGCTTTGGCATTCGCGACGGCCAAACCGCCCATGCGGTCGCCCAAATTGCGGATGCGGCCATCATTGGCAGCAAGATCATCCAATTGCTGGAAGATCAACCCCACGAAAAAATTGTCCCACTGGCCATTGATTTCTTGCGCGGTGTGCGCAAAACGATGGATGCATAATGCGCCCCCTGGCCCACATCCGTTGTATGTGTGCCAAGTGAGATTGCCCTAAAGAGGAAACCGTATGTCCTGGCTTGAAAAACTCCTGCCTGCCAAAATTCAGCAAACCGAACCCAAGGATCGCCAACAGCAGATTCCTGAAGGCCTGTGGGTCAAGTGCCCTAGCTGCGAAACGGTGCTGTACAAGACGGATCTGGAGAGCAACCAGAACGTATGCCCCACCTGTGGTCACCACCACCGTATTGGCGCGCGCGCCCGTCTGAACCATTTCCTGGACGGCGAAGGCCGCTATGAAATTGGTCAGGAAGTCATTCCTGTGGACCCACTGAAGTTCCAAGACAGCCGCAAATACCCCCAGCGCCTGAAAGAAGCGCTGGAAAACACCGGGGAAACCGATGCCCTGGTGGTCATGGGCGGCACGGTCAAGGGCATCGAGATGGTCGTCGCCTGCTTTGAATTTGACTTCATGGGCGGCTCCATGGGCTCCGTGGTCGGCGAGCGCTTTGTGCGCGGCGTGGAAACCGCGATCGAGCAAAAAGTACCCTTTCTGTGCTTTACCGCCACGGGTGGTGCGCGCATGCAAGAAGGCTTGCTGTCGCTGATGCAAATGGCCAAGACCAATGCAGCGCTGACCCGTCTGGCCAAAAAGGGCCTGCCTTACATCTCGGTACTGACCGACCCCACCATGGGTGGCGTTTCCGCGGGCTTTGCCTTCGTGGGCGACATCGTGATGGCCGAGCCCAAGGCGCTGATCGGCTTTGCCGGCCCCCGCGTGATCGAAACCACGGTGCGCGTGAAGCTGCCCGAGGGCTTCCAGCGCTCCGAGTTCCTGAAGGACAAGGGCGCCGTGGACATGATCGTCGACCGCCGCGCGCTGCGCGATACCGTGGCCAGCACCCTGGCCATGCTGCAGCGTCTGCCTGCTGACGCAGTGGTGCAAGACTAAGAACCGCGCACTGTTTGTGGTGCGTCACCCCACAAAAAAGGCTCCTAGGTAGGAGCCTTTTTTACGTCCTGCGCTTGCCACGGCTGCACAGCCAGCTAGCAAGGACTGAATACGCCAAACCGCGCCTTAGTACGCCACTGCCGTCATGCCGGAGAGCAGGCTGAACTGGATGTGCGAGAGCATCATCTGCATCACCTGCAAAGCAATGATGGCCACCAGCGCCGACAGATCAACACCGCCCACCAGAGGAATCAGTTTGCGCAGCGGGCGCAGCACAGGCTCACTCAGCCGGTGCAGGATGCCTGCAATGGGCGAATGCGGCTGCACCCACGACAAGATGGCATACACAATCAAGATACCAATCAGCCCCGTCAGCACCATGCGCAGCAGGCCAAAGATGGCCAGCACCAACACCATCAACGGATTGCCGACCGCGCCCAGCAGCAGCCACAGCAGCAGGTACTGCACCAGCATTACCAGCATCGCGGCCAGCAAGCTGGACAGGTCGTACTGCGTGCGGCTGGGCACCAGCTTGCGCAGCGGCATCACCAGCCAGTCGGACAGCGCAAACACCAGCTTGCCCACGGGGTTGTTGAAGGGAATGCGCTGTGCCTGCATGTACAGGCGCAGCAGGCAAGCGCCTGCCACCAAGCCGCAAACCACCTCCAGCAGAAATTGAAGAATTTGAACCATCATGGAGATCGAAAAGGTTGAATCACTACGTCAATAAAAACGCCCCACATGCAGGGCTGCGCGGCCTCAGCCTACGTTGACCCTCATGCACTGCAACCCATCATAGCCAAGCGTACTGCTGCTATAGACCATGACTTCTGCGCTGACACTGGTTTCTCTGCCCATTTTTCCGCTGCACACGGTGTTGTTTCCGGGCGGTGCATTGCCATTGCGGGTGTTTGAACCACGTTATCGCATGATGGTGCGCGGCTGCCGTGAGCAAGGTGCGCCATTTGGTGTGGTCACACTGCTCAGTGGCAGCGAAGTGCAACGCAGCCATGCCCCTGAAGAGCGCTTTTACCCGCTTGGCACTCTGGCGCATATTGATATGGTGGCCACACTGAGCTCAGGCTTGGAGCTGATTCACTGCGCAGGCCAAGACCGCTTTCGCATCACCACGGCGCGCCAACTCGCCAATGGTTTGTGGGTGGCGGATGTGCAACTGCTGCCCAGCGACATCACCACTCCCATCCCCGCAGACTTGCAACACGCTGCAGCGGCTTTGCGCCATGTGCTGCACAAGCTGTTGCAGCCGCACTTGGACCAGGCCACGGAACAACAGTTTGCAGATTGCGGCTGGGTGGCCAACCGCTGGTGCGAATTATTGCCGCTGACAGAGCAATTCCAGCTGCAACTGCTAGAGCTGGACAGCCCTTTGCTGCGCCTGGAGCTGATCACCGATGCCCTTGAAAGCGCAGGCATCGTGCCGCAGCAGCCTACAAAAACATAGCTGCCTGCGCTTATTGAATCTAGTTTTCAGGCACTTTCAGTGCTCAAATGCTTTAAATACAAGCGCTTAAAGCTCACTTTTTAGCAATTGTCCGGCGCACAGCACCGCCTTTCACACTGAAAGTGCCGAGATTGCAGCGCCTGCATGCCGAAGCAGCGCAAAAAAACTAAAATGCTCGGTTTTGGCAAGTCTTACCAGCCTTTGCGCTGCGCTCATCCATGTCTGAACAACACAACTCCCCCGAGGCAGAAGTCGCTGCCCCCCAAGACGAAAACAAACTGATTGCTGAGCGCCGCGAAAAACTGAAAGCCTTGCGCGAGTCCGTCAAGGCCCACGGTGGCGTGGCCTTCCCCAACGACTTCAAGCCCGCTGACCGCGCCCTGCCGCTGGTCGAAGCGCATGGTGCCAAGGAAGCCGAGGCGCTGGACGCCGAAGCCATCACCGTCTCGGTGGGCGGCCGCATGATGCTCAAGCGCGTTATGGGCAAGGCCAGCTTTGCCACCGTGCAAGACGCCACCGGCCGCATCCAGGCCTACATCACCCGCGACGCCGTGGGGGAGGAGGTCTACGCCGACTTCAAGAAGTGGGACCTGGGCGACATCATCGCCGTCGAAGGCCAGCTGATGAAGACCAAGACCGGCGAGTTGTCGATCAAGGCCACGCGCATCCGCCTGCTCACCAAGAGCCTGCGCCCCATGCCCGACAAGTTCCACGGCATGGCCGACCCCGAGCAGAAGGTGCGCCAGCGCTACGTCGACCTGATGATGAACGAAGACGCCCGCAAGCGCTTCGTGGCGCGCAGCAAGGCCGTGGCCGGCATCCGCGACTTCATGGTGCAACACGGCTTCCTGGAAGTCGAAACGCCCATGCTGCACCCCATCCCCGGTGGTGCCAACGCCAAGCCCTTCGTCACGCACCACAATGCGCTGGACCAGGAGATGTACCTGCGCATTGCGCCCGAGCTGTACTTGAAGCGCCTGATCGTCGGCGGTTTCGAGCGCGTGTTCGAAATCAACCGCAACTTCCGCAACGAAGGTATCTCGGTACGCCACAACCCCGAGTTCACCATGATGGAGTTCTACGCGGCCTACTGGAACTACCAGGACCTGATGGACTACACCGAGCAGCTGGTGCGCGACGCCGCCATGAAGGCCGTGGGCACGCTGGAGTGCACCTACGGCGGCAAGCCTGTGGATCTGACCAAGCCGTTTGAGCGCCTGACCATCCCTGAAGCCATCGTCAAGTACACCGAAGCCGGAGACAACGTGGCCAACCGCGACTGGCTGACCAATGCCCTCAAGAAGCTGGGGATGAACGAAGAGAAGGACAAGCTGTCCACCCGCTCGCTGGCCAGCCTGCAGGTGCTGTACTTCGAGGAAGTGGTGGAAGAGAAGCTGTGGAACCCCACCTTCATCATGGAGCACCCCACCGAAATCTCGCCGCTGGCGCGCGCCAACGACGAGCGCCCCGAAGTGACCGAGCGCTTTGAGCTGTACATCACTGGCCGTGAATTCGGCAACGGCTTCTCCGAGCTGAACGACGCCGAAGACCAGGCCGCGCGCTTCAACGCCCAGGTGGAAGCCAAGGACGGTGGCGACGACGAAGCCATGTACTTCGACCACGACTTCGTCCGCGCCCTGGAATACGGCATGCCCCCCACCGGCGGCTGCGGCATCGGCATTGACCGCCTGCTGATGCTGCTGACCGACAGCGCCAGCATCCGCGACGTGATACTGTTCCCCGCCCTGCGCCGCGAACATATCTAACGCACTTTCTCTGCAGCAGATCACAGGTGTACTCCGTTTTGGCGGAGTACACCTTTTTTTGCTTTGTGTTCCGGCGCAACCTCGCCAAACTGCGTACTTCTTCGCAGTTTTTTCGCTGGATCTTATGCATTCCCCAGACGAGCGCCCGACCACTGCCTTGGATGACCAAGGTCTTGCCTCCGGCACCACCCACCTGGCAGGTCAGGGTATTCAAAACATTCGGGTCATGGTGGTCGATGACCAAAACTCCGTGCGCTTGGCTTTGGCGTATGAGCTGCAGCGCAGCGGTGTCACCGAGGTCATCCAGGCTGCCGATGCAGAAAGCGCGGTCGCGCTCTTTCAGCAACATCGGCCAGACTTGGTTCTGCTGGACATTCGCCTGCCCGGCAAAAGTGGCTACTGGGTGGCTCGCCGCATTCGCGAAAGCGAGAACGGCGACTGGACACCCATCATCTTCCTCTCGGGCTTGGACAACGACCTGGATGTCTGGCAAGGCATTGAATCCGGGGGCGATGACTACCTGGTCAAACCCGTCAAACCCATTGTGCTGATGGCCAAACTGCGCGCCATGCAGCGTTTGCTGGATATGCGCCGCCGCTTGGTCAGCATGTCTGCCGAATTGCGCCTGGCCAACCAGCGCCTGAACCACATGGTGGAAATTGATGCGCTGACGGGCTTGACCAACCGCCGTGGCCTGGAGCGCCTGCTGCACTCCGAAATCCACGCTGCCCGGCGCGAGCAGCAGCCGCTGACCTTGATGCTATGCGATATTGATTTCTTCAAAAGCTACAACGACAACCTGGGCCATCTGGCGGGCGATGAATGCCTGCGTGAAGTGGCCCGATTGCTCAGGGATGTGTGCGTACGCCCCCGCGATATCGCCACGCGCTATGGCGGTGAAGAATTTGCCCTGGTGCTGCCCAACACCCCGCGCTCGGGCGCCATGACCTTTGCCCGCGCACTGTGCAGCGTGCTGCACAAGCGCGCCATTGCACATCCGCAAAGCGCCGCCTCACCCTTTGTCACGCTTTCTGGCGGTATTACCACCTGCATTCCCGACGAAAATACGGACGAAGAAAGCCTCATCATGCGTGCGGACCATGCGCTGTATGCCGCCAAAGCCGAAGGAAGAAACCGTTTTTTCAGCTTTGAAATGCAGATGGATACCATTGAGCAATTGCGCATGCGTTAGCCTTCGGGCCATATTTGTCTGTCCGGGCACCTTCTGGTGCCCTTCGCCTTTATGGCTTCTCTATTTATTGCCTTTGAAAAATAAGGAACCGCTTTTGTGACCTTGATTGACCGTTTATCCACCCTGCGCACTCGCCTTCCCGCCTGGATGCAAGACTGGATCGAGATTGCCATCCCCTTGCTGCAAATTTTGCTGATCGTGCTGGTCGCCTGGCTGCTGCACCGCCTGTTCAAACGCCTCATCCAACGCGCCAGCGCTCACTATGAGTTTCCACATGAGCTGCTCATGCCCATCCATGCAGTGGTGCGCTGGCTCATCATTGCGGGTTCGGTGCTGCTGATTTTGGAGCGCCTGGGCGTCTCCGCCAGTGTGCTGTGGTCGGCCTTTACCGGCTTTGCCACCGTGGGTGCCGTAGCCTTTTTTGCCGCGTGGAGCGTGCTGTCCAACCTGTTTTGCGCCTTCCTGATCTTCACCGTGGGCCCTTTCCGCGTGGGCGATCACATTGAAGTGCTGGACACCGCCGAAAAACCCGGCGCACTGGGCCGCGTGATCGACATCAACCTGCTCTACACCACGCTGGAAGATGCCACGGCGGCAGAGCCCGGCACGATGATTCAAATCCCCAACTCGCTGATCTTCCAGCGCGTGGTGCGCCGCTGGCGCATGGGCACCCCGGTGCCTGCGGACAAGCTGTACCAGGCGGCACCCGCCGCCCGCGAGACCACGGCAGAGCCTGCGCCTGCGCCCAAGACCGTGACTTTCCCGTAAACGCAGGCCGCGCTTCTCTTACTCCAAAAAGCCGCTGCTTCACGCCGAAGCAGCGGCTTTTTGCATGCCCGAACAATTCGTGCACTTTTCATGCACTTTTTAGCCTCTAGCGCTTATGCATCAAGCGCTAGCAGCTCTACTTTTTAAGGCTTTCGAGGATGTACCTTGCTGGCAGCCAACTTAGCCTGGGTGCGTGCTGTATCCACATCCGCCGCACGCGCCAGCGCCACCCCCATGCGGCGCTTGACAAAGCTCTCGGGCTTGCCAAACAGGCGCAGATCGGTGCCGGGAATCGCCAGCGCTTCGTCCACGCCATCGAACACCAGACCCTCGGCATCCTGGCCGCCATAAATCACAGCACTGGCGCCGGGATTGCGCAAGCTGGCATCCACAGGCAAGCCCAGAATGGCGCGGGCATGCAACTCGAACTCGCTTTGCCACTGGGTGCACAGCGTGACCAGCCCCGTGTCGTGCGGGCGCGGCGAGACTTCGCTGAACCACACTTGCTCGCCCTTCACAAACAGCTCCACACCAAACAAGCCCAGCCCGCCCAGGTCATCGGTCACGGCCTTGGCAATCTGGCACGATTTTTCCAGTGCCGCTGGGTGCATGGGGTGAGGTTGCCAGCTTTCGACATAGTCACCGGCTTGCTGAATGTGGCCCACGGGGTCACAGAAATGCGTTTCGATCTGGCCATCAGCACCCTTGGCGCGCACGGTCAGCTGGGTGATTTCGTAATCAAAGTCGATAAAACCTTCGACAATCACGCGCCCCTTGGCCACACGGCCACCTGCCATGGCGTAATCCCAGGCGGCTGCCACATCGGCGAGGCTGTCGATCTTGCTTTGCCCCTTGCCGGAGCTGCTCATCACGGGCTTGACCACACAGGGATAGCCAATGGCGGGCTGGCCATCACTGCCGTCAATCGCAGCTTGCAACTGCGCCAGCGAGTCGCAAAAGCGGTAAGGGCTGGTGGGCAGGCCCAGGGTTTCAGCCGCCAGACGGCGAATGCCTTCGCGGTCCATCGTCAGCCGCGCCGCGCGTGCGGTGGGGATGCAGGTGATAACGCCTGCGGCTTCCAGCTCTTCCAGCATCGGCGTGGCAATCGCTTCAATCTCGGGCACCACCAAATCCGGCTTGACGTCCTCAATCAGCGCCTTGAGCTGGGCGGGGTCGCTCATGGTGATGGTGCGCGCGTGGTGCGCCACCTGCTGGCCCGGCGCGTTGTCGTAGCGATCCACCGCAATGGTTTCCACGCCCAGGCGTTGCAGCGCAATCAAGACTTCTTTGCCCAATTCGCCGCTGCCCAGCAGCATGACTTTGGTGGCATTGGGAGACAGAGGGGTTCCAAGGGTGGTCATAGCAAAAGTTTTCAAGAGAAGAATGCGCTACGTTTCTCAGCAGCAAGCCTCTCATCATAATTTCCATATAAACCCTATAAGAAATTACGAATTCAAAATTCAAGGCAATGACCGCAGCAACTCCAACCTGCACACCCCATCACCAGGCTTGCTGCGCTGCGTTTAATGCGTCGTAGGCTTTACTGCCTGTGGCGCAGCTTGGTCTTTGCGAGGAATCTCTGCCTGCGCAAAGTCCATATCTTCCGTCCACACCACACTGTCCCAGACCCAAGGGCTGCTCGCTGTTTCCAGACTGAGCACGTGCACGCCCACCATATCTTTGGCACGCCCTTTGAGCCACTCGACCTGGTCATCGCGCACAAACACCAGCAAGCCAATGCTCCAGTCACTCCCAACAACTTGCAGACGCTGCAGCTGCTCGAGCAAAGGGGCATACCACTTCTCTACACGCTGATTGATCTTGTCCACCAGCCCCAGTGGGTAGCCCGATGCACTGACCTCCACCACCCACACCTGGCGTTTGGCCGGCCGCAGCGCTACGAAGCTGGGGCACATCCAACCAGCTGCGACGTCGTACTGCGCTGCAATAAAGGTGTCGCCATTGGCAGTTAACAACTGCATGACCGCTTCATCGTGTCGATCCATGCCTACCCTTTCAGAGTTTTTAATAGCTACCTGCGCTTTACAGACAAGCGTTAGCGCCCTATTTTGCTTATAAAAAAAGGAGCCGCAATGGCTCCTTGTATCAGCGTGTCACGCAATGACTTAGAAAGATTCCCACTCGTCATCATTGGTGGTGGCCACCGCTTTGTTAGCGGCCGGTGCGGGACGCAGCAGTTTAGGCGCTTCTTCCACTTTTTTCGCCACCGGCTTGCTCGCTACGGGCTTGGCATGGGGCACTGCCGCTTTAGCAGCCGCTCTGTGCACGGCAACGCGGCTGCTGGCCACACTCGCCACTACAGGCTTGCGCACTGCGGCAACCGCCACAGACTGTCCCACATTGAAGATCGAGACGACTTGCGCCAGTCGCTGCGCCTGGTCATTCATCGACGTCGCTGCCGCGCTGGACTCTTCCACCAAAGCCGCATTTTGCTGCGTCATCTGATCCAAATTGCTCACAGCCTGGTTCACCTGTGCAAAGCCATCGTTTTGCTCGCTGGCAGCAGCAGTCAACTCACCAATCAAGTCGGTCACGCGGCGCACGCTGCTGACAATCTCTTGCATGCTTTCACCGGCCTGCGCCACTTGCTCAGCACCCATGTCCACATTGTTGACGCTGGCTGTTATCAAGGCTTTGATTTCCTTGGCCGCTTCCGCACTGCGGCCTGCCAAGCTGCGCACCTCACCAGCCACCACGGCAAAGCCACGACCTTGCTCGCCCGCACGCGCCGCTTCCACGGCGGCATTCAAGGCCAAGATATTGGTCTGGAACGCAATGCCATCAATCACACCAATGATGTCGCTGATCTTGCGACTGGAGGTGTTGATCTGGTCCATGCTCATCACCACCTGGCTGACCACTTCACCACCACGCTCTGCCGCTTGCACCGCAGTCGTAGCCAACTGGTTGGCCTGGCGGGCTGTATCGGCAGACTGCGCGACGGTCGATGTCAACTCTTCAATGCTGGCCGCAGTTTCTTCCAGGTTGGCCGCTGTTTGCTCGGTACGTGCCGACAGATCTTGGTTACCCGTTGCAATTTGCGACGCGGCGGAAGACACCGAATCCACCCCATTGCGCACCTCACCGACCACGGCGCGCAGCTTTTGCGTCATGGCATTCAGGCTACGCAGCAGTTGGCCCAATTCGTCCTTGCGGTCATCGTGCACATCACGGGTCAGATCACCTGCCGCAATGGTTTCTGCCAGCTCTACCGCACGGGCCAGAGGTGCCGTCAGCTGACGCACCAGCCATGCCGAGAACAGCAAGCTCAGCACCACCACAGCCGCCAATGTCAGGCTACCCACAGACATAGCGACCGCAGAATCCTTTTCGCCTTGGTCTATCGTTTTTTGCAGCAATTGCTGCTGCAAAACGACCAGTTCCTCTTGCAAGGCCAAATACTGCTGTACCGCAGGCAACAGCTCGGTCTTCACCATCGAAGCGACATCACCATCATTGCGACGCTCCAGACCAATTTGCTCTGCGACTTTCAGCAGTTTCTGGCGCTGCTCCAAGATGCGATCGAACACTGCGCGGCCTTCTGCCGATGACAGGCGCTGACCTGTACGGTCCAGCAGCGCTTTCGCTTCATTCGCAATGGTTGCGTACTGCTCGCCGAAGAACTCCATCGACATGTTGTCTTGCGCCATGTTGGAGGCGATCAAATAGCTGGAGGTGGCTTGCGTATTCCCACGCAACTGCATCACCAAGCTGATGCGCTCCTCCATATCAATGACTTCATTGAGCATCTTTTTATCGACGCTTTTCAGATACGCGGTCATGCCCAAGCCAGCAAGCAGCATCGTGCTCAACACGGTCAACAACAACAACCAAACTTTTTTTGCGACAGAAAGATTTTTGAATTGCATAGCAGCCAGAAAAAAGAAAACCGCCTGCACCTACGTGCAAGCGGCCTGAAAATTCACAGACAGTGACAATTACACCGGGTTTACCCACATATTCCAACCTCTTGTGACACTTAATTACAAACTTTCAAAGAACGCCTATTGCAGATTTGGACAAAGCAACGCTGCACACCAACACAGTTTGCCGTGTCACTTCTTCCACTGATCAAGCCTTGCCCAAGCAAATCCCAATGTCTCGGGCCATGGTCAGTAGGGGGTGATCAAGTGCAATTTTGCGCTGCGTATTGGCCACGGTCGCAATCTCGACGCTCCCAATCTCGCCGTTTTGTAGCGTGACCATGCGTCCAAATTGCCCCGACAAAATCAGCTGCGCAGCGTGGTGGCCAAACTGCGTGGCCAACACGCGGTCAAACGGCGTGGGATCCCCACCGCGCTGCACATGGCCCAGCACCGTAGTGCGCACCTCACTCTTCAAGTGCGGCTGCAAGCGCTCACGCAACACATGCCCCACTCCGCCTAAACGTACCGGGTCAGGACTGTGGGCAATGGTTTCTCGCACCGTCAGGCTGTGGCCGCTTTCCTTGGCACCTTCGCCAATGCAGATGATGGTGTAGCGCTGGCGCTGCTCACGCGCCTTGCACACATCGATGATGGCCTGCAGGTCATAGTCAATTTCGGGCAGCAAGATGATGTCCGCAGCACCCGCCACGCCGGCCTCCAGCGCCAACCAACCGGCATTGCGACCCATGGTCTCCACAATCATCACGCGGTGGTGGCTGTTGGCTGTGCTTTCAATGCGGCGTAAAGCTTCGGTCGCGGTGGCTACGGCAGTATCAAAACCAAAGCTGCGCTCGCAGTTGGCAATGTCGTTGTCGATGGTCTTAGGAACGCCCACGCACTGCATGCCCACCGCATTGGCCAGTCCATAGGCCAAGCTTTGCGTGCCGTCACCGCCAATCGACACCACCACATCCAAGCCCAACGTCTGCACATTGCGCTTGACCTGCGCCAGCGTAGTTTCATTCTTGAGCGGGTTGGCGCTGTTGCTGGTGCCCAAGATCGTGCCGCCAATGTGCAAGATGCCCGAGACCTCGTCCCATGTCAGGGGCTTCACTCGGGGGGCTTCGCCCATCAGGCCTTCAAAACCATCTTGAATGCCCAGCACTTCGCAGCCACCTTGGCTGATCAACGACTTGGTGACCGCACGGATCACCGCGTTCAAGCCGGGGCAATCGCCGCCTCCGGTCAGTACTCCCACGCGCATGGCTTACTCCTTGTTGGGCGCACACACGATCAGATCGACCGTGCGCAAAACCTAAATCATCCCACGGCCAAGCGAAAGCATTCCCCTTTGAGGCACAAAAAAAGCCCTGCCGGCATTCGCACGGCAGGGCTGAAGGGGAAGCACAGGCGGCTATGGCCGCCGGGCATCAATGGGCCGAAGCACCCTTTGCACGCACCTCGCTCACGTCGCTGGCGCTGACGTTGGGCGCCTGATTGCCCCAACCTGTGCGCAGGAAGTTAGCCAGTGCAGCGACTTCTTCGTCATTCAGACGGTCTTCATAGCCTTGCATGACCAGCTGCATCGGACGACGCTCTGTCACGGACGACGCAGCACCGTGCAAAATCACCGACAGCAGTGGGTCAGCACCCTTGGCCAGTACCATGGCGTTGCCTTGCAACTCGGGGAAGATTTCCGCTGCGCCCTTACCGCTGACAAAGTGGCAGGCTGCGCAGTTGTCCAAGTACAGGCGGGCACCCAAAGGCATGTCAGGCGATGCCGAGGTCAGCAGGTCTGCTGTGGCCTTGCCGGCGGCATCCGCTGGCAATGGCGGCATGCTGCGGCCATGCTCAGGCGCAGGAGCAACCGCTGCCGACACGGACTCTACGGTCTTGCCATCCATGTTCTTGATGAAAACCGCCATCGCGTTCAGGTCCGCATCGGTCATGTACTGCATGGAGTGCTCCACCACCAGCGCCATTTCACCATTCGCAACAGCATGGGCGTTACGGCCCGTGGCCAGGTAAGCAGCGATTTCTTCCGCTGTCCACTTTTGCACACGTGCTTGCTCACCGCGCAATGCTGGCGCACTCCAGCCGTCCACGACGCCACCCTTCAGGAAGTTGGCATCTGACAGGCGTGTACCGTCTTGCGCCATGAAGGTCGTACGGGGGCTGTGGCAGGCTGCGCAGTGACCTGCGCCTTCCACCAGGTACTGACCGCGGATCATCTGGTCGTCACCGGCCGTGGGTTTAAAGTCGGCTTCACCCGACAGAGCCAACCAGTTCCAAGCACGGATACCGAAGCGCATGTTGAACGGGAAGCTCAGGCTGGTGGCCTGCACTGCGTTCTTGACAGGCTTGACTTCCGTTTGCAGGTAGTCATACAGCGCACGCAGATCGCTTTCCTTCATGTAGCGATAGTTCTCGTACGGCATGGCGGGGTACAGCTGCTGGCCGTGGCCACCAATACCGTCCACCATGGCTGCACGGAACTGGTCCAGCGTCCAGTTACCGATACCGGTTTCCTTGTCAGGCGTGATGTTGGACGCCCAGATCTTGCCCATAGGGCTTTCAATGGCGTTGCCACCGGCCAAAGGCTCACCACCCTTGGCAGTGTGACAGGCCATGCAGTCACCTGCGCGCATGACGTATTCGCCACGGCCGGGTTCAGCCTTCCAGTCGGCAGCCAAGGTTTCGTTAGCGGGCGATGGTGTGAATGGCACCAAGATCAGCGCCAAGGCCGCCAATGCACCGAGAACCAGCAGCGCAATAACAATGCTGAGGATTTTTTTCATGACTTACGCTCCTCAGACCAACGGACGGGGGTTCTTCAAATACATGGTACGGATCGCGTGCAGCGTCCAGTACGCCAAGCCGCCGACCAAGCCAGTGGGGTTGTACTGGGTGTTTTGCACAAAGTTACCGGCACCAAAGACGAACACGTTGTGCTTGTCCCAAGCTTGGCAGTAACGGTTCACCACGCCTTCGGTCGGCTTCTCGGACATGATGTGGCCGCCGGTGTTGTGGGTGGTCTGGTAGGGACGTACGTCGTACTGCGCACCAAAGCTCTTGAAGCCTGCCTGCATCAGGTCGGGCTTCATGGCCTTGGCCACTTCTTCGACACGCAGCTTTTGGTACTGCGTCATCTTCAGGTCGTTTTCCTGCCAGTTGAAGGTCATGCGCATCAGCGGACGGCCATGCGCATCCTTGTAGGTAGGGTCCAAGTCCAGGTGGTTGACACGGTAGGACATGTGCGAGCCGTGCGTACCAATCGACATGGCGTGACCGTACCAGTCCTTGATACCCTGCTTCCAGCCTGCACCCCAGCCCGGTGTGCCCTTGGGTAGCGGCATGGAACGGATAGGCTGGCCATTCATGGCACCCACGCGCCAGTAAGCGCCGCCAATGAAGCCCAGCTTGCCGAAGTCGTTCTGGTTGATACCGAAGTCATCGATACACATGCCGTTGGAGCCGTGCGCGATGAAGGGGTTGAAGTGATCGCCCTTGAAGAACATGGTCATGCCACCGTTCATCTGGTAGGCGTAGTTCTTACCTGTCACACCTTCGTTGGTCTTCGGGTCGTAAGGCTTACCAATACCCGACACCAGCATCAAGTGCACGTTGTTGAGTTGGTAGGACGACAGAATCACCAGATCGGCAGGCTGGAATACTTCTTCTTGCTTGACCGAGTCGAAGTAGGTCACGCCTGTGGCGGTCTTTCCATCGGCCGAGCTTTCCACGCGCAGCACTTCGCAATGGGTGCGGTACGAGAAGTTTTTCTTACGCTTGAGCGCATCCAGCACTGCTGTTTGGGGCGACGACTTGGAGTACTGGTAGCAGCCATAGCGCTCACAGAAGCCGCAGAAGTTGCAAGGTGCCATCTGCATGCCATAGGGGTTGACATAGGCCGTCGAGGCAATGCCCGCAGGTGCTGGGAAGGGATGCAGCCCCATGTCCTTTGCTACCGCCGCAAACTTGGCCGAGTCATAGGTCGTACCCAACGCAGGCATAGGGTATTCCTTGGAGCGCCAGCCTTCAAAGGGGTTACCACCGGACTGAATCTGGCCTTTGATATTGCCGGCCTTGCCAGAAATACCCGCCACTTCGTCAAAGCGCGTGAAGTGGGGTTCCAACTCGTCATAGCTGACGGGGTAGTCCATCAGGTTCATGCCTTCAGGAATGATGGACTCGCCCCAACGCTCCTTCACATAGGAGCGCAGCTTCATTTCTTCGGCTTGCGGACGCCAAGTCAGGCCGTTCCAGTGCGTACCCGCACCACCCACGCCATTGGCGGGCAGGAAAGAGCCCATCGCACGGTAAGGCAGTGCAATTTCACCGTCGTTGCGGCGGATCGTCACCGTCGCCTGACTGGGGCGCTGCATATTCTTCAGGCGCACGCCATAAGTCAGCTCATCGATCTGGTTGGGGTACTTGAACTCAGGCACCGTGTTCTGGTCACCACCGCGCTCCAGCGCCACGATTTCCAAGCCTTCAGCGGCCAATTCCATACCAGCAATAGAGCCGGTCCAACCCAGGCCAACAATGACCACGTCTTTCTTTTTTTCAATGCGTGCCATTGCTTAACCTCTTTCGCCCTTGATAGAAACCGGACCCAATGGGTACTTGCGGTTGTGTTGATCGACCCATTCGGCATAGCTGGCGCGCGCGCCTGGGAAGCCGATGTGCTTCCACGACTGCATGCCGTAGTTACCGCCGTGTTGCGGGTCAGCGAAATAGCCTTCTTTGGTATTGGCCAGCAAAGTGGCGAAGAAAATACTCAGCTCTGGCGCGAGCTTGATCGCGCCCTTTTGCAGCGCGGTCAATGCTTCGTCTTGCTGTGCAGCTTCCAGCTGCGCGAAATCCTTGCCCCAACGGCTCTTGCACTCTGCGTTGAATGCAGGAATGGCTTGGCGGTAGAGCTGTGCAGGATTGAGAGGCGTCTGCCAGCCACGGTCAGGAGTGGCTGTGGGGTCATGCGGACCTTGCATGTACCAAAGTTCCGCATTGCCGTAATAGCCTTGGAGCTGGCGGTCAATGAACACGGGTACATGGGTTTCCAGTGCGCCGGGGCCTTCGCCCTCCGAGGGGATCAGGCGGGCTGTCGCCGCCATCACAAACGCCCATTCTTCAGCGTTCAGATATTCCGGTTGGTACTTTTCCAATGAAACAGCTGCTTGCTTGGCATTGGCATGAAAAGTCATGGCGATACCAGTTGCAGCCGCCCCAGCACCAGAAGCCTTCAAGAAAAATCTGCGGCTTTGCGGGGAAATGTCAGACATTGCTTCTCTTCCTACATCGTGTCAACAATCCATGCTCTCTTAATGAGAGCATGTGCAGTGCGTCTCGACCTTCTGCGGGCCATGTCACACTGCTTTAATCTTCCGATGCTAGGCCGCTCAGTTCACATTGGTTTTCACCCCCAGCCACATCAATCCGCCAGTCATGGTCTTTTATAAGAGTAAAAACATAGGGTTTACCCTTGGTGATAGAAAAAATACATTCAAAACAACGGGTTGCGTGCATTTATTTCAGTAATTACTGAAATAAATGCACGCAAGAGCTTGCTTCATTAATCCGTCGCCATCAGGTTCTTAAAAGTTATTTTCTATGCCGATATTGCAGTCAGCTTGCACGTACTAACTTAGTGCTTGAAGGCTTCTGCAGTGGTTTCGCAAGCAGAAAAACCACGCAGTGGCCTGCTTTCACCCCAACCCATCGCCCGGATGCCAAAAAAAATCCGCCCAGATGCATCAACATCTGCGCGGACCGGTATCACCAAGGCGGCCAACAAACAGCCTTGCCAGCACTCAAGGCAACATATCGAGTGCCTGCTGATAAGCAGGCTGGCGCATCAATTCATCCCAAGGCTGAGGCACGGTTTCTGGCAAAAGCGCCAAACGACGAGACTCAGAATCGATGTCTGGCTGCCAGCGGCCGCAGCGCAACGCATCGTCCATGCCATCCAGCAGCTCGTCCACATGCTCTCCGAGGCCCAGGCTTTGGTTGCACAGCAGCACCATGTCGCAGCCTGCATTTAAAGCGCGCAGCGCGGCTTCGGTGTAGCTGATGACCTGACCATCAATGCGGCGTGCGGCTTCCATGCTCAAGTCATCGCTGAAGATCGCTCCGTCATAACGCAACTCACCGCGCAAAATTTCCTGCAGCCATACAGAAGAGAAACCGGCTGGCAAGGCATCCACCTTGGGGTAGATCACATGGGCTGGCATCACCGCAGTCAGCACGCTAGAGAGCCACGGGTAGGGGGCGGAATCTTCACCCAAGATCTTTTTCAGCTTGCGCTTGTCCACCGGTATGTCGGTGTGGGAGTCTGCTTTGACGTGACCATGGCCGGGAAAGTGCTTGCCACAGTTGCCCATGCCCGCTTGCAGCAAGCCATGCATCAGACTTCTGGCCAGGGTCGCGACCACACGCGGGTCACGGTGAAAGCTGCGGTCGCCAATGACGGAGCTTTCACCATAGTCCAGATCCAGCACTGGGGTAAAGCTGAAGTCCACGCCACAGGCGCGCAACTCACAGCCCAAGACATAACCAGCAGCCGTCGCTGCATTCATGGCGTGCATGGCGCCGCTGCCTTTGCGGCGTTTTTTACCCTTGCCGTCATCCATCCACATTTGCCCCAAGGCACGCATGGGTGGAATGTGGGTGAAACCATCGGTTTTAAATCGCTGCACCCGGCCACCTTCGTGGTCCACGCAGATCAGCAGGTCTTCCTTGACGGCTTTGATGTCTGCGCACAGCTGTACCAGTTGCGCGCGACTCTCCCAGTTACGGCCAAACAAGATGATGCCGCCCACCAGTGGGTGGGACAGGCGTGCGCGGTCAATATCGGTCAGCGCTTTGCCAGCAATGTCGATGATCAAAGGGGCATGAAGTGCAGTCATAACAATCAGGCTTGTGGACACAATGCACGCTGCAATGTGCGAGAGATGAAAGCCTTGAGTATGACTGCGCTTTGCACGCTGTCTATGACTCAACCACTGGGCTGAGCAGTTTTAAACGTTCAGCGACGTCAAAAACACCCACAGCACACCAAGTCCGGCGGGCAATAACAAGGCCTGCATGGCTTAAGCCTCCTTGCACTCCACCACGCAAAAGCTGGCGGCGTATTCGCTTTCATCCGTCATGGTGATGTGCACGCTCAGGCCTTTGCCCTCAAACCATTCCTTCATCGCGCCGTGCAGCACGATGGTGGGCTGGCCACTGGGCAAATTGGCAATTTCGCAGTTGCGCCACGTCATGGGCATCACCATGCCCAGCCCCACGGCTTTGCTGAAAGCTTCTTTGGCAGAAAAGCGTGTGGCCAAGTATTTGATGCCGCGCTCAGGCCAGCGGGCGCTACGGGCGCGCCACACCCGCAGCTCTTGCTCAGTCAGCACTTTTTCGGCAAAGCGATCCCCGTGGCGCTCTACGCTGGCGCGTATGCGGCGGATGTCGCAGATATCAGTTCCAATGCCGTAAATCATGATGCACCGTCAAAACAGCCTCTAGCCCTTATTTAGAAAGCACTAGCAGCTATCAAAATCAAATTACCCCAACCTTCAGATAGAGCGCTGTGTCATGCCTTGGTCAATGCACGCTTGGTAAGCCTTGACCGTACTGGAATACCCTAGCTCCAGCGCGTCAGCGATCAGCGCATGACCGATAGAGACTTCCGCCACACCCGGCACCAGCGCCACAAACTCTGCCAGGTTGTCACGGTTCAAATCGTGGCCGGCATTCACTTCCAAGCCTACATCCAGTGCCGCTTGCGCAGCCTTGGCATACGTCTCCAACTGCTCGGCCTGCCCTGGTGTACCCCATGCAGCGGCATAAGGTTCGGTATACAGCTCCACACGGTCTGCACCCGCCGCTTTGGCGGCAGCCATTTGCTCAGGGATGGGGTCCATGAACAAACTCACACGCACACCCAGGGCTTTGCATTCCGCAATCAGGGGCTGCAGGCGCTCAGCGTCTTGCGGAAAACTCCAGCCGTGGTCGCTGGTGAACTGGCCCTCGCTGTCTGGCACGAACGTGGCCTGGTGCGGCTTGACGTTGCGAATGAAAGCCATCAGGTTTTGCGTCGGGTTGCCCTCAATGTTGAACTCAGCCTGGGGCCAGGCCTGCATCAACTCGGCCAGCTCGTACACATCGGTGCCGCGAATATGGCGCTCATCGGGGCGGGGATGGATGGTGATGCCCTGCGCACCCGCCTCCAGGCACAACTGCGCCGCGCGCATGACGGAGGGAATGCCCAGGTGGCGCGTATTGCGCACCAGCGCGACTTTGTTGACGTTCACGGACAAGGCCGTGCGGCGGGAAGAGTGAGAGGCGGTCATAGCGTTTGCAAATCCATCATCAATTGCCGCGTGCGCAGCAAGCTACCGCAATGGTATTGCAGCAAATGGCGCAACTGTGGTTTCAGTGCGGGCGCTACCGTTGCGCAGGCACGCACCAAAGCGGGGTAAGCGGCTTCTTCTTGCTCCAGCGCCGATTGCAGCTGCAGCCACTGCTGCCCCGTCAACGCGGCGCGGTCATTATCCAGTGCGGGGCGCAGGCCCATTTCTGCCACCAGTACATAAGCCGTTTGCGGCTGCAGCGCTTGCAGGGTCTGCGTTTCCAGCTCTAAAGCTGGGAGCAACCCCAGTTCGCGCAGCAAAATCAGCTCAAACGCGCGCAGCACCGGCTCAATCACCTCTTCGGGCTGCGTCGCCAGCAGCTTGACCACAGCACCGTACACATCGAACAGGTAGGCGTACGGGTCATCGCGCGCCAGCAGGCGCATCAGCAACTCGTTCAGGTACAGCCCTGTGAGCAGGTTGTTGCCCATGGGCATGATGTGGCCGCCCGCCCACTCCGCACCCTTGAGCACATGGATGTCGGCATTGCCATCGCCCGAGAGCGTGTAGCTGACCTTGAGCGGCTGCAGCGCCAGCAGCACCGGCCGGAAGTTGGAGGTATGCCGTTTGACCCCTTTGGCCAGCAGCGCCACCCGCCCGCGGTGGCGCGTGAACACCTCCAGAATCAGGCTGGACTCGCTCCAGTCGTAGCGGTGCAAGATGAATGCGGGCTCTTCGCCCACGCGCTTGGCGGCCATAGGTTCTTACAAAGACAACAAGGCCTCAACGAGGCCTTGTGAAGCACTGGTGCATCCAGTGTTGGGAAATCGGTTCAGCAAAGCGGTCGAGACGCGAAGCGACCGCGCAGGCAGTGGCAACGCCACGGCAAGCGTGTGCGACAAAGTATCGGGAACCGAATGCCAAGCACCACCCATCATTCATAGCCGAAGGATTTGACGCGTGCCTCGTCATCCGCCCAGCCGGACTTGACCTTGACCCACACTTCCAGGAACACCTTGGCGTCAAACAGCTTTTCCATCTCCTGGCGTGCTTCCATGGAGATGCGCTTGAGGCGCTCGCCGCCCTGGCCAATCACCATGGCCTTGTGGCCATCGCGCTCCACCACAATCGTGGCGGCCACGCGCATGAAGCGCTTGTGCTGCTTGCTGGGCTCTTCCACAAACTTGTCGATCACCACGGTGGAGGTGTAAGGCAACTCATCGCCCGTGAAGCGGAACAGCTTTTCGCGCACGATTTCGGCGGCCATGAAGTTTTCGCTGCGGTCGGTCAGCTCGTCTTCGGCGTAGAACCAGGGCTGCTGCGGCAGGTACTTGGCGCAGATGCCAAACAGACGCTGGATGTCATCGCGCTTTTTGGCCGACATGGGCACAAATTCTTCAAATGGATGGCGCTCTTGCATGCTCTTGAGCCAAGGCGCAATCTCATGGCGGCGGCCCACCTCATCCAGCTTGTTGGCGATCAGCAGCGTGGGAATGCCGGGTTTGAACAGGCTCAACACCTTGGCATCGGCCAGGGTGAAGCTGCCCGCCTCCACCACGAACAAAATCAAGTCCACATCGGTGATGGCGCCCATCACCGTCTTGTTCAGGGACTTGTTCAGCGCGGTGGAGTGCTTGGTCTGGAAACCAGGCGTATCCACAAAAATGAACTGCGTCTCTTCCTTGGTGCGAATGCCGGTGATGCGGTGGCGCGTGGTCTGCGACTTGCGCGAGGTGATGGACACCTTCTGGCCCACCAGGGCATTCATCAGCGTGGACTTGCCCACGTTGGGCTTGCCCACAATCGCAATCAGACCGCAGCGCTGCTCTTCAGGGGCATACACGCGCACCGGCGTGGCAGCTTCGGCGGCCTTTTCGGCCTCAATCTCTGCCGCGCGTGCCACCAGCGATGGGGTGGCGCCGGGTTTGGCCGCCGCCAGCATGGCATCCAGCTCCGCCATGCTTTGGCCCGCAGGCGTCACCTCGGGAAATGAGGGCATAGATTTCGATTCTTTTTGGCCCTTGGCGCTTGCTGCGCCTGCGGTGCTAGCTACTTTTTTCTTCGCAGCATCGGTCATGGGTGTTTCGCTTTCAAAAGTTCCAGCATGGCGCTGGCAGCAGCTTGTTCGCCGGCACGGCGCGATACGCCCGTGCCCTTTGCGCCCAGCTTGAGTTCAGGAATCATGCAGGCCACTTCAAAGGTCTGCTTGTGGGCTGCACCCGTCGTGGCCACCACACTGTATTGCGGCAGCTGTTTGCGTCGCCCTTGCAGCCATTCTTGCAACGCAGTCTTGGGGTCTTTTTCTGCGGCACGCATATGGGGGTTGATATCAACCCCCTCAAACAGGTGGTGCACCAGCTTTTCGCCCGCTGTAAAGCCAGCGTCCAGGTACACCGCACCCAAAATGGCTTCCACCGCATCCGCCAAGATGGAAGGGCGATTTTTGCCCCCCGACTTGGACTCGCCTTCGCCCAGACGCAGCAGCTCGGACAGCTGCAGTTTGATGGCGATTTGGTGCAGCGTGCCTTCTTTGACCAGGTTCGAGCGCACGCGCGAGAGGTCTCCCTCGGGCAAATCGCGCAAACGCTGGTACAGCAGGCTGGAGATGGCCAGACTCAACACGGAGTCGCCCAGAAACTCCAGACGCTCGTTGTTGTCTGCCGAGAAACTGCGGTGCGTCAGCGCACGCTGCAGCAAGGCAGGGTTTTGAAATTCGTACTGCAGCGAGCGCTGCAGATCTTGCAGGGTGATTGGCACCTATTTGGTCTGATGTGTAAAACGATAAACAAGGTAGGCAGGGCCTACCAACGGTACGGAACGCTCATATTCAAAGGCCACCACCACGCGGTCATTGACCTTGCTGACCTCCAGATCCTGGCCGGAAATGGTTTTGATGTCATCAATTTGTGCGGCACGATCAAACGCTGCGCGCACCTCTGGCACGGTGTTGCCTTCATTGGCTGCTTTCTGCGCAGCTTTTTTGGCGGCTTGGTATTCCAAGACGATGGGAAGCGATTGTCCGCCAATCGCAAAAACCGCGACGGCCAGCACAGCAATCACGACAAATCCAACGAAAGACACACCCTTTTGGCTGCGAGCAGATACACGACGCATGATGACCCTCTCCTCTCATGAAAAATGGCCGCTCGAAGCGGCCATTCGATACAGGCGCAATGCCTTGATTTAGTTGAAGCTACCGATACGTTTGAGATTACCGAAATTCATCCAAACGAAAAAGGCCTTTCCGACAATGTTTGCTTCCGGCACAAAGCCCCAGTAACGCGAGTCCAGCGAGTTGTCGCGGTTGTCGCCCATGGCGAAGTAGTGGCCTTCCGGTACTTTGCAGATCACGCCTTCAACGGTATAGGTGCAGTTTTCGCGATAAGGAAACTCCGAAGCGCCTTGCACGAATGCAGGCATGCCCTTGGTGTTGAGCAACTTGTGCGGCTTCTCGCCCAGTTGCTCTTCAAACTGCGCGAAGTAACGCATTGCATCCGTGTCAAAGAAATCCGGCAGCTCCTTGGTCGGCACTTCCTGACCATTGATGGTCAAGCGCTTGTTCAGGTACGCCACGGTATCCCCAGGCACGCCGACCACACGCTTGATGTAGTCCAGCGTAGGCTGTGGGGGGTAGCGAAACACCATCACATCACCGCGCTCCACGGGGTTGCCGTCGGTTACCTTGGTGTTGAGCACAGGCAGGCGGATGCCGTAGTGGTATTTGTTCACCAAAATCAGATCACCCACCATCAGCGTGGGAATCATCGAGCCCGAAGGGATTTTGAACGGCTCAAACAAGAACGAGCGCAGCACAAACACCACAAACAGCACCGGGAACAGGCCCGCCGTCCAATCCAGCCACCAAGGCTGCTTGAGGATGCGGGTTTCGCCTTCCTGCGTGTCCACCATGTCGTGGCGCAAGCCCTGACGCTCCAATTCAGCACGCCGTGCGGCAGCTTCGGCGTTCAGGCGCTCGGCCTCCTTCTTGCGCTGCGGCCAGAAGTAAAAACGCTCCGCCAGCCAGTACAGGCCGGTGATAAAGGTTGCCAGGAACATCAGCAAGGCAAAGTTGCCTTCAATCGCCCCGGTGTACCAAGCACCGATGTAGCCCACAAACGCGGCCAAGATGACCGCCGTGATCCATTGCATTGCTTGCATGGTCTCCCTCGCTTTAGTCTTCGACCTGCAAAATGGCCAGGAACGCTTCTTGTGGTACTTCCACCGAGCCGATTTGCTTCATGCGCTTCTTACCGGCCTTTTGCTTTTCCAACAGCTTGCGCTTGCGGCTCACGTCACCGCCATAGCACTTGGCCAACACGTTCTTGCGCATGGCCTTGACGGTCTCACGTGCAATGATGTTGCCACCAATGGCCGCCTGGATCGCTACGTCAAACATCTGACGGCTGATGATCTCGCGCATCTTGGCGACCACGGCACGGCCACGGTACTGGGACTGGCTACGGTGCACGATGATGGACAGGGCATCGACCTTTTCGCCATTGAGCAAAATATCCACCTTGACCACGTCCGAAGCGCGGTACTCCAGGAACTCATAGTCCATGGAGGCATAGCCGCGCGAGACCGACTTGAGCTTGTCAAAGAAGTCCAACACGATTTCGCCCAAGGGCATCTCGTAGGTCAACATGACTTGGCGACCGTGATAGGCCATGTTCATCTGCACGCCACGCTTTTGGTTGGCCAGCGTCATGACCGGGCCCACGTACTCTTGCGGCATGTACAGGTGCACGGTCACGATGGGCTCGCGAATCTCCTCAATCTGACCAATGTCGGGCATCTTGGATGGATTTTCTACGTCGATCAGCTCTCCTCCTGCCTTGAGCACTTGGTACACCACGCTAGGGGCCGTGGTGATCAGGTCTTGATCAAACTCACGCTCCAGACGCTCTTGCACAATTTCCATGTGCAGCAGGCCCAGGAAACCGCAGCGGAAACCAAAGCCCAGCGCCTGCGAGACTTCGGGCTCAAAGCGCAGGGCAGCGTCGTTGAGCTGCAGCTTTTCCAGCGCGTCGCGCAACTGGTCGTATTCAGAAGCTTCCGTAGGGTACAGACCTGCAAACACTTGCGGCTGCACTTCCTTGAAACCTGGCAAAGCCTTTTCAGCGGGGCCTAAGTTGTTGGGCAGCTTCTTTTCCAAGGTAATGGTGTCGCCCACCTTGGCAGCCTTCAACTCCTTGATGCCTGCAATGATGTAACCCACCTCACCCGCCTTGAGCGAGTCACGGGGTTGGTTGGACGGCGTGAAAACGCCCACATTGTTGGCTTCATAGGCGGCGCCTGTGGCCATCATCTTGAAGCGCTCGCCCTTTTTGAGCTCGCCATCTACCACGCGCACCAGCATGATGACACCCACATACGGGTCAAACCAGCTGTCCACAATCATGGCGCGCAAAGGGCCATCCGGATCACCCTTCGGTGGCGGCACCTTGGCCACAATGGCTTCCAAAATCTCTTCGATGCCCATGCCAGTCTTGGCCGAGCAGGGGATTGCGTCGGTGGCATCAATACCAATGACGTCTTCGATTTCAGCCTTGGCATTGTCTGGATCGGCATTGGGCAGATCCATCTTATTGAGCACCGCAAACACTTCCACACCCAAGTCGAGCGCGGTGTAGCAGTTCGCAACGGTCTGTGCTTCTACACCTTGAGAGGCGTCAACCACCAACAAACCGCCTTCACAGGCCGACAGCGAGCGGGACACTTCATACGAAAAGTCGACGTGGCCGGGGGTGTCAATCAAATTCAGGTTGTAGACGTTGCCGTCTTTGGCCTTGTATTGCAGCGCCGCCGTCTGCGCCTTGATGGTGATACCACGTTCTTTCTCGATGTCCATCGAGTCCAGGACTTGCGCCTCCATCTGGCGTTCAGCCAAACCACCGCAGGTTTGGATCAGTCGGTCTGCCAGGGTCGACTTGCCATGGTCAATATGCGCAATGATGGAAAAATTTCGAATGTGCTTCATCAACGATAAGCGTTTGTAATTAAAGGGGAAAGCGTGCTCTAGGCAAGAAAAAAGGGCGCGTCTCAATGTGACGCGCCCTGAACCAACAATCTCTGGCAACTGCGATTGGTTGGACGATCGATTGTAGGCAAAACCGCCCAAAAACCAAGCATCTATTTACTATGACTCGGGCATTGTGCATTGCCGCCAAATCACTTACCAACAAGTTACCCACAATTCAACTGTAGGTTCACAGACAGTCATTTCAACACCCAACAAGCCTGCATTCACAGCGAGTACTTGCTTGTGCCGGCCTGTGACCGCGCTCATTCAATGGGCATTCTACCCAAGCACCCATCTAAAACCACAGCGAGTCAAAGTAAGTCATTCCTACGCAAGGATTAGCATCCTGCGCAGGAAGACCTTAACCGATGCTTTACTTGGTGTTAGGGCGAATGAGTACGTACTGCGTCCACTCACCACGGCGCACCAACAAGTTCACGGGCTTGCTCTTGTCTGCCTTCGACAGGGCCGCCTCAAAACTCTTGACGCTAGTTACCTCACTGTTGGCCACCGCCAGCACCACATCGCCTTCACGCAGCCCAGCGCGGGCAGCGGCATCCGTGGCCGAGAGCACACGCACCCCACCCTTGACGGCCAGGGCACGCTTTTGGGCCTCGCTCAGCTCACCCACCACCAAACCCAGCTGCTTGGCCGTAGCGGTTGCACCAGAAGCAGGTTTGCCATCTGCGGCAGCGACTTTCTCGTCGGGCTCGACCTCTGCCACCATGATGGACAAATCACGCATCTGGCCGCGGCGGAATACCGTGATCGCGCTCTTGGTGCCGGGCTTGGTGTTACCCACCAGGCGCGGCAGATCGCCCACCTTGTCGATGGCTTTGCCGTCGTATTTCACGATGATGTCACCGGCCTCAATACCAGCTTTGGCTGCCGGTGAGTCAGGCTCTACCGCCGACACCAAGGCGCCCCGTGCAGTACCCAAACCAATCGATTCGGCCACTTCCTTGGTCACCTGACCAATTTGCACCCCAATGCGCCCGCGTGTGACCTTGCCGGTGGCACGCAGTTGATCGCTCACGCGCACCGCCTCGTCGATCGGAATGGCAAACGAAATACCCATGAAGCCGCCGGAGCGCGAATAAATCTGGCTGTTGATGCCCACCACTTCACCGCGCATATTCAGCAAAGGCCCCCCCGAATTGCCGGGGTTGATGGCCACATCCGTCTGAATGAACGGCAGATAGTCACCCGTATCACGCTGCTTGGCCGAGACAATGCCTGCAGTCACCGAGTTTTCCAGCCCGAACGGTGAGCCAATCGCCATGACCCATTCACCCACTTTTAAGCGGCTGACATCACCAATCTTCACTGCGGGCAGGCCCTTGGCATCAATCTTGACCACCGCCACGTCGGTGCGCTTGTCGGCACCGATGATTTTGGCCTTGTACTCCCGCTTGTCGGTCAGCGTCACGATGACTTCGCTGGCGCCCTCTACCACGTGGGCATTGGTCATGACATAGCCGTCCGCGCTCAGGATAAAGCCTGAACCTACGCCACTGGGGCGCTCTTCGCCCTCGTCATTGGGCTGCTGCTGGGGACCTCCTTGGCGGGGCACATTCGGCACAGGCAAGCCAAAGCGGCGGAAGAACTCCAGCATGTCTTCGTCGATGCCGCTCATAGAAGGCTGTGTCGAAATTTTCTCCGTGGTGCGGATATTGACCACCGCAGGGCCTACCGCATCCACCAATTGGGTGAAGTCGGGCAACCCAGTCACCATCGGGGCTGCCGCAGGTGCCGTTGCCACCGTCTGCGCATGCGCCGCAGGCATCCACTGGCGGGCCGCATCGCTCCACGCAACGGTCGCCGCACCTGCAGCCACACCAACGGCCAGCACTGCAGCATGCAAAGGTTTGAATTGCATTAAAGGCATTTTTGTCATCCTTTCCAAAATCACACTCTGCGCCATGCGCAACTACATGTTCAGAAAATCGAACCGCAATTTGGTTCCCCAGTTTATGAGCGAGTTGTCAATTCTTGTGGAGCTTCCATCACGATTCACACAAATAAAAAAAGAGCGCCTTGCGTGCGCTCTTTCTTGGTTTCAGTATGTTTTAGCTTTGAATACATTCAAAACGAGGCGCTGATAGCTCTCATTTTTGAAAGACAGCATCGCCAAAGCGTGCCAGTTATTTGGCTGTGCGGCCACTGCTGCGCGCTTCTTCAAAGCTGGCGTTGCGCAAAAAATCAGCCGGCGTCTGCAAAGAAGCGCGGCTGGCGTACTGTTGGTGGTTCGCCAGCAAGGCGTCCAACCGGGGATCGCGCAACACGCTGCCATTCTCAGTCGCCACCACCACCGAGCTATTTGCGCCAGGCGCACTGGCCAGTTGTGCGCCTTGGCCGTCCACCGGGGTTGCCACCAAATTCCAGCCCAGCGCAGCCATGGCAGCGACCGTGGCAAAACTGGCCGCCACCTTCCAGCGAAAGACCGAGTGGTTGGCGGCGGGGTCGCGCAATGCCACCACCGGCGCCTGGGTTTGCTCCATGCCTGCAGCCACTTGCTGCAGCTGCGAAGACTGCAACTGCAAGGCCGGCTCTTGCGCCAGTTGCGCGCGCAGCCCTGTCAGCAGATCGTGCTGGCTGTGGTGCGCCAGATCCGGCGAACGCAGCACATCGCCCACCAAGTGGTAGAGCTCCCAGCTGGCACAGCCCTCCGCACTTTCTGCACACGCCAAGGCCTGCTCCAGCTCTTCGCCGCGCAGTTCACCATCCACCATCGCAGACAGCAATTCCTTGTTCATCTTTTGTTCCATCATGGGGTCACCTGCTTGATGTCCTTTTTTGCATCACCAACGCTTACCGCCTTGACGCTCTAGCAAAGGCTTCACGCGTGCCGAAATCGCTTCCCGCGCACGAAAAATGCGAGAACGCACCGTGCCAATCGGGCAATTCATTGCCAAGGCAATTTCCTCGTAACTCAAACCTTCAATTTCACGCAGCGTGACCGCTTGTCGCAAATCTTCAGGTAATGCCTCCATGGCTGCGTTCACCGCTGCTGCAATTTCTTGCGCAGCCAGCACAGTCTCGGGTGTTTCGTCTGTGGTTGGTTCATTTCGAGGACGGAAAGTTTCATCCTCGTCATCGGAAATGTGTAACGCGTTCTCGAACACCACAGGATCTCGGCGCATTTCGACCAGTGATTTCTTGGCCGTATTCACCGCAATCCGATAGAGCCAGGTGTAGAACTGCGCCTCGCCGCGAAATTGGTGCAAAGCGCGGTAGGCACGCAAAAACGTCTCTTGGGCAATGTCCTGCACCAGGTCTTGGTCGCGCACCATGCGCGCAATCAGACGCTCAATACGCCTTTGGTATTTGATGACCAACAGTTCATACGCACGCTGATCGCCGGCGACGGTGCGCTCAACCAGTTGCAGATCACTGTCAGATGAAGAGGATGGCGCTAAGGCAGAGGTCATGTATGCGGGGGGACGCGAGGGCACCAACTCATGCGCAAATCAAGCCTAAAGCACTTGATTTTTCGCTGCATCGTGCGTTGGATAAGCTAAAGAATATACCGCACGTCGCAAGTCAAGCCATAAATGCGGCGCCCAATTCCTTTGCAAGAGAAAACGCCGCACTCCTTTTGGCCCACAAGCAAAATGCAGCACCAGCAGCGATTGCAGGTCAGCCACCACCACCGGGGTGCCTTGCAAGACCTCGACCTGTGCAGGCTGTATCCAAATCCACCGCTTGCCATCCCACTGCAAAACACCCTGCGGCATCTGCACCAGCGCCCACCAACTGGCTACAGCACACAACAGCCACGCCACGGTAGAGAAACCTACGCGCAGCCACAAGTCCAGCCCACGCCCTGCCCCCTCAAACCACCATGCCACCAGCACAGCGGCTGCGCAAATTACCGCCAGCCCCCACAGCACCTGCAACGACCGGGCGCGGTGCAAAGGGTAAGACACTGCTGGACTATGGCGCTGAGACATCAGCTAACCTCACTCCAAAAAAACAAAACCCGCTGACTGCACAAGCAGCGAGCAGGTTTGCAGCCTGAGAGAAGGAAAGCAAGATCCTTCTCTGGGCATGGCTTAGATACGCTTGAAAATCAGCGATCCGTTGGTGCCACCAAAACCAAAATTGTTCTTCAGTGCAATGTCAATCTTGGCATCACGTGCCACGTTGGCACAGTAGTCCAGATCGCAATCAGGATCTTGATTCAGCAAATTGATGGTGGGAGGAATCTTCTGATCATGGATGGCCATCACCGTAAAGATACTCTCAATACCGCCAGCGCCGCCCAGCAAGTGACCTGTCATGGACTTGGTAGAACTCACCACCGTCTTGTAGGCCGCGTCACCCAGCGCTGCCTTGATGGCATTGCTTTCGTTCTTGTCGCCCAGCGGGGTCGATGTGCCGTGCGCATTCAGATAGTTAATCTGATCGGGATTCACGCCGGCATTGCGCATGGCATTCAACATGGCGCGGCGTGGGCCGTCCATATTGGGCGCCGTCATATGGCCTGCATCGGCACTCATGCCGTAACCAGCCAGTTCCGCGTAAATCTTGGCGCCACGGGCTTTGGCGTGCTCGTACTCTTCCAGCACCATGACACCGGCGCCTTCACCCAGCACAAAGCCGTCGCGGTCTTTGTCCCAAGGGCGCGAAGCTGCCTTGGGATCATCGTTGCGCGTGGACAAGGCACGCATGGCCGCAAAACCACCGATCCCCAATGGGGAGACGGTGGATTCAGTACCTCCGGCGACCACGATGTCAGCGTCGCCGTATTCGATCATGCGCCCTGCTTCACCAATGCAGTGCAAGCCCGTCGTACAGGCCGTTACCACCGAGAGGTTGGGGCCCTTAAAACCATGGCGCATGGATACGTGACCAGCCACCATATTGATGATGGAAGCGGGCACGAAAAATGGGGTAATGCGGCGGGGGCCGCGATTGGACAGTTCGATCTGGGTGTTTTCGATCAGGGGCAAGCCCCCGATACCGGACCCGATCACGCAACCGATGCGAGTAGCTAAGTCATCAGACAAGGCGTCGCCCGTAGGCAGGCCTGCGTCCTTGACCGCTTGCTCCGCTGCCGCAATGCCAAAGTGAATGAAGGAGTCCATGGTGCGCGCATCTTTGGCGCTCATGTAATCCTCCACATTGAAACCCTTGACCTCGCCTGCAATCTGGCAGGAGAAGTTAGTGGCATCAAACTTGGTGATGCGGTCAATACCGGACTGGCCGGCCAAAAGACTGGCCCAGGCATCAGCGACCGTGTTACCCACGGGGCTGATACATCCCAGGCCGGTCACGACAACGCGACGACGGCTCATGCGTTCTAACCTTATTCTTATCGCTTCGGTGCGTAGAGACTTAACGAATTAAGCCTTGTGGTGGGTGTTGGCGTAGTCGATGGCGTTTTGCACCGTCGTGATCTTTTCAGCGTCTTCATCGGGGATTTCGATGCCGAATTCATCTTCCAGGGCCATCACCAGTTCGACCGTGTCCAGGGAGTCCGCGCCCAGGTCAGCCACGAAGGCCTTTTCGTTGGTTACTTGAGACTCTTCAACGCCGAGTTGTTCAGCAATGATTTTTTTGACACGTGCTTCGATATCGCTCATGGTTTCCCTCAGGGGGTTGTGAATGAACCCGCGATTCTAGCCGTTTCAGGGAATCCCCCTTCATTCGGCCTGCCGTCGCGAGGAAACGGCATAACTTTCGTTAAGTTACATGTACATGCCGCCATTGACATGCAATTCATGACCCGTAATGTAACCAGCGCCTTCCGAGGCCAGGAAAGCCACGGCGTTTGCAATGTCTGAAGGCTTACCCAGATCACCCATAGGGATCTGCGCGGCCAATGCTTTCTTCTGCTCTTCGGGCAAAACTGCTGTCATATCTGTAGCAATAAAGCCTGGAGCCACGCAGTTTACCGTGATACCACGGCTACCCAATTCACGCGCCAGTGCTCGACTCATGCCCGCCACACCGGCCTTGGCAGCCGCGTAGTTGGCCTGACCGGCGTTGCCCATCGCGCCAACCACGCTGGTGACGCTAATGATGCGCCCAAAACGCTGTTTCATCATCGGACGAATAGCCGCACGGCTGAGTCGGAAAACAGCCTGCAAATTGGTGTCAATCACGGCCGACCAGTCATCGTCCTTCATGCGCATGGCCAAGGTGTCCTTGGTGATACCGGCATTGTTCACCAGCACATGCAACCCACCATCGGTCTTGAGGATGTCATCCATCAAGGCATCTACGCCTGCAGCATCATTCACGTTCAGGTTCACCCCACGGCCGCCCAGGGCAGCCAGGGTTTCACCAATGCGTGCAGCGCCTGCATCTGTCGTGGCAGTACCAATGACGGTATAGCCACGGTTTGCCAGCTCCAAAGCGATCGCAGCGCCAATGCCGCGGGATGCGCCAGTCACCAGCGCTACTTGTTTCTTTGATTCAGTCATGCGAGCAATTCTTTCACTTCGGCCAAGGTGGCGGGGTCATACAAAGGGGCACCCACCAGGTCTGCATCGATGCGCTTGGTCATACCAGCCAGCACCTTGCCAGGGCCGCACTCTACCAAATGTGTAATGCCGCGGGCTTTCATGGCCTGCACGCACTCGACCCAGCGCACAGGGCCAAAGGCTTGACGGTACAGCGCATCACGGATTGCTGCGGCGTCGGTTTGTACTGCCACGTCGATGTTGTTGATCACAGGAATCTGGGGCACACCCAACTCCAGCGCCGCCAGCGCCGCTTTGAGCTTTTCTGCGGCAGGCTTCATCAAGCTGGAGTGGAAAGGCGCCGACACCGGCAAGGGCAGCGCACGCTTGGCACCCGCCTCTTTGACGGCTGCGCTGGCTGCTTCCACCGCCGCCTTGGAGCCGGCGATCACTGTTTGACCTGGGTCATTGAAGTTCACTGCTTCAACCACTTCAGCGCCACCCAGCTGGGCAGTGACGGTCGCGCACACTTCCTTGACCTTCTCGGCTGGCAAGCCCAGCACCGCCGCCATCGCACCCGTACCCACTGGCACAGCCTCTTGCATGGCCGCAGCACGCAGGCGCACCAGCGGTGCAGCCTGTGCCAGCGTCAGCACGCCAGCAGCCACCAACGCGGTGTACTCGCCCAGAGAGTGGCCAGCCACCGCAGCAGGCATGGCACCGTCTTCTGCCAGCCACACACGCCATGCAGCCACACCGGCCACCAGCATGACAGGCTGGGTGTTGGTGGTCAGGGCCAAATCTTCCTTGGGGCCGTTTTTGATCAGCGCACCAATGTCTTCACCCAAAGCTTCCGAGGCTTCTTGCAGAGTTTGGGCCACCACAGGGTGATCACCCCATGCGTCCAGCATCCCGACAGACTGGGAACCCTGGCCAGGGAAGACAAATGCGAATTGCTTCATATGACGGTCACTCTTTATTAGTTAAAACAGGCTCTAGCGCTTGTCCAGCAAGCGCTACTAGCTACATATTCAGGAGAACAGCGCCCCACGTAAAGCCACCGCCCACGCCTTCGAGCATGACCGTCTGGCCGGACTGAATCTGGCCGCTGCGCACGCCATGATCCAGCGCCAGCGGAATAGAAGCCGCCGAGGTATTGCCATGCTGATCAACGGTCACGATGACCTTGTCCATCGACAACTTCAGCTTGCGCGCCGTGCTTTGCATGATGCGGATATTGGCCTGGTGAGGCACCAGCCAGTCAATGTCTGCTTCGGTTTTTCCGGCCTTGGCCAGCACTGCGTGTGCGGCTTTTTCCAGCACACCCACCGCCATCTTGAACACGGCCTGACCGTCCATGACCAGCAAGGGCGAGCCCAAGACTTCGCCACCCGAGACATGGCCGGGCACACACAGAATGTCGACGTGCTTGCCATCTGCGTGCAGGTCACACGCCAAGATACCGGGCTGCTCCGAAGCTTCCAGCACCACAGCGCCCGCGCCATCACCAAACAACACGCAGGTCGTGCGGTCGTTGAAATTCAAAATGCGGCTGAACACTTCCGCGCCCACCACCAAAGCACGCTGGGCAGCACCCGAGCGAATCATGGAGTCCGCCACGGTCAAGGCATAGACAAAACCGCTGCATACCGCCTGCACATCAAATGCAGGGCAGCCATTGGCACCGAGCTTGTTTTGCAAGATACAGGCCGTCGACGGGAAGACCATATCGGGCGTCGACGTGGCCACAATGATCAGATCAATGTCTTGGGCGGTAATGCCCGCCGCTTCGATGGCTTTGCGCGAAGCCTCCAGCGCCAAATCGCTGCTGCAGGCGTGCGCATCCGCAAAGTGGCGCGCCTGAATGCCCGTGCGCTCCACGATCCATTCGTTCGAAGTCTCGATACCGCGCTCCGCCAGCTGAGCGGCCAAGTCATCGTTCGTCAGTCGGCGCTCAGGCAAATAGCTGCCTGTGCCGGTAATGCGTGCATAGCGTGTCATGTAGTCTCAAGCTGCTCCGGTGCCGCTGCTCGAAGTCCCCGCAGCGTCCAACACAGGAGCGGCTTGGGCGACTCGACCCTGCACACGGTCAAGAAGGTTATTGCGGGCTGCATCATAAGCGCGGTTGAGCGCATGCTCGTAACCAGATTGGTCAGCAGATCCATGGCTCTTGAATACCAGGCCACGCAAACCCAGCAATGCTGCGCCGTTGTAGCGACGGTGGTCCATGCGCTTCATCAGCGCTTTGAGCACGGGATAAGCCATGATGGCAGCAAATTTGGTGAAGATGTTGCGTTTGAACTCATTTTTCAAACCACCCACAATCATCGCGGCCACACCTTCGGAAGCCTTCAAGGCCACATTACCAACAAAGCCGTCGCACACCACAATGTCTACGCCGCCTTTGAAAATATCGTTACCTTCAACGTTCCCAATAAAGCGAATGGCCTGCGAATCACCTGCCTTGCGCAACAATTCGCCCGTGCGCTTGATGACTTCACTGCCTTTGATCGCTTCTTCGCCAATGTTGAGCAAACCCACGGAAGGCTCCACATTTTTGGCATCCAGCGCTGACACCAACGCCGAACCCATCACGGCAAACTGCAACAGGTGCTCAGGCAAGCAATCTACATTGGCTCCCAGATCGAGCACCGTCGTGGCACCACCCCGGTCGTTCGGCAACTGCGTCGCAATCGCTGGACGATCAATCCCATCCATGGTCTTGAGCAGGTAGCGCGAGACTGCCATCAGCGCACCCGTATTACCCGCCGATACCGCCACTTGTGCCTTGCCATCCTTGACCTGCTGGATCGCTACACGCATGGAAGAATCTTTCTTGCGGCGCAGCGCCACTTCCACAGGGTCATCCATAGTGACCACTTCCGAGCACGGCACCATCTCTGCGCGCTCGTGGGCCTGCCATGTTGCCAAGACCTCAGGAAGGCCGACCAACAATAAACGGGCATCCGGGTGAGTGGAAAGAAATTGGCGGCACGCGGGAAACGTAACGCTGGGGCCGTGGTCGCCCCCCATGCAATCGACTGCCAGTGTGATCATGAATGACTTACCGGTCCGCTGCAGAACCAAGCTGAAATGAGCAGCATTAAAAGAGAAAAGCCCGAGCTACGAGTAGCTTCGGGCCTTTAAACAGTTGAAGCGCTAGTAAATTAGGCTTCGGACTTATTCTTCAGCACTTGACGGCCGCGGTACACGCCGTTGGGGCTGATGTGGTGACGCAGGTGCACTTCGCCAGTTGTAGTTTCAACAGCGATACCAGGCACATTCAGTGCATTGTGCGAACGGTGCATGCCGCGCTTGGAAGGGGACTTTTTGTTTTGCTGAACAGCCATGATGGCTCCTGAGTCTGAAAAGGGTTGGTGAAAAACGCGATCAGCCCATTAAAGACACGAGGGGGGTTTCGCGCGAAGCCCCCGATTATAGCGCAAACCTTTCCCCATCTCATTAACCCCCCAGCACCCAAAAGGGATGCTGCGGTAGCTGCAGGGGAAGGCCGTATCTTTTACGTCTGGCGCAGCACAATTTGTACTGCCTGCACCAAGCAAAACCGCCCGAAGGCGGTTTCTCGCTGATCACAAAGGAATATCAGTCCTCGGCCACATTTTTACGCAGCCCGGCCAACACTGCAAATGGATTGGCTTTATCCGTATTGGCCTGCTCAAAATCTTCATCACTGGACACCATGGGCATGACCTCTGGGCATTCTTCGTGCATAGGCACCAAAGGCACTTCCATCAGCAGTTCGTCTTCCAGCAATTCCCGCAAATTGAAGTCTTTGCTGAGGGCCAGCAGGTCTTCTTCGACCTCGTCGTCCATGGCTTGCGCGGTGGCTTCATCCTGCACAAAGCGGAACGAGCGGTCTACCTGTAAATCAATGTGCGCCACTCCCAGGCAGCGCTGACAAATCATGGGCACTTGGGCATCCGCCTCCAAATGCAGCCACAGGTGACCAGGCCCACCGGTTTCCGGCACATGCTCGCCCTCCGCATACCAGGCAACGTTCATGCCTTCCACGGGGGCCTGCGCCTCTTGGGCCAAACGCTCAAATGCAGATAAGGGATCTTGGCCTTCCATCACCGCATTCGCCTTTGCAAACGCGGCCACATCAAGGTGATCCAATGAATATTCCTTGCTCATGGCGGCAGTGTAAGAGAATCCACCCATGTCTGAACTCCACACCCCACAGCGCCCCTTGATCTTGGGGTCTACCTCCCGCTACCGCCGTGAATTGGTGGAGCGCCTGCACACTCCCTTCACCTGCGTTGCCCCCGACGTGGATGAAACCCCCATGCCCGGCGAAGCCCCCGGCGCTTTGGCCCTGCGCCTGGCACTGGCCAAAGCCCATGCCGTAGCCGCACTGCACCCCGAAGCCATCGTCATCGGCTCTGACCAAGTCTCTGACTTGAATGACCAACCCATGGGCAAGCCCGGTACGCACGAGCGCGCTGTCGAGATGCTGCGTGCCATGCGCGGCCAAACCGTCATGTTCCACACCGCGGTGGCGGTGGTGTGCCAAGCCACGGGTTTTGTGCAAAGCGATGTGGCCGTCATCCGGACCGTGTTCCGCAGCGACCTGAGCGATGACGCCATCGAGCGCTACCTGCGCGCCGAGCAGCCCTACGACTGCGCCGGCAGCGCCAAGAGCGAAGGCCTGGGCATCAGCTTGCTGGACGCCATCCACAGCGACGACCCTACTGCCCTGATTGGCCTGCCCATGATTCGCACCTGCCGCATGGTGCGCGCTGCCGGGATTCAACTGCCATGAGCGATACCTTGCAAACCAAAGGCAAGCTGTATTTGGTGCCAGCGCCGCTAGATTTTGGCTGCGCCACGCAATCGCCCATCACCGATGTGCTGCCCGAGTTGACGCTGCGCACCGCCGCCCGCTTGCAGCACTGGGTGTGCGAGAACGCCAAAAGCACCCGCGCATACTTGAAACGCGTGGGCGAGCACTTTCCGCTGGCCACCCCCATCCAGCAGCAACACCTGCAAGAGTTGCCCCGTGAAGCCCACAAAAAAGGCGACCACGGCGGCAAAGACGGCGCAGTGTTTGATGCCAAGGCCCTGCTGGCCCCGGCCCTGGCGGGACACGATATGGGCCTGGTCAGCGAAGCCGGCATGCCTGCCGTGGCCGACCCTGGCAGCTCCATCGTGCGGGCTGCGCACGATGCAGGCATTGCGGTGGTGCCCTTGGTAGGCCCTGTGTCGCTGCTCATGACACTGGCCGCCAGCGGCTTGAACGGCCAGAACTTTGCGTTTGTCGGCTATCTGCCGCAAGACGCGGCCCAGCGCGTGCAGCGCATCAAAGAGCTGGAGCAGTTGGCCCTGCGCCACAACCAGGCCCAGCTGTTTATTGAAACGCCCTACCGCAACCCGGCGCTATGGCAGGCACTGCTCGCTGTGGTGCAGCCCAACACCCGCCTGGTGATGGCCAGCGGCTTGACGCTGGAGAGCGCCCACATCCAAAGCTGCAGCGCCAAAGACTGGAAGAAACTGGGGGCCGAGCCCGACAACCGCACGCCGGTGGTGTTTGCGCTGGGCCAATAATCACTGCACTCAGCACACCACAGCACTCAGCAAACAAAAAAGAGCGCCTTGCGCTGATCCAACAAGCTTTTCAGATAGTTTTCTATCTAAAAACCAAGCAGATCAAGCGCAAGGCGCTCTTTTTATTGAATCATCCGCCGCGTGCCAAAACTTTAGCGAATCGCTGGCAGCATGCCGTGCAGCGCATCCACCGCGCCGCTGCCCACTGCAGCGCCAAAACGCTTGGCAAAACGCTCGGCGATGTTTTCGCTGCGGGTGTAGTCGATCACCTCTTCGGCCTTGACGATGTCGCGCGCCACGCTGTCCAGTGTGCCAAATTGATCGGCCAAACCCAGTTCCACCGCCTGCTGACCCGTCCAGAACAAGCCGCTGAATGTGTCTTCGTTCTCTTTCAAACGGTCTCCGCGCCCTGCGCGCACCACCTCGATAAATTGGGCGTGAATTTGATTGAGCATGGTTTGCGCATGTTCGCGCTGTGCCTCGCTCAGCGGGCTGAAAGGGTCTAGCATGCCTTTGTTGGCACCAGCGGTGAGCAGGCGGCGCTCCACGCCCAGCTTGTGCATGGCGTCGGTAAAGCCAAAACCATCCATCAGCACACCAATGCTGCCCACGATGCTGGCCTTGTCCACAAAGATTTCGTCGGCGGCAGCTGCAATGTAGTACGCCGCAGAGGCGCAGGTTTCTTCCACCACCGCGTAAATCGGCTTGTTGTGCATGGCTTTGAGGCGCACGATTTCATCGTTGATCATGCCCGCCTGCACCGGGCTGCCGCCGGGCGAGTTGATCAGCAGCACCAGCGCGCGCGAACCGGGGTCTTCCAGCGCACTGCGCATGGCCGCAATCACAAAATCTGCGCTGGCATTGGCATCACTGGCAATCGCACCCTTGATGTCTACCACCGCCGTGTGAGGGCCGCTCATAGAGGTAGCCGCGCTGTCGCGCCCCATCCACCAGATGCCACCCACCACCAGAATCACCCACAAAAAGCGCCAGAAAATGCGCCAGCGGCGTGCCGATCGCTGCTCGCTCACCGTGGCAAACACCAAGCGCTCCAGCACATCGCGCTCCCAGGCAGGGGCAGCGGGTTTGGCGTGCGTTTGCGCCCCCGAAACCCCGCGTGCCCACAGGTCTTGCCCGGGCTGGGGTTCAGAGGAGGCAGCGCCTTCGTTCTCAGGCGTGGAATGGGGGTTCATGGACAAGCTCTACTCTCTCAAAATCAAGCCAAGACGGCAGTATGCCAGCGCGCTCAGGCCCTGCCGTGACAAAGCACTCAAGCGTTGGTGCCCAGCCACTGCTGCAGCTGTGCCACATCACGCGCCACATACAGGGGCGAGCAGCTCTGCAAATCAGCGGCTGCATGGGCGCCATAAGCCACACCCACGCTGGCGCAGCCCGCATTGCGCGCCATCTGCAGGTCGTGCGTGGTATCGCCAATCATGAGCAGGCGTTCGGGCTCCACCCCAAACTCTGCCATCAACTCCTGCAGCATCAGCGGATGCGGTTTGCCCGCAGTTTCATCGGCCGTGCGCGAGCCATCAAACATGCCGCGCAAATCGGCATGCTGCAGCGCCTCATTCAAGCCCCTGCGGCTTTTGCCCGTAGCCACCGTCAGCAAGTGGCCGCGCTCACGCAAGCCCTCCAGCAAAGGCAACACCCCTTCAAACAAGGTAATCAGCGCTTGCTGCTTGAGGTAGTGATAGCGGTAGCGGTTGGCCAAGTCGTTGTACTTTTCCTTGGGCACATCCGGTGCGGCATGGGCCAGCGCAGGCTGCAGCGCCATGCCAATCACGTACGAAGCCTGCTCATCCGAAGGCACCGTGCCGCCCACATCGGCCACCGCCAGCTGAATGCTGCGCGCAATCGCCACAGTGGAATCAAACAAGGTGCCATCCCAATCGAAGGCAATCAAATCAAATTTACGAGCAGTCATCGCAGGATAGTTATAGGTTTTCAGGCTTTTTCGCATACAAACTCAACCAACTCTTGCGGCAACTCGGCGCGCACTTCGATGCGCTCCTCGGTGGCCGGGTGGTTGAACTGCAAACGCCATGCATGCAAAAACATGCGATTCAGGCCCTGCTTGGGCAGGCGCTTATTGAGCGCAAAGTCACCATACTTATCGTCCCCCACAATGCCGTAGCCTTGTGAAGACAGATGCACACGAATCTGGTGCGTGCGCCCGGTTTTGATGGTGACTTCGAGCAAGCTCATCGCAGGCAAGCCCTGCATGGGACGCGGCGCATGCTGGCTGCGCACCTTGACCAAGGTCAGCGACTTCATGCCATCGGGGTCATCCGGCGTCGTCACACGCACTCGGCGCTCCCCATCGGGCAGCAGGTATTTGTGCAAAGGCGCATCAATCACCTTTTTATTGGCGGGCCAGGCGCCACTCACCAAGGCCAAATACGTCTTGCCGGTTTCACGTTCGCGAAACTGGTCTTGCAACTTGGTCAGCGCCGAACGCTTTTTGGCAACCAACAAAATCCCCGAGGTCTCCCGATCCAGGCGGTGCACCAGTTCCAGAAACTTGGCCTGCGGCCGCGCTTGGCGCAATTGCTCAATCACCCCAAAACTCACGCCGGAGCCGCCATGCACGGCCACACCGGCAGGTTTGTCAATCGCAATCAGGTGATCGTCTTCAAAAAGAATCGGAAACTCGCGCGGCGGCGCTGGGCGCTCGGCTTTTTCCTGCACCTTGTCAGAAATACGCACAGGGGGCACGCGCACCACATCGCCGATTTGCACGCGCGAGTCGGCTTGGCAGCGGCCTTTGTTAATACGCACCTCGCCACTTCGGATGATGCGGTAGACGTGGGTCTTGGGCACCCCTTTGAGGTGGCGCATGAGAAAGTTGTCCAGACGCTGACCTGCACCATCTTCATCCACCTCAATCAACCGCACAGCGACTGATGCGGGGTTCTGGGTACGTTCTTGGGGCAGTTTGCCCTCTATAATGTGTTTCACCTGCGCGAATTTATGTGTAAGTGGTTGATTCGTTTGGATTTTAGTCCACCCAGCCATTTCCCCGGCGCAGGCAGGTCGATGCCACAGATGCCGTGCCCGCGTAAAAGCCACCCAATTGTCGGTGCTGGCGGGGCGGAATTTGTCTGGTTGACGCATTGAAACACTGAACGGAATCTTCACGTGGATGGTGGTGTTTGAAGCCAGTTGCTTCAGGCCATCCACGTATATGAATAAACAGCGAGCATGTGGGCATTTTTTTCTTGGTTGCTAGGTATGACGCAGGGGCACAAGCCCGTGCTGCGTGCGCGCGTACCCAACGCCCACCCTGTTCTCTACGCCAGCTCAGGCCACAACCGCAAGGTGCTGGGCCAGCTTTTCGCGTGGCTCGCTTCCTGCTTCCTGCCCTTGCCTCCTTTGCTGACTTAAGCAGCACGGCACGCAATCAGGCCCAGGTCGATTCCCCTTCTTTTCGTTTCAACGCGGCAGCCCGGCATCTACGGCTCCCCTAGAGCCTGTCTTTGATACAGAGTCAAAGGCGTGTCGGCTAGGCAGCGTTGTCGCTGCAGCCGGCCGCCGCACAACGAAAAGGATACGCATCATGAAACGGATGCTGATTAACGCCACACAGTCCGAAGAACGCCGCCTGGCCATCGTCGACGGGCAAAAGCTGCTGGACTACGAAATCGAAATCGAAGGTCGCGAACAACGCAAGGGCAACATCTACAAAGCGGTCGTCACCCGTGTCGAGCCCTCGCTGGAAGCTTGCTTTGTGGACTACGGCGAAGACCGCCACGGCTTCCTGCCTTTCAAAGAAATCTCCAAGCAGTACTTTGCCGAAGGCATCTCCCCCAGCCAGGCCCGCATCAACGATGTGATCAAAGAAGGCCAGGAGCTGATCGTCCAGGTTGAAAAAGAAGAACGTGGCAACAAGGGTGCGGCCCTGACCACCTTCATTTCGCTGGCCGGCCGCTATGTGGTGCTGATGCCCAACAACCCCCGTGGCGGTGGCGTCTCGCGCCGCATTGAGGGTGAAGAGCGTGCAGAGCTGAAAGAAGCGATGGACCAGCTGGAGTACCCCAAGGGTATGTCCATCATCGCCCGCACGGCAGGCATTGGCCGCACCGCGCCGGAGCTGCAGTGGGACTTGAACTACCTGCTGCAACTGTGGACCGCGATTGACGGCGCTGCAAAGTCTGGCAAGGGTGCCTTCTTGATTTACCAAGAGTCCAGCTTGGTGATTCGCGCCATCCGCGACTATTTCAACAATGACATCGGCGACATCTTGATCGACACCGATGACATTTACGAACAAGCCCAGCAGTTCATGGCCCACGTCATGCCTGAGCATGCTGCACGTGTGAAGCGCTACCGCGACGATGCGCCGCTGTTTAGCCGCTTCCAAATTGAGCACCAGATCGAATCCGCCTACGCACGCACCGTGCAATTGCCTTCGGGTGGCGCGATCGTCATCGACCACACCGAAGCTCTAGTGTCGGTGGACGTGAACTCGGCCCGCGCAATCAAGGGCGGAGACATCGAAGAGACCGCCACCCGCACCAACCTGGAAGCTGCCGACGAAGTGGCCCGCCAGATGCGCCTGCGCGACCTGGGCGGCCTGATCGTGATCGACTTCATCGACATGGAAGAATCCCGCAACCGCAAGGAAGTGGAAAACCGCCTGCGCGATGCGCTGCGCCAAGACCGTGCCCGCGTGCAATTCGGCACCATCAGCAAGTTTGGTCTGATGGAAATGAGCCGCCAGCGCCTCAAGCCTGCGCTGAGTGAAGGTGCGCACATCAACTGCCCACGCTGCGGTGGCTCGGGCCACATCCGCGACACCGAGTCGTCGGCCCTGCAGATTTTGCGCATCATTCAAGAAGAGTCCATGAAGGACAACACCTCCGCCGTGCACTGCCAAGTGCCTGTGGAAGTGGCCTCTTTCCTGCTCAACGAAAAGCGTACCGAGATCGCCAAGATCGAACTCAAGCAGCGCGTGTCGGTGCTGATGGTGCCCAACAAATCGCTGGAAACACCGCACTACAAGCTGGAGCGCTTGAAGCACGACGACCCACGCTTGGAAAACATGGATGCCAGCTACAAGCTGGCGGACGAAGTGGAAGATGTGACCAAGGTCACGCGCCGCTCGCAAGAGCCCACCAACAAGCAAACGCCGGTCATCAAGGGTGTGCTGCCTGATACCCCGCCTGCGCCAGAAGCCCGCCCACAACCCGCACAGCGCCCCGTCAAGGGTCGTCCCGGCGCACAGGCACCAGCGCCAGCTGCTGCGCCACGTACCGAAGTCAAGGAACAAGGCTTCTTCGCCTGGCTCAAGAGCCTGTTTGGCTTTGGCGCCAAGCCTGCTGCAGAGCCTGCAGTAGCTCCCGTTCAGCCCGAAGGCGAGCGCAATGGCCGCAACGGTGAGCGTGGTGCGCGCAATGGCCGCAACGGCGAGCGCAATGGCCGTGGCCGCAACGGCCGCACGGGCGAGCGCAATGAAGAACGCGATGCCAATGGTGAACGCCACAACCGCGAAGGCAGCGAAAACCGTGGCCGTCGTGGTGAACGCAACGAACGCGTAGAGCGCAATAGCGACAGCAACCGCCCACAGCGCGAAGGCCGTGAAGCTCGCAATCCCCGCGAGCGCCAGCCCCGCAATACCGAGGCAGTGGAGCAACGCACGCTGCAAGCGACGAACGCACCAGTTGCAGGCGCCGAGCAAGTTGCGCTGACGCCTGATACAGAGCGCAGCGAACGTGCAGAACGCCAGCCCCGCCGCGAACGCGGTGAGCGTGGTGATCGTGGTGAGCAGCGCCGTGAACGCCAGCCTCGCAACGCGGAAGCCCAAGGATCGGCTGGGGTCGATCCCATGGCCGAATCCGTGGCTACAGCGGTCCATGAAATCCAGGCCGCAGAAGGCGCCGCCCCCGCCGTCAATGGCGAAGACGCGCCCCGCAACGGCCGCCGCTCACGCGACCGCTATGGTCGTGACCGCCGCAACGGTCGCGAACGCAACCGCGACGACGCTCCCGCAACCGAAGCCACCGAAGGGGCACCAGAAGCACCTTGGGGTGATGCCAATCGCGCTGCCCCTGCGATGGATACCATCGCCAACATGGTGGACGCCATGGCACCTGAGGCTGAGCAAGAAGCGCCCCGTCGCAGCTACTTCAGCCAAGCAACGCCAGTTGCAGAGGCAGTGGCCGTGACAACGCCAGTGCAAGCCCCTGAAGCAGCACCTGCTGTCGAAATGACCGCACCTGTGGTGGCGCCCGTGGCTGCAGCAGCGGAAGTTGAAGTGGTACAGGTTGCAGCGCCTGTTGCGCAAGCAGAAGTCGCATCCACCATGCCCCACATTCAGGCCTACACCCTGCCGCTTGCCAGCTTGCAGCAACTGGCCCGTGATGCAGGTCTGGAGTGGGTGAACTCCGATGCCGACAAGGTTGCCGCCGTGCAAGCCGCGATTGCCGCGGAACCCAAGCCCGTGCGCATTCCCCGTGAACGCCCTCCTGTGGTGGTCTTGGACGAAGGCCCGCTGGTGCTGGTGGAAACCCGCAAAGACCTGAGCGCCATGGTGCTGCCTTTTGAGGAAAGCGCCAACCACGCATAACGCATAACGCATAACGCGTGACACACAACCGGGGGCCTTGAGCCCCCGGTTGCATCTTCAGCCCTGTTTTTTCTTTCGGACGGTCCGAGCCCATGCTGTTTCTGCTCTCTCCCGCCAAATCACTGGAATACGAACGCCCCCTGCCCGCAGGCCTGGGGCACACGCTGCCGCCTTTCATTGCTCAATCGGCGCAGCTGATTGAAGTGTTGCGCCAGCTGCCGCCCCAGGAAGTGGCGGCGCTCATGTCGATCAGCGACAAGCTGGCACAGCTCAATACCGCCCGTTATGCCGCTTGGCAGCCCACATTCACCGCCGACAATGCCCGCCAGGCGCTGTTTGCCTTCAATGGCGATGTCTATGAAGGCTTGGATGCGTATTCCCTGCAGCCCGATGAGATTGCCTGGGCGCAAGAGCATCTGCTCATGCTCAGTGGCCTGTACGGCGCGCTGCGCCCCCTGGACTGGATGCAGCCCTACCGCCTGGAAATGGGCACGCGCTTGGCCAATCCCCACGGCAGCAACCTCTACCAGTTCTGGGGCAGCCGCATTGCCCAGCTCATCAATGAGCGCCAGGCAAAAGATACGCAGCCTGTGGTCATCAACCTGGCCTCCCGGGAATACTTCAAGTCGGTCGATCTGAAACACCTCAAGGCCCGGGTGGTGGAGTGTGTCTTTGAAGATTACAAGGGTGGTCAGTACAAAGTCATCAGTTTTCACGCCAAGCATGCACGCGGCTTGATGGCGCGTTACGCTATCACCCACCGCCTGACCCAGCCCGAGCAACTGATGTCCTTTGATGTGCATGGCTACGCTTACGCGCCCGAGGCATCGGGCCGAGACCGCTTGGTGTTCCGCCGCAACACTGCATAAAAGATAGCTACTTGCGCTTGTCACTATTGCTCTAGGAGGTTGTTTTGCCACATTCCTCGGAACAATTGTCTGCCCGCATCCCCGGCAGCACCCCTGCCCTGATGCACTGGCTGCAAGCCCAGCTCGCGGCGGGCCATGCGCCCAGCACTTTGCAGCACAGCCTCGTCAAAGCCGGTTGGGCACCGCACATCGCACAGGCGGCCATCCTTGCCTGTACGCAGCCGGTGCCCGCATCCGTTGACCACAGCGCCCAGCCCGGGCCGGATTTGCAGCACTCCCCCAATGAGATAGATGTGGGAGACCGTCGCGTGTCAGTGCTGCTGTCTTTGCAAACGCCGCGCATGGCGCTGTTTGCCAATCTGCTGTCTGATGCCGAGTGCGACCAGCTGATTGCAGATGCCCGGCCTGCCTTGGCACGCTCCAAAACGGTAGCCACCAACAGCAGCGCCGAAGCCATCAACCCCGACCGCACCAGCCACGGCATGTTTTACACGCGCGGACAAACCCCGGTCGTCGAGCGCCTGGAAGCACGCATTGCGCAATTGCTGCGCTGGCCTGTGGAGAATGGCGAGGGGCTGCAAGTGCTGAACTACCACCCCGGCGCACAATACAAGCCACACCACGATTACTTCAATCCCCACGAAGGCGGCACTGACGCGCTCTTGCGCCGCGGCGGTCAACGCGTGGGCACATTGGTGATTTATTTGAACGATGTGCCCGCTGGCGGCTGCACCTTCTTTCCCGAAACACAGCTACGCATTCACCCCCGCAAAGGGCACGCGGTGTTTTTTGGCTATCCACACCCCGATGTCAGCACGCTGACTTTGCACGCCGGAGACCCGGTGGTCGCCGGGGAAAAATGGATTGCCACCAAATGGCTGCGTGCACGGGAATTTCGCTGACCCGGCAAACTTTATCCATCAAATATGGCTCTAGCGCTTATGCAGCAAGCGCTGACAGCTATGAATATCTAGCACCAAGCATGAATACACCCGAACAATCGCAGCTGGGCAAAACCTCGGCTTACGCAGACCAGTACGCCCCCAGTCTGCTGTTTCCCATCCCCCGCCAAACCAAGCGCGATGAAATTGGCATCACCGCGCAATTGCCATTTTTTGGCGCTGATTTGTGGACCGCGTTTGAGTTGTCCTGGCTGAACCAACGCGGCAAACCCCAGGTGGCCCTGGTGCACTTCACCATCCCCTGTGAAACACCCAACATTATTGAGAGCAAATCGTTCAAGCTGTACCTCAACAGCTTCAACAACAGCCGTTTTGACAGCCCAGAAACCGTGCAAGAGCGCCTGCGCGAAGACGTCAACGAAGCGCTGTGGCGCGGCGCCGCCGTGCGCCAGTCCACTGCGGGCGTGCGCATCATCACCCAAGAAGCGTTTGCGCAGCAAAAAGTGCAAGAGCTGCAAGGGCTGAACCTGGACCGCCTGGACATTGACTGCTCGGACTACACCCCGCGCCCTGATTTGCTCAAGGCCGAACACGACAACCCGCCAGTCACGGAAACCCTGGTCAGCCACCTGCTCAAAAGCAACTGCCTGGTGACGGGCCAGCCCGACTGGGGCAGCGTGCAGATCAGCTACACCGGCGCGGCCATCGACCAGGAAAGCCTGCTGCGCTACATCGTGAGCTTTCGCAACCACAACGAATTTCATGAGCAATGCGTGGAGCGCATCTTCATGGACATCACGCGCCAGTGCCGCCCGCTAAAGCTCAGCGTGTATGCCCGCTACACCCGCCGTGGTGGACTGGACATCAACCCGCTGCGCACCAGCGCGCCCATGGCTTTACCGGTGAATGTGCGTTCAGCCCGCCAGTAACGAACACTAATAGCTATAAAAAAAGCAGCTACAGAGCTGCTTTTTTTGATTTCTGACCGCCTCACCCTGCTGCACGGCTGCCGCTACAGCGAAAGGCGCGGAGCGCGTAACGCGCTCCACCACCCAACCAGGGTCAGACCTCAAACGTCGCCGGATCAAAATCCAGGACATAGTTTTGCGGCCCCTTGGCGGCCACCTTCAGTGCGCCCACGCGGTTACCCAGTGCCGCGCACTTGGCCAGCGGCCAGCCCTTTTCCAGACCGTACAGCAGCGCGCCACGCCAGGCATCGCCGCAACCGGTGGGGTCCACCACTTCCTGGGCCTTCACGGGGGCCACCAAGGTCATTTGGCCCTGCTCCCACACCTGGCAGCCTTGCTCACCCAAGGTGACGACCAAGCCTTGCACCTTCATCGACAGCGCAGCCAAATCCAAACCAGTGCGGTCACACAGCATTTTGGCTTCGTAGTCATTCACGGCAATCCAGGTGGCCTGCTCCACAAATGCCAGCAGCTCTTGGCCATTGAACATGGGCAACCCTTGGCCGGGATCGAACACAAACGGAATGCCTGCGGCCTTGAACTGGGCACTGTGCTGCAGCATGGCGTCACGGCCATCGGGGGAGACGATGCCCACGGACGCTCCTTCGCTGCCATCGATCATGTTCACATGGGCTTCGGTCATTGCGCCAGGGTGAAAGGCGGTGATCTGGTTGTTGTCACTATCGGTCATGATCATGGCTTGTGCCGTGTAGCTGTCATCGAGCTGCTTCACAAAGCGGGTGTCAATACCCTGCGCCTTCATGCGACCGATATAGCTGGCGCCATCTTCACCCACCGTTGCCATGGGCAAAGGGTTGCCGCCCAGCAGCTTCAAGCTGTAGGCGATATTGCCCGCACAGCCACCAAAGTCACGGCGCAGCGATGGCACCAAAAACGACACATTCAGAATGTGCAGTTGCTCAGGCAAGATTTGGTTCGCAAACTTGCCTTCAAAGCTCATGATGGTGTCAAAAGCCAAAGAGCCGCAGATCAGGGCTGCCATAGTCAAACTTCCGTTCTTCAGAAAAATCAGGGGTAAAAGGCCATCACCCGGTATCCCGATACCGGCAAGTTCAGGCCTTGTGTCATCACGGGCAGCGTGCCGTTCCACTCACTGCGCGCAGCCAGCTCTGCAGGTGCGCCAATTTCAGACAAGTCCAGCACCTTGCGCACCAGCACCTGGTCTTGCGCATCCGTCAGCGTTAGTTCCACCGCAGGAGTGGCAACTGCCAGAGAAGACTGGTTCTGGATGCTGATATCCAGGCGATAGTGGTTAGGACGCGCTTCATGGGCAAAAGAAGAGCCCGTAAGCACCACCGAAGCAATGTGTTTGCGCGGCGCCAACTCACAGCGCAGGGCCACACACAAGGTCTCTAACACGGGGCGCCATTCCGGCTTCCATGCAGCCAGGGTGTTGCGCTCATGGATGGCCACTTGCAGTAGCAGCGTAATGGGCAGAAAAATCACCAGCATGCCCATCGCAAAGCGCACAGCAGGTTGGCTCCACCATGCTTTGCGCTGCGCTTGCTTGACAAATTCAGGGATCTGCTCGTGCTCCCCCACGCCCCTGTCTCCGTCACCGTCGCTGCCAACCGGCGCAAAGTCTGCAGACAGGGGGGCGTCAGGCTGCAGCGGCGTCACCTCCCCTGGCTGCACAAGCGCTGGGGCTGGTGCAGCCATAGAGATTGCCAGGGGCTCCTGCATAGCGGGCTGCTCGGCATGCACATCCGCCCCAAACGGCTCCCCTTCGGTTGCAGGCTGCCCCTCCTCCAACGCTACGGGTGCAATCTCCCCAGACAACGTATCTGGTTGGGCAAATTCAGCATCCACACCTGCAGTGGCTGCAGGGGCAGCCTCGGGGAGATCCTGCAACGCAGGGGCTTCAACAGCTTGCGGTGTCCAAAGCACCTCATCCCAAGCGGGCTCTTTGGCTTCTGTGGCACTTTGCATGCGCCGCGCAATCGAGGCGAACTCTTGCCCCGGCACATCGGGTGCCACTGGCGCATCAAGCCAAGCTTCATCCTGGTCCACGTCCGGGGGGGCTGGTAATTCATACCCACCCACCAAGGGCTCTGGCTCTGGCTCTGGCTCTGGCTCTGGCTCTGGCTCTGGCTCTGGCTCTGGCTCTGGCTCTGGCTCTGGCTCTGGCTCTGGCTCTGGCTCTGGCTCTGGCTCTGGCTCTGGCTCTGGCTCTGGCAAAGTATTGACCAGTGGGTGGGTGATGGGCGGCTGCGGTGCCTCCACCACAGGTTCATCCCCACCACGCACGATCGGGGGCTGTGTCACCGCCTGCTCCTGCAATGCAGGCTGCGCCGTAGACGCAGACACGGGTGCTGCCGTGGTGAGCGGCATTTCCTCCAGCGCCTGCGTGGCATCAAATACTTCTTGGCAACGCCCGCAGCGCACCCACCCTTCGGAGATGCGCAATTGATCGGCCACCACACGAAATTTGGTGCCGCAAGAAGGACAGCAGGTAATGAGGCTCATCGAGCGTCGATTGTAGGAGGAGCTGCAAGCAGCCAGTGCGTGCATCGACAGTTTCGACACACGCTGGGCTGCCCGCGACCTGCAGTGTTAGGCCTTGTGGGCCGTCATCAAAATCCAGCCGTCTTCGCTGTCGGCTACATCCAGCTTGATGTAGGGGGCATAGGCTTCTTTGAGCTCATCGGCCTGGCGCTCCAAAATGCCTGCCAGCACCAGATGGCCACCGGCTTGCACATGGCTTACCAGGAGCGGTGCCAGCATTTTCAGTGGCGTTGCCAAAATATTGGCCAGCACGGTCTGGTACTCGCCCACCGCCTTATCTGGCAAACCGGCCTTGAGCGTCACTTCATTGGCCTGCGCATTGAGCTCACACGATGTCACCGCATCTGGGTCGATGTCCACCGCATCAATATCGACGGCGCCGAACTTGGCAGCCCCAATCGCCAAAATGCCCGAGCCACAGCCATAGTCCAGCGTGCGTCCCAGCGAACCTTGGGGCTGGCGCGCAATCCAGCGCAAGCACATGCGGGTCGTGGGGTGGGTACCCGTACCAAAGGCCAGGCCAGGGTCCAAACGAATGCTGATCTTGGCGCCTTCAGGCAGCTCATGCCAGGTGGGCACGATCCAGAATTCGGGGGTGATGTCCACCGGCTGAAACTGCGACTGGGTCAAACGCACCCAGTCTTGGGGCTCTATCTCTTGAACACCCAGCACCTGACAGCCTTCGAAAAAGTCCTGCAATTGCAGCAAGGCTTGGGCTTGGCTGGCAGCTTCTTCGTTAGGAAATAGCGCCACGATGCGGCTGCGGTTCCAGCCTTCTTTGGGGACAGGCATGCCAGGCTCGCCGAACAACGGCTGCTCGGACTCGGTTTGTGCATCCATGTCCTCGACCGACACGCTCAAGGCATCCAGTGCATCGAGCGCATCGCTCACATCTTCCACCCGCTCTTCCGGGCACATTAGGCTGAGCTCATGCATGAGGCAGTTCCTTCAAGCTTTTAAAAACGAAATGCTGGCCCCCGTTTCCAAGGGCCAGCATAGCTGGTCAACAACGTCTGGTGATTAGCGCTTTTTGCGCTGTTCCAGCCAGTGTTCCAGATAGTGAATATTGGTGCCGCCTTCAGCAAAAGCAGCATCCACCATCAAGTCTTGGTGCAAAGGCACATTGGTCTTGATGCCTTCGATCACCACTTCCGACAGCGCAGTGCGCATGCGGGCCAGCGCCTGCTCACGGGTGTCACCGTGCACGATCAGCTTGCCGATCATAGAGTCGTAGTTCGGTGGCACAAAGTAATTGCTGTACACGTGGGAATCCACGCGCACGCCGGGGCCACCAGGCATGTGCCACATATTCACGCGGCCAGGCGAAGGCATGAAGTTGTAGGGATCTTCCGCGTTGATACGGCACTCGATGGCGTGACCGCGCATCTGGTTGTTGATTTCACGCTGGGTGAAAGGCAGCTTCTCGCCCGCCGCAACCATGATCTGGGTGCGCACGATATCGACACCGGTGATCATTTCGGTCACAGGGTGCTCCACCTGCACACGGGTGTTCATTTCAATGAAATAGAACTCGCCGTTTTCGTACAAAAACTCGAACGTGCCCGCACCGCGGTAGTTGATCTTCTTGCAAGCAGCCACGCAACGCTCGCCCACCTTCTCCACCAAACGGCGAGGAATGCCGGGCGCAGGTGCTTCTTCGATCACCTTCTGGTGGCGACGCTGCATGGAGCAGTCACGCTCGCCCAGATACACGGCGTTCTTGTGCGTATCAGCAATCACCTGGATTTCGACGTGGCGGGGGTTCTGGAGGAACTTCTCCATGTACACCGCAGGATTGCCGAAAGCCGCACCAGCTTCTGCCTTGGTCATCTGTACAGCATTGACCAGCGCAGCTTCGGTGTGCACCACGCGCATGCCGCGACCACCGCCACCGCCTGCGGCCTTGATGATCACAGGGTAGCCAATCGCCTTGGCGATGCGCTTGATTTGTGCGGGATCGTCGGGCAATTCGCCGTCCGAGCCGGGCACGCAAGGCACACCGGCCTTGATCATCGCTTGCTTGGCCGATACCTTGTCACCCATGATGCGGATGGACTCAGCGGTCGGGCCAATGAACTTGAAGCCACTTTGCTCCACACGCTCGGCAAAATCTGCGTTTTCCGACAGGAAACCGTAGCCGGGGTGGATGGCTTCTGCATCGGTTACCTCAGCTGCCGAGATGATGGCAGGCATGTTCAGGTAGCTCAAAGGCGAAGCTGCAGGGCCAATACACACGGCCTCATCGGCCAGTTTGACGTACTTGGCGTCACGGTCTGCCTCGGAGTAGACCATTACGGCCTTGATGCCCATCTCGCGGCAAGCGCGCTGGATGCGCAGAGCAATTTCGCCCCGGTTGGCAACCAAAATTTTCTTAAACATGGAAGTCCTCGTTGTTCACCGCCTCTGACGAGGCGAATCGTTCAATCTGAAAGCCCTTGTGCTATCGCAGGGGCTTGACCAGATATCACTCGATCACGAACAGCGGTTGGCCGTATTCCACGGCTTGGCCGTTGTCGGCCAGAATGCGGGTGACGGTACCCGACTTGTCAGCCTCGATCTCGTTCAAGATCTTCATGGCTTCGATAATGCACAGCGTGTCGCCTTCCTTCACGGTGTCACCCACCTCAACGAAAGGCTTGGCTCCAGGGCTGGCAGCGCGGTAGAAGCTGCCCACCATGGGCGACTTCACTTGGTGACCGGAAGCTGCAGCAGCGGCGGCAGATGCGGCTGCTTGTTCTGCAGGGGTTGCAGCAACAGCAGGGGCAGCGGCGGCTTGCACGGGAGCAGCTTGCATGGGGGCAGCAACAAACTGCTGCACCACATTACCACCGCTCTTGACGATGCGGACTTTGCCCTCAGCCTCGGTGATTTCGAGTTCCGACACATTCGATTCGGACACCAAGTCGATAAGGGTCTTGAGTTTACGCAGATCCATGGAAGCTCCAACGGCTAAAACTAAATAAGGGCGCGAATTTACCCCAAATTCGCCCTTCTGCGCGCTTTGTGAGATATTTTTCGCTATCACTAAAGCGGTTTTTTGATCCAGCCCCCGGCTTTAGCGTTCCATGCGCTAGGCAAATGATGCCCATTGCGCAAGATCTTGCTCGGAAAGTTCGCCGATTTTACGCTGTTGCACTTGTCCCTGGGCATCGAACAAGATCGTGAACGGCAAGCCACCGCTGATGTTACCCAGCGTTCGCGTCATGGTGACGCCTCCCGCACCGGCCAGCACCACGGGAAATGCCAAGGGCTGGCGCGCAATCCAGCGCTTAACGTTGGCCGCTTGGTCCACGGCAATCCCCAGCACTTGCACTGCATGCGTGCCACGCGCGGCCTGGCTTTGGGCAAACTGGTTGATGAGCGGCATTTCCCGCACGCAAGGCGGGCACCACGTGGCCCAAAAATTCACCAGCACAGGCTTGCCGCGCAGTGACGACAGCGCCATCTGCCCGCCATCGGGCTGCATCAGTTGCAAATCCCAAAACGCTTGCAGCGCCTCATCATTGGTAGACATGTCCCGGGTTTGCTCCCAAGCCACCCAAGCACCTGCGGCTGCAGCAGCCAACGCCACCCCACCCGCCAGCCAGCGGCGGCGCTCTGCAGACATGATGGAGTCGGTCATTGCGCATCCTCCATCTGCAACAGCTGGCGCAAGGCTTGGGTATCACCTCGCTGGGTACGGCCTTGCGCGTCAGCCTTCAAAGCACCACGCAGATCGTCATAGTCGTACACCATCAGGTGTACGCCAATGGTTTCACCCAGAGGTTGGCACAAGCTGCTGATACTCAAGGCATCCACCACTTCCCCGTTAAATCCGACCACCTCCGTCACGTCGTATTGCACGTTGTGGTTGATCAGAGCGATTTCGGCCGATTTGGAATCATCACAAAACAGCCCTATATAAATATCTGACATGCGGGTGGCCGTGCCGCGCCACACGGCGCCTGACAGGTGAGGGCGAAACTCCTGCAAACGCTCCATCCACGTCAAGGCCAACTCCCGCAAGGCGCGCAGCTCCTGCGGCTGGGTTTCGGCACAAAAAATTTCGATGTACTCCCGCACCGCCGCTTCCACAGCCTCGTTGTCCGGCAGCGATGTGCGGGCGGGCAAGCCCAATTGTTTGACGGCGCGGCGCTTGGCCGGGCCCCACTCCAACCCCTCCTCCACCACCATGCGGGCGGCGGTCTGAGCGATTTCCTGGGTCACAGACGATGGATACATGCCTTGTTCTAGCTTGAGCTCACAAGCCGCCATTATGGGAAAGGTGGGCAGTGCAGGGCTTTTTCCAAAACCTGCCTGCGTACAGACTATTGCATTCATATAAAAACAAGAGCATTTAGCGATCAATCAACAAGGTTTTGGCAAACCAAAGCATTGCAAATGCTTATAAATAAAGCGCAAGTTGCTCCTTTTATAGGTGCAAGCGTGCTTTTGCACATGCTCGCATCACCAAGCCATGCCAGCGCCAGCCACCGCCGTAGAATGCCCAGCCATGCATATTCATATCTTGGGCATTTGCGGCACGTTCATGGGCGGTGTCGCTGCGCTGGCACGCGAGGCGGGCCATACCGTGACCGGCTGCGATGCTGGCGTCTACCCCCCGATGAGCGACCAGTTGCGCGCCTTGGGCATTGAGCTGATCGAAGGCTTTGGCGTGGAGCAACTGGCGCTCAAGCCCGATATGTTTGTGATTGGCAACGTGGTCAGCCGCCAGCACCTGGAAGAAGGCAGCCCCAAGTTCCCCTTGATGGAAGCCATTTTGGACCAAGGCCTGCCCTACACCAGCGGCCCCCAGTGGCTGAGCGAGCATGTGCTGCAAGGCCGCCATGTGCTGGCCGTGGCCGGCACGCACGGCAAAACCACCACCACTTCCATGCTGGCGTGGATTCTGGAGTGCGCAGGTTTGACGCCCGGTTTCTTGGTGGGCGGTGTGCCCCTGGACTTTGGCGTCTCAGCGCGCCTGGGAGAAAAAGCCCCAGAGCAAGAGCGCCCGCTGTTTGTGATTGAGGCCGACGAGTACGACACCGCCTTTTTCGACAAACGCAGCAAGTTTGTGCACTACCGCCCACGCACGGCGGTGCTGAACAACCTGGAGTTCGATCACGCAGACATCTTCCCGGATCTGGCGGCGATTGAGCGCCAATTCCACCACCTGGTGCGCACCGTGCCCGCATCGGGGCGCGTGGTCATCAACGGTTTGGAAGAAGCCCTGACCCGCGTGCTGCACCAAGGCTGCTGGAGCGAGCAGCGCACATTCGGCGCCGCTGTAAGCGACTTCACCGCCCTGGGCGAACACCACGCTTTTGACGTGCTGCAGCAAGGCCGCAAGGTTGGCCGTGTGGAGTGGGAACTCAGTGGCGAGCACAACCAGCTCAATGCGTTGGCAGCGATTGCCGCGGCAGAACATGTGGGCGTTGCACCTGCTGTGGCTGCGCAGGCGCTGGGTAGCTTTCACAACGTCAAGCGCCGCATGGAGCTGCGCGGCACCGTCGTCGGCATTACCGTGTACGACGACTTCGCCCACCACCCCACCGCGATCCGCACCACGCTGGACGGACTGCGCCAGCGCGTAGGCCAGCAGCAGCGCATCCTGGCCGTCTTTGAGCCGCGCAGCAACACCATGAAACTGGGCACCATGAAAGCGCAACTGCCTTGGTCGCTCAAGGAAGCCGACCTGGCGTTTTGCCACACTGCCGGACTGGACTGGAACGCGGCCGAAGCCTTGGAAGCCTTGGGCGATGCAGCCTTCACCACGGACAACATCGACACTCTGGTTCGCCAAGTTTTGGCCCATGTCCGCCCCGGCGATCACATCGTGTGCATGAGCAACGGTGGCTTTGGCGGCATCCACGGCAAGCTGCTCACGGCGTTGCAAGACCAATTTGCCACCGCCTAAAGGCGCCCCCCCATACCCCCATAAAAAAGCCGACTGTATGCAGTCGGCTTTTTTGATAGCACGGCTGGCGTTGAAGGGCTGTCTACCACACCAACCCTTACCAGCCACTTTGCACGTGGTGACGCGTTCAGTAGCTCACCGTCATGGCGGCCACATCCACCTTGATCACGGGGCGCCCCAGCACCGCATGCGCTGCACGCGCATAGGTCTGAAACCATGCCTCATCAGACAAACGGCGTTCACCCGCTTCACGTGCCACCACCAGCACCTTATCGGCCAGCAATACCTTGCCGCTGGGGCGCAAAGGCTCGCACTCCAGCACGGTGAACTGCTCATCAAGCCACCGGCGTGCCTCTTCATTGCCCATGGGAGCGAGCCGATCGACCGCAGCGCGGAATTGCTGTTCAGTACTCAATTGCACAATGACTTCACTGATCATGTTGGGCCTTTCGGGATAGCAAGCAATGCAAGAAAAACATGGCTACAGCTTAGCGACAGGCAGCCCCCGCGTTAAGAGGTGATGTACCTGAATCACCACATAAATCAGTGAAAAAATAAGAGCTACTCATGCAATGCCCATAAGCCTTAGAGGCAAAAGTCACCCCAAAGACATTTGCTACCTGGGGGCGGGTCTTGCGACCCGCCCCAACCCAGGCTTATGCCACTGCTTCGGTCTGCAAGGCACCCGCCAGAGTGCGGCGTGCCTGCACTGCGCCCGACAGTTGTTCCAGCACATCCAGCGTGTCATTCCAGCCGATGCATGCATCGGTAATGCTCTGGCCGTAGTTCAAACCGCAGATGTCATCCTTGCCAGGCGTGAACTTTTGCGCGCCGGCTACCAAATGGCTCTCTAGCATCACGCCAAAGATGCGTTGTGAGCCCGACGCGATTTGCGCCGCAATATCAGCCACCACCTGCTTTTGGCGCTCATGCTGCTTCAGGCTATTGGCATGGCTGCAGTCCACCATCAAACTGGCTGGCAAGCCCGCCTTCTCCAAATCAGCGCATGCGGCTTCCACACTGGCTGCGTCGTAGTTGGGCGCTTTACCGCCACGCAAAATCACATGGCAATCAGGGTTGCCCGTGGTGTGCACGATGGCCACTTGACCGTTTTTGTGAACCGACAAGAAATGGTGCCCGTGGCTGGCCGACTGGATGGCGTCGGTCGCAATGCGGATATTGCCGTCTGTACCGTTCTTGAAGCCAATCGGTGCCGAGATGCCGGAAGCCAACTCGCGGTGAATCTGGCTTTCGGTGGTGCGCGCACCGATGGCACCCCAGCTGATCAAATCACCGATGTACTGGGGCGAGATCACATCCAAAAATTCGCTGGCAGCGGGCACGCCCAGGCGGTTGATGTCGATCAGCAACTGGCGCGCAATCCGCAGTCCTTCATCAATGCGGTAGCTGCCATCCAGGTAGGGATCGTTGATCAACCCCTTCCAGCCTACCGTGGTACGGGGCTTTTCGAAGTACACGCGCATCACCACTTCCAGCGTGTCTTTGTACTGCTCACGCACATCGGCCAGGCGGCGGGCGTAATCCAGCGCTGCTGCAGGGTCGTGGATGGAGCAAGGCCCCACAATCACCAGCAGGCGGTCATCACCACGGCCATGCATGACGTTGCGGATGGCACTGCGGGTTTGGGCAACCAGCGTTTCAACGGCTGTCGCATGGATGGGGAAAAAGCGGATGAGGTGTTCGGGAGGGGGCAGCACGGTGGTTTCCTGGATGCGTTCGTCGTCGGTATGTCCTGTTTTGTGGTTGACCGAGCTGCGATACCAAGCTTCGCCATAGTTGTGTGCTGTCATGTCTGCCTCTTTGTGAGTGTGAAATCGTTGGGTATAAAAAAAACCGCCGGGCTTTTCAGCTTCGGCGGTTTTTTGAAGAGGATTTGTTCGTGTGTGCGAGCTATTGCCTCTCATCCGCCATGGACCGAGAACCAAAAGTAAAAATAGAAAGCGCTACGAACTTGCATAGCGGATGACTTTAACACCGTACATCGTGCACCGCAACAAGGCACAAGAACCACAATTCAGGAATATTCCAAAATAACCCACAAAAAATGCTGATTCAAAAATATGAATCAGCATTTTTCAATTTGAAAGCAGAATTCCTGCAAAACAAATCAATTTAAGCAGTGCCACCGACCGTAAGCCCATCGATACGCATGGTGGGCTGGCCCACGCCCACAGGCACGCTCTGGCCTTCCTTGCCGCAAGTACCCACACCGCTGTCCAAACGCATGTCATTGCCAATCAGGCTGACTTTTTTCATGCACTCGGGGCCATTGCCGACCAAGGTAGCACCCTTGACGGGATATTGAATCTTGCCGTTTTCCACCCAGTACGCCTGGCTGGCCGAGAAGACAAACTTGCCGCTGGTGATATCCACCTGCCCGCCGCCAAAATTGGTTGCGTACAAGCCCTTCTTGATAGAGGCGATGATTTCCTGCGGGTCTTTATCGCCACCCAACATGTAGGTATTGGTCATGCGCGGCATGGGCAAGCTAGCATAGCTTTCACGGCGGCCATTGCCGGTGGGCTTCACGCCCATCAAACGTGCATTGAGCGCGTCTTGGATGTAGCCTTTCAAGATGCCATCTTCAATCAGCACATTGGCCTGGGTGGCACAACCTTCATCATCCACATTGAGCGAGCCACGACGATCTGGCAAGGTGCCGTCATCCAAGATGGTGACGCCCTTGGCCGCTACGCGCTCGCCAATGCGGCCGCTGAAAGCGCTGGAGCCCTTGCGGTTGAAGTCCCCTTCCAAGCCATGTCCGACGGCTTCGTGCAGCAGCACACCGGGCCAACCGGGGCCCAGTACCACGGTCATTTCACCTGCTGGGGCCGGGCGCGAATCCAGGTTGATCAAGGCTTGCTCCACGGCCTCGTTCACGTATTCATTGATTTGCGCATCGCTGAAATAGGCCAAGCCAAATCGGCCGCCACCACCAGACGAACCTACTTCACGGCGATCACCTTGCTCGGCAATCACGGTCACCGACAGGCGCACCAAGGGGCGCACGTCAGCCGCCAGCGTGCCATCGGCACGCGCCACCATCACCACGTCGTACTCACTGGCCAAACCAGCCATCACTTGCACGATGCGCGGGTCTTTGGCACGCGCCAGCGTTTCCACCTTGCCCAGCAACTCGACTTTTTCCGTGCTGTTGAGCGTTGCAATCGGGTCTACGCCGGGGTACAGCGTGCGCGAAGGCGCTATTGTGGTCTTGGGGATGCGCACCTTGCGTTGCTGCTGCGCACCGGAGATGGCACGCACCGCGCGGGCGGCATCCAGCAAAGAAGCCTCGGAAATATCGTCGGAATACGCGAAGGCGGTTTTCTCGCCACTGACGGCACGCACGCCCACACCCTGGTCAATGGAGAACGAGCCTGTCTTGACGATGCCTTCTTCCAAGCTCCAGCCTTCGGCACGGGTGTATTGGAAGTACAAGTCAGCATCGTCCACCTGGTTGGCGCGGATTTCCGCCAGCGCACGCGACAGGTGGGATTCATCCAAGCCAAAAGGCTCAAGCAGCAGTTGCCGGGCCGTGGCCAAGCGCTCGATGGTGGGTTCGCGAGAGATCATGGCAGCAATTGTAGGCACGCTGCCATGACCTCACCGCGCACTGGCTTGAGTGATAGCTGGATTTATTTAGCTGGCAGCGCTTTGGTCGTCCAGCACGGCGTCTGCTGCGTTTTTCATCACCGAAGCAACGCCGTTGTCGCGTGCGGCCGCCGAAGAATACATTTCGCTGTGACCAACGATGTGGCCATTGCCCGCTTTGAGGGTGAAGTAAGGCGAGCCGTCTTTGGCAACAAGCTTGTCAAAGTTGGTTTCGACCACGCCGTTCTTGCGTACCGACGCAACCCCATCCAAAGCATTCTGCACAGCGTCATACATTTCGCTGGTCAGAATAGGCTGCCCATTGGATGCCTGCAGATTGAAAAAGAATTTGCCGTTTTTGGCTTTTTTGAGCACGTACTTAGCTGCCATCACACACTCCTTGAAAAATGAGGGGCAGACACAGCATTAGCGCTGAGGATTAGCACTGGCACTGTGCCTACCCCCATTGTTCAGCGGATGTGCATCCAAAAACAACGCGTATTTATGGCTATCACCAATATTTACAAAGTATGTTTGGGCTCGGCGAGCGACTGCCGCTGCGAGCGCGCCACTGACATCAACACGCCCAGCGCCAGCCCCAGCGTCACCATGGCGGTGCCGCCATAGCTGATGAACGGCAAGGGCACGCCGACCACCGGCAAGATACCGCTGACCATGCCCATATTCACGAAGGCGTAGGTAAAGAAAATCATGGCCACCGCGCAGGCCATCAAGCGGCCAAACAAGGTTTGCGATTTGGCGGCAATGGCCAGGCCACGCCACACCAGCAGCAAGAATCCAACGATCAGAGCGAGATTGCCCAGCAGCCCAAACTCTTCGGAATAGGCGGCAAAGATAAAGTCGGTGGTGCGCTCAGGAATGAACTCCAGGTGGGTTTGCGTGCCGGCCATAAAGCCCTTGCCCCATACACCGCCCGACCCAATCGCAATCATCCCCTGAATGATGTGAAAGCCACGACCCAAGGGATCACGCATGGGGTCCAGCAGCGTGCAGACCCGGGTGCGCTGGTAGTCGTGCAACAAGTACCAGCTTTGCCCATCCACGCACAGCCAGGGCTCGTTCCAGATCAGCCAGGTAATGCCCACCACGGCCAGCACCACCGGAGGCACCACCAGCTTCCAGGGCAGGCCGGCAAAAAAGATTACCGACAACCCCGCCGCCAGCACCAGCAGTGAGGTGCCCAAATCCGGCTGCTTCATGATCAGCGCCACGGGCAAGGCCAGCAGCACAAAGGCGATCACAAAATCCATCGCGCGCAACGCACCTTCACGGCGGTGAAACCACCAGGCCAGTATCAGCGGCGCCGCAATTTTCAAGATCTCCGAAGGCTGGATGACCACCCCCACATTCACCCAGCGCGTTGCCCCTTTTTTGGTAATGCCAAACAGCAACACCGCCACCAGCAGCGCCACGCCCAGGGCATACAAAGGCACGGCCACCATCATGAATTTTTGCGGCGGAATCTGCGCCACCACAAACAAAATGGCGGCGGCCAGCAGCATGTTGCGTCCGTGATCGACAAAACGTGTGCCGTGGTCATATCCTGCGGAATACATGGCCAGCAGCCCAATCCCCGCCAGCCAGGCAATGACGAGCAGCAAAATAGGATCAAAGCCGCGAAACATCGGCAAGATACGTTGAAGAATGTTGGGCTTATCAAATTCTGCGGGCATAGCGCGCAATTATCTGCTGAGCGCTGTGTCTGCCGAATGCGGCCCATCTCCTGCCCCCGAAGTTTGTGAGGAACCCCACCACCATGCCCACCACCCACTTGTTGTATTTGCACGGCTTTCGCTCATCGCCACAATCCAACAAGGCCCGCACCATGGCGCACTACGTGCAGACCCAGCACCCCAACGTGACATGGTGGTGCCCCCAACTGCCGCCCTCCCCCAAAGCCGCCATGGAGATGGTGATGGACACCGTGCAAGCCTGGCCCAGCGCGCACATGGCGGTGGTGGGTTCATCGCTGGGCGGCTACTACGCCACGTGGGTGGCCCAGCACAAGCAATGCAAAGCCGTGTTGCTCAACCCCGCCGTGTTCCCCGACCAAACGCTGGAGCAATACATTGGCGAGCAAACCAGCTGGCACAACCCCGAGGAAGCATTTTTCTTTCGGCCTGAATACATCCAAGAGCTGCGCGACTTAAGGGCCACATCCGATGTCGCCCCAGCGCCGCAGCTGGGCATTTTTGCCAAAGGCGATGAATTGCTGGACTGGCGCCAGATGGTGGCGCGCTACCCGGAGGCCGAGCACGTGATTTTGGAAGGCAGCGACCACGCCCTCAGTGATTTTGAAACCCATATTTCGCGCGTGCTGGATTTTTTGGATTTGGCTTGAGCTGCGCACCACCCCCCAACCAGCACTCAAAAACAAGAGCTGCTAGCGCTTGATATTTCTAGATTTCAAGCACTTTATATGTTCAAACTCTTATTGAACCTGCGCTAGCAGCTACATCTTTTAAACACCCCACCCTGTGCTGCGCGCTGGAGGCAAACACCTCCGGGGGAAATACGCGGCATGGGACAATCACCCCCCTATGCACGCATTGTTTGAAGATGCCGGTAAATTTTTGGCCGGCCGTATCCTGTCTGAGGCCGATGCCTCCTCCCAAATCGAGCTGGCCTCTGGCAAGCGCGTCAAGGTCAAGGCCGCCCACATCCTGCTCAAGTTTGACAAGCCCGAACCCGCAGAACTGATTGCCAAGGCCGAAGCGATTGCCGCCAGCATTGAACTGGACCTGGCCTGGGAGTTCGCGCCCGACGAAGAATTTGGCTTTGCCGACATTGCGCGCGACTATTTCTCCGAGTCCGCCCCGCTGAGCGAGCAGGCCGGCATGCTGTTTGCGCTGTACGGCGCCCCCCACTATTTCCGCCGCGCAGGCAAGGGCCGCTTCAAAAAAGCGCCGGCCGAAATCCTGCAGCAGGCCCTGGTGGCGATTGAGAAGAAAAAGCAGCTGCAGGCGCAGATTGACGCCTGGGCGCAAGAGTTGGTCGCGGGCGTTACGCCCCAGGCCATCCGCGACGAGCTGTACAAAATCCTGTTCAAACCCGACAAGAACGCACCCGAATACAAGGCCGTGGTCGAAGCCAGCCGCAGCGCCCAAAAAGCGCCGCTGGAGCTGCTGCAAGCCGCCGGCGCCATCGACTCGGCCTACCAGTTCCACTGGAAGCGTTTCCTGTTTGAGAACTTCCCCAAGGGCACACGCTTCCCGGACGTGACTGCACCCCAGCCACCGGACGATTTGCCGCTGGCCGATGTGCAGGCCTACTCCATCGACGACTCCATGACCACGGAAATCGACGATGCGCTGTCCGTGCAGGGCCTGGGCACCGGCACCGTCACCGTGGGCATTCACATTGCCGCCCCCGGCCTGGCGATCACGCCCGGCTCTGAGCTGGACAAGCTGGGCCGCGCCCGCCTGTCCACCGTCTACATGCCCGGCTACAAAATCACCATGCTGCCCGACGAGGTGGTGCAGATTTATACGCTGGACGAAGGCCGTGCCAACCCCGCCGTGTCGCTGTACGTGACCTATGACGAGGCCACGCTGGAAGTCAAAAACAAGGTCACCAAACTAGAGCGCGTGCCCGTGGCCGTGAACTTCCGCCACGACAAGCTGGACCACATCGTCACCGAAGAATGGCTGCACACCCCTTCGCTGCACGTAGAAGGCACACCCCCGGAGCTGCAAGAGCGCCGCAGCGAGCTGATGTTTTTGCACCGCCTGGCGCAGCAACTCAAGGCCGACCGCGAGCAAGTACGCGGCAAGCCCGAGAACTTCTCGCGCCCGGACTACACCTTCCGCCTGGAAGGCAATGACGGTGAAGAGCCGCAAGGCAACGAGATCGTCAGCATCACCACGCGCAAGCGCGGCGCGCCGCTGGATTTGATCGTGGCCGAAGCCGCCATCGTGGCCAACAGCACCTGGGGTGGCTGGCTGGCCGAGCTGGGCGTGCCCGGCATCTACCGCAGCCAGGCCAGCATGGCACCCGGCGTGAAGGTGCGCATGTCCACCAAGGCCTTGCCCCACGCGGGCATGGGCGTCAAGAGCTATTCGTGGGCCACCTCGCCCCTGCGCCGTTATGTGGACTTGGTGAACCAATGGCAAATCATTGCCTGCGCACGCCACGGTGCTACCGCTGCGCTGGCCGCGCCCTTCAAGCCCAAGGATGCGGAGCTGTTTGGCATCATCAGCAGCTTTGACGGCGCCTACAGCGCCTACAACGGCTACCAGCAGGGCATGGAGCGTTTCTGGACGCTGAAGTACCTGGAGCAAAACGCCATCACCGAGCTGGACGGCGCCGTCATCAAAGACAACGGCCCCAACGGCGTGCTGGTGCGGGCCGACACGCTGCCGCTGGTCATCAGCGTCGCGGGCACCGCCGTGCCGCGTGGCGCCCGCGTGCGGGTGAAACTGGGTGATATTGATGAAATCACGTTGGATATTCACGGCACCGTGACCGAGCGGCTGGACGATCCCGACGATGCCAGCGATGATGCTCCGCTTGACGATGCAGCAGACGACGAGGAGGAAGGCGTAGCCGGCCCCATCGCGATTGCGGTAGATGTCAACGAAGCCGATAGCACCAGCGCTGATAATTCCAACCCGTGAAACTTCCTGCCGCGTTCCGCTCCATGTCCACCCTCACCCTCACCTTGGGGGTGTCGATTGCCATTCACGCCGTTTTGCTGACCGTGCGCTTTGTTGCGCCCGAGCAGTTCAATCGCGTCTTCCAAGACACGCCGCTGGAGGTGATCTTGGTGAATGCACACACGCAGGAGCGACCGGAAAAAGCGCAGGCCATTGCCCAGGCGGCCTTGGCCGGCGGCGGCGATGCCGCCCAGGGCCGCGCCACCAGCCCACTGCCCTATTCGGCCCTCACCGCCATTGGCGATGATTTTGAAGAGCGGCAAAAAAAGCTGGATGCGCTGCAAGAGCAGCAAGCCGTCATGCTGACGCAGCTGCGCAAGCAAATCTCCACCATGCCGCAGTTTGATCCGCGCGAGCAATCGGCCCAGCAAGACCGCGAGCAGCAAGAGCAAAAGCGCAAGCAGCTCATCAAGCTGCTGGCCGAGATTGAAAAGCGCATCAACGAAGAAAACGCCCGCCCCAAAAAGCGCTACATCAGCCCCGCCACGCGCGAAGAGGTGTATGCCGTCTACTACGACGGCCTGCGCCGCAAGGTGGAAGACAAGGGCACGGAGAACTTTCCGGAGTACAAAGGCCAAAAGCTCTATGGCGAGCTGGTCATGGTGCTGACCGTGAACCACGACGGCCGCGTGCTGGAGACCGAAATCGTGCAAGGCTCTGGCAACCGCCAGCTCGACACCCGCGCCCAGGCGATTGCGCGCGCGGCAGGGCCTTTCGGCCATTTTGGCCCGGCCATGCGTGCCAAGGCCGACCAGATTGCCGTGGTTTCGCGCTTTAACTTCACCCGTGAGCAGACGCTGGAGACCAACGTCCGCTAAGGCTTTCACCGCCCCACGCCGCAGCCTGCGGCGTTTTGCTTTTACGACATGCCAAGTACCGCCACCGATTTGTACTGCGTCATGGGCAACCCCGTGGCCCACAGCCGCTCCCCGTGGATCCACGCCCGCTTTGCGCAGCTGACGCAGCAGCCGCTGGTCTACCAGCGCCGTCTGGTGCCGCTGGACGGTTTTGCCGCAGACCTGCAGCAGTTGCTGCAGTCTGGTGGCAAAGGCTGCAACATCACCGTGCCTTTCAAGCTGGATGCCGCCCAGGCGGCGCACAGCCGCAGCCCGCGCGTGGCCTTGGCTGGTGCCGCCAACACCCTGGTGATCGGCGCAGATGGCCACATCCATGCGGACAACACCGACGGCCTGGGGCTGGTGGCTGATATCACCCGCAACGCAGGGGTAGCGATTGCTGGTAAAGCCATTTTGCTGGTGGGCGCCGGGGGCGCCGCTGCTGGCGTGCTGGGCCCGCTGCTGGAGCAGCAGCCGCGCCAAGTGGTGGTGTGCAACCGCACCTTCCACAAGGCTCAGGCCTTGGTGGATGCGCATGCCACCCTCGCCCAATCACAAAAAGTAGAGCTGCTAGCGCAAGAGCAGCAAGGCTTGAGTGGCAGTTTTGACATCATCATCAACGGCACTGCCGCCAGCTTGCAAGGCGCTGGCATTCCGGTGCCAGCCAGCGTCTTGCGCCCCGGCTCTCTGGCCTACGACATGATGTACGGCCAAGCCGCGCAGCCTTTTTTGGACTGGGCCCAGCAGCATGGCGCGGTCGGCCGTGATGGCTTGGGCATGCTGGTGGAGCAGGCTGCGGAATCGTTTGCGCTGTGGAGTGGCGTGCGCCCGCCCTCGCAGCAAGTGCTGCAGGAGCTGCGCGCCGTGCTGGCCCAAGAAGCGCTGGCATGAAAGCCCTGGAGCGCTGGCTGCTGTTGGTGCTGTGCGCGGCTTTGGCGCTGCAGCTGTTTTTTGTGCTGCGCATTGCGCTGGCTGCGTGGTGGGACCCGCAATCGACCAGCTTGCAACGCTCTGAGATGTGGCGCATCTGGCAGCAAAGCGGCCTGCAGCGCACGTGGCAGCAGCAATGGGTGGATTACGCCCAGATCTCCCCCCACCTCAAGCGCGCCGTACTGACGGCCGAGGACGATGGCTTTGTGGAGCACGACGGCGTGCAGTGGGAAGCCATTGAACGCGCCTGGGAGCGCAACCAGAAAGCCCAGGAAAAAGCCCAGGCCCACCCCAACGCCAAGCCGCCCAAAATTTACGGGGGCTCCACCATCACCCAGCAACTGGCCAAAAACCTGCTGCTGTCGGGTGAGCGCAGCTTTTTGCGCAAGGGGCAAGAGCTGCTGCTGGCACGTACGCTGGAAGCGTTTTTGAGCAAGCAGCGGATTTTGGAGATTTACCTCAACAACGTGGAATGGGGCGAAGGCATTTTTGGTGCGCAAGCCGCAGCGCGCCACTACTTTCGCAAAAATGCCGCACAGCTCACCCCCACCGAGGCGGCACGCCTGGCCGTGATGCTGCCACGCCCGCGTTACTACGAGGTCAACCCCCAATCACGCTATCTACAATCGCGCACCCAGGCGATCGTGCGGCGCATGGCGGCAACCCCATTGCCATGACCTGGCGGCGCCCCCTTGCCGCGCTCCACGCCAAGCGGCGTATCATGGCCTGCCCACCTTGGGCTTGAGGCGTAGTGATGACCAGCCTTATTGCCCCCTAACGCTTATACAGACTGCGCAAGCAGCTCCTTTTTTCTTCATGCGAATTCTTGGTATCGACCCTGGCTTGCAGACCACTGGCTTTGGCATCATTGAGCGCGATGGCCAGCAGCTGCGCTATGTGGCCAGCGGCACCATTTGCACCACGCGCACCGAAGGGGTGGCGCTGGGTAATCTGCCGGCGCGCTTGAAGATTTTGTACGAGGGCATCAGCGAAGTCGTTGCGCGCTACGAGCCGCAGGTCGCAGCGGTGGAAATCGTGTTTGTGAACGTGAACCCGCAGTCCACCCTGCTGCTGGGGCAAGCGCGTGGCGCAGCGCTGACGGCTTTGGTCACCAAGGATTTGCCGGTGGCTGAATACACGGCGCTGCAGATGAAAAAAGCCATCACCGGCCATGGCCGTGCCGCCAAGTCGCAAATCCAGGAAATGGTCAAACGCATGCTCAGCCTGCCGGGCCTGCCGGGCACCGACGCGGCCGATGCCCTGGGCCTGGCCATCACGCATGCGCACGCGGGCTCCATCCTGAGCAAGCTGGCAGCAGAATCCACGCTGCAACGCAGGCAGCACGCCATGCTCAAAGGCGGGCGGGTATATTGAGCAAGTTGCCACGACACGGGCACATGCACGCACAGACGCATACGCCGACCAACAAAAAACGCCTCTTGCGAGGCGTTTTTTTACGGCAGCACAGAAGGCCCTGTACGCTTTCATTTTGTGAGCTTGTAGCGCTTGATATTTATAGATTTCAGATATAAAACCATCTGAAACCATGAATTGACAAGCGCTAGCAGCTCTGCTTTTTAACGCACGCCGTTGATGATGAGCTGCGTAATCACGCCGGAAGCGATGGCCACCAGCATGTAGTCGCCGCCATACTGCACCCAGTGGTAGCCACGCGGCGGCTGGTGCAAACGGTGACCGCGCCAGTTATGTACCACATAGCGGGGCGCGCGGTACTGCGGCGGCAAATAAGAGCCCCGCACCCAGTTATGCCGCGGGCCAGCGCCGCGGTAATGGTGCACGGCGGGCGGTGGTGGCCGGTGGCCGTAATACCCATGCGGCTGCGGGCGTGGACGCGGGCCATGCTGCCAGCCAGAGTGAGGGCCATGCTGCGGGCCTTGCGCATGCGGTGGTAGCCCATGGTGGCGCGGCCCGCCATGAGGCTGTGCTTGCGCCACAGCGCTAGCACCCAAGGTCAGGGCAGTCACCATGGCGATGGAAGAAGTGAGGCGTTGTAGTCGCATAGCGGCATCCTTTCTAAGAAACCCAGCAGCAATTTCTGCAGCTGATGGCCGTCATGATGCGAGATAAAAACGGCCCAACCACCCGAAAGCGCCCGGCTTTACCGTACTTTGCGCAAGCACGCCGCGCACTTTGCACCAGCTTTACAGATGCAATAACTTGCAGTGCGAACGGGCTAAATCATCAAAAAGCGCGACAGCCCCAGAACCGCAAAAAACGCCAGCCCGGCAATCACTGCCCACTTCAAGATCAGAAAACCCCAGTATTTGTAGTGGGGCATGCCTGTACCCAGAAAGAAGACAAAGCACAGTGCCGAGGCAATCAGCAAAATAAAAAGCAGCCAGCGAAAAATCAGCATGGCTGCTTTATACCGTGATTCAGGCCGGGCAAGACCTGCTGCCAATCACCAAGCGAGTGCCGTCTGTGCAAAGCCTGCGGGAGCTTTGCGCTCATTTTCAAAAGTGACAAATTCCCAGTTGGCATCCTCAGCCAGCACGGCACGAATCAACTGGTTGTTCATGCCGTGACCGGAGCGAAAAGCACTGTAGGCGCCCAAGATCGGGTGACCGATGACGTACAGGTCGCCAATCGCATCCAGAATTTTGTGCTTCACAAACTCATCGTCGTAGCGCAGGCCGTCGCTGTTGAGCACCTTGTAGTCATCCATGACGATGGCGTTGTCCAGGCCACCGCCCAGCGCCAAGCCATTGGTGCGCAGCATCTCCACGTCTTTGGTAAAGCCAAAGGTGCGGGCGCGGGCAATATCGCGCATGTAGTTGCCCTCGCCCATGTCGAACTCAAACGACTGCCCGGTGGAGTCCACCGCAGGGTGCGAGAAGTCAATATCAAACTTCAACTTAAAGCCGTGGTAGGGGTCAAAGCGCGCCCATTTGAGGCTCTTGCCTTCGCCTTCACGCACTTCCACGGGCTGCTTGATGCGGATAAATTTCTTGGCAGCGTTTTGCAGCTCAATGCCAGCACTTTGCAGCAAGAACACGAAGGAGGAAGAAGATCCGTCCAAAATCGGCACTTCTTCGGCCGTGATATCTACGTACAAGTTATCAATACCCAAGCCGTACAGGGCTGACATCAGGTGCTCGATGGTGTGCACCTTGGCATTGCCCACACCAATGGTGGACGCCATGCGCGTATCCACAATCGCTTGGGCATGGATGGGCATATCCACAGGCTCTGGCAAGTCCACGCGACGAAACACAATGCCCGTATCAGGCTGCGCAGGGCGCAGTGTCATCTCGACACGTTGGCCGCTGTGCAGGCCCATGCCGACGGCACGGGTGATGGTCTTGATGGTACGTTGCTGAAGCATGGCGTGATTTTACTGGTGAGGGGCTGTTTGCTGCCCTTAGAAGGTCTTGGAAATATTTATAACGCCGATTGCCAGAGACCGTTGACCCCTGTTTTGTGCCGGGCACTCGCACATAAAAAAACCGGGCCTCTAGGCCCGGTTTTTAGGTGGATTTGCTCAGCGCTTAATCGGCTTGCTTGCGCAGGAATGCGGGGATTTCCAGATCATCCATGCCGCCCGAAGACAGGGCATCCACGCGCGCAGCCGCTTGCGTGCGGTTGGTGCGCCACACGCTGGGCACGCTCACATCGCCATAGCCACCGCCCATGCCACCCGTGGCTGCACCCATGGTGGGCGCAACACCTGCAGCGCCCATGGTCACACCACCCATTGCATTCGTGGGCGAGCCTGCATAGGCGAAGTCGCCATCGGTACCGGTACGCAAACCACCTTGCACCACCGACATGGCCTGGCGTCGTGCCGCGGGGCGCGACAAGCCGGTTGCCACAACGGTCACGCGGATGTCATCACCCAGCGAGTCATCGTAAGCCGCACCATAAATCACGTGCGCTTCAGGCGAAGCGTAGGCATTGATGGTGGACATGGCCAGGCGCGATTCGGCCAGCTTGAGGCTGCCCTTGGCGGCCGTCACCAGCACCAGCACACCCTTGGCACCCGACAAGTCAATGCCTTCCAGCAAGGGGCAGGCCACGGCTTGCTCCGCAGCAATGCGGGCACGGTCAGGACCGGAAGCGCGGGCTGTCCCCATCATGGCCTTGCCAGGCTCACCCATCACAGTGCGCACGTCTTCGAAGTCGACGTTCACGTGGCCGTATTCGTTGATGATTTCAGCGATACCGCCCACGGCGTTTTTCAGCACATCGTTGGCTTGCGCGAAAGCTTCTTCCTGGGTGATGTCATCGCCCAGCACTTCCAGCAGCTTTTCGTTGAGCACCACGATCAGCGAATCCACATTCGCCTCCAACTCGGCCAGGCCCCCGTCAGCATTGGTCATGCGGCGGCCACCTTCCCATTCGAAAGGCTTGGTCACCACACCCACGGTCAAAATGCCCATGTCCTTGGCCACGCGCGCAATCACGGGCGCAGCGCCCGTGCCTGTGCCACCGCCCATGCCGGCGGTGATAAACAACATGTGTGCGCCTTCAATGGCCGCGCGAATGTCGTCCACGGCAGCTTCTGCAGCTTCACGCCCCTTGTCAGGCTTGCTACCAGCGCCCAAACCACTTTGACCCAGTTGAATCGTGCGGTGTGCATTGCTGCGAATCAGCGCCTGTGCATCCGTGTTAGCGCTGACAAACTCAACGCCTTGAACGTTGCAGGCAATCATGTGTTCGACGGCGTTGCTGCCGCCGCCGCCGACACCGATCACCTTGATCTGTGTGCCCTGATTGAATGTTTCGGCTTCGATCATTTCGATGGTCATGTTGGTGCTCCTGGAAATTTTTTAACTGGGTTCGCTATAGCTGTATGGGGGGCTTCTCTTCGGCGTCGGTATCGAAAATCGGTGGGAGGACCCGTGATGCGCATGCGTCGAGAGCACATAGTTAGAAGTTTCCCACAATGAAGTCTTTAAATCGACCAAAAGCAGTCTTCACAGACCCACTCTTTTGTGCCACCTTGAAACCGCGCAACCTTCCTTGTCGCGCTTCTTCTAACAAGCCCATGACTGTGGCGGAACGGGGCTGAGCCACCATATCGGCCAATGCACTGGAATACTTGGGAACGCCACGGCGCACGGGCTTGAGGAAAATGTCTTCCCCCAATTCCACCATGCCCGGCATCACAGCACTGCCACCGGTGAGCACGATGCCCGAAGAGAGCACCTCTTCGTAGCCCGACTCACGAATGACTTGCTGCACCAACGAGAAAATTTCTTCCACGCGGGGCTCAATCACGCCCGCCAGCGCCTGCTTGCTGATCATGCGAGGGCCGCGATCGCCCAAGCCAGGCACTTCCACCTGGCTATCGGGATCGGCAAGCATCTGCTTGGCATAGCCGCTTTCCACCTTGATGTCTTCGGCATCTTTGGTGGGGGTGCGCAGTGCCATGGCGATGTCGCTGGTGATCAGGTCGCCGGCGATCGGAATCACGGCGGTATGGCGGATCGCACCACCGGTGAAGATGGCGACGTCGGTAGTGCCGGCGCCGATGTCGACCAAGGCCACGCCCAGGTCACGCTCATCGTCGGTCAGCACAGCCTGGCTGGCTGCCAGCGGGTTCAGCAACAATTGCTCCACTTCCAAGCCGCAGCGGCGTACGCATTTGATGATGTTCTCCGCTGCACTTTGTGCGCCGGTCACGATGTGCACCTTGGCTTCCAAGCGAATCCCGCTCATGCCCACGGGTTCACGCACATCCTGGCCATCAATCACAAACTCTTGCGGCTCCACCAACAGCAGTCGCTGGTCCGAAGAAATGCTCACGGCCTTGGCCGTTTCAATCACGCGCGCCACATCGGTGGGTGTGACTTCCTTGTCCTTGATCGCCACCATGCCGCTTTGGTTCAAGCCACGAATGTGGCTGCCGGTGATACCGGTATAGACACGCTGGATCTTGCAATCCGCCATCAGCTCGGCTTCTTTCAGCGCTTGCTGAATGCTTTGCACGGTGGCTTCAATATTGACCACCACGCCGCGCTTGAGGCCATTGCTCGGCGCCACGCCAAGACCTGCCAGCTTGAGCTCGCCGCTGGGCATGACTTCGGCGACCACGGCCATGACCTTGGCAGTGCCAATGTCCAAACCGACGACGACGTCTTTGTACTCTCTTGCCATATCAGTGTCTGCCCTCAGTAGGTCGTGTTTTTTTACTATCCTGTTGTTGCGCTGCAGCTTGGCGACGCGCCATCTCCAGCGCCTTCTCGCGTGACACCGTCGTCACGCCACGCAGTCGCAAGGCATAGCCATCGGGGTAGCGCAAATCCGCGTACTCCAAAGCTTCTGTTGTCCGTTGGTACTGCTGGGTAATTTGCGGCAAGGTGCGTACAAAGCGCTGAATGCGCTGCAGCACGTCTTGCTCCTTACCGCCACCCAATTCAATCTGCGCACCATTGTCCAGTTGCACCAGCCAGCTGCCACCATCGCGCAGCGTCAGGGCATCAATCGGTGGCGCGCCCATGTCTTTGAACGCAGGCTCAAGGGCATAGAACATGCGCAGCACATCCGCAGCCGAGCCCTGAGGACCAGAAAGGCGAGGCAAGCCTTCTCGCTCTACCTCGCCGACATTGGCCTCAAAAACTTCGCCCATGGTGTTCACCATGGAGGTGCCGGTGTCAGGTCCCCAATAGGCCTGGGCTTCATGCTCAAGCAAGATCACCCGCAGGCTGTTGGGGTACTCACGGCGTACCTCTGCTTGGCGTACCCAAGGTACCTGCTCGAAGGCCTCGCGCGCCTCTTTGAGATTGATGGTGAAGAAATTACCGGTGAGGTGCGGCGCCACATTGGCCCGCAAAGTCACGGCATTGTTGTGCACCAACTCACCCTCTACGACGATGCGTGCAATCGAAAAAGCCGGATGGCGCAGTGCCCACCAACTCACCACGGCCAGCAACAAGACGGCCACGCCCGCGAACATGGCCGTAGCGGTCACGTTCATGAGTTTGACGTCAAAAGGTGCTGACATGGAGTAGCTCATCAGATTGCGCGCTCCTGATGTAAATCGCTGTCCAGCGATGCTTGCGCCACCAGATGCAGGCACAACTGCTCATAGCTCATGCCCTGGGCGCGCGCAGCCATCGGCACCAGTGAGTGGCTGGTCATCCCTGGAGAGGTGTTGATTTCCAGCAAAAACGGCTGGCGATCGCTTTGGCGAATCATCACGTCTGCACGGCCCCAGCCACGGCAGCCCAGCGTGCGGAATGCTTTTTCCACAATCTGCTGAATGCGCAGCTCTTCCTCTGCAGGCAGGCCACTGGGGCAGTGGTACTGCGTGACATCGTTGAAGTATTTGTTCTGGTAATCGTAGTTACCATCGGGCGCCTCAATGCGAATTACCGGCAAAGCCTTGGCAAAACGGCCTTCACCCAGCACCGCGCACGTGGTTTCCTCACCGGCAATGAACTGCTCACACAGCACTTCATCGTCGTATTTGGCAGCCAAGGCATAAGCGGCAGCGCACTGGCTGGCATCCGTCACTTTGGTCAAGCCCATGCTGGAGCCATCACGCGCAGGCTTGACAATCATGGGCGCACCCAATCCGGCAAAGGCCTCGCAGGTTTCCTCAGCGCTGGCCACCATGCGCCAGTCCGGCGTGGGCAAGCCTTCAAAGCGCCAGATGCGCTTGGTCATGACCTTGTCCATCGCCATGCTTGAAGCCATCACACCAGAGCCGGTGTAGGGAATGCCCAGCAATTCCAAAGCACCTTGCACGGTGCCGTCTTCACCAAAACGGCCGTGCAAAGCGATGAAACAGCGGTCAAAACCTTGGAGCTTCAAGGCGCCCAGCTCTTGCTCGGCGGGGTCAAATGCATGGGCATCCACCCCTTGCGAGCGCAAGGCGTCCAGCACCCCTTGCCCGGACATGAGCGAGACTTCGCGCTCGGACGAACGGCCTCCCATCAGCACCGCGACCTTACCCAAAGCGTGCACGTCGATATTTTTCATGTTTTTGCTCATAACGCAGACCCCTTCTGCGCTTGCAGCTCTTTTTTCTCTAGCATTTCAACCAGTTGCGCAGGCACAGCGCCAATCGATCCAGCGCCCATACACAGCACCACATCGCCCGATCGCGCATTGTCCGCGATGACTTGGGGCAAATCGCTTATTTTCTCAATAAAAATGGGCTCTACGCGGCCTGCAACACGTACCGCGCGCGCCAAAGCACGGCCATCGGCAGCCACCACCGGCGCTTCGCCAGCGGCATACACCTCATTGAGCAGCACCACGTCCGCCTCGCCCACCACTTTGACAAAGTCTTCAAAGCAATCCCGCGTGCGGGTGTAGCGGTGCGGCTGGAACGCCAGTACCAAGCGTCGCCCAGGGAATGCCCCCCGTGCAGCAGCCAGTGTGGCGGCCATTTCCACGGGATGGTGCCCGTAGTCATCAATCACGGTGAATGTGCCGCCTTGTGCGCATGGCAGATCGCCATAGCTTTGGAAACGGCGCCCCACGCCCTTGAAACCTTCCAGGGCGCGCAACAGGGCGTCGTCCTCGATCTCCAGCTCCATGGCGATTGCCACAGCCGCCAAGGCATTGAGTACGTTGTGCTCGCCCGCCAAACTCAATCGCACATCCAGCGCGGGATAGGTTTGGCCGTTTTGGCGCAGCACCTTAAAACACATCTGCCCGTTTTCAGCACGCACATCCACCGCACGCACTTGCACATCTTCGGCAAAACCGTAGGTGGTCACCGGGCGTGCCAGCACGGGCAAGATATCGCGCACCGCGGGGCTTTCCGCGCACACAATGGCACGGCCGTAGAAAGGCATGCGGTGCAGAAAATCGACAAAGGCTTGCTTGAGCTTGCCAAAGTCGTGCCCGTAGGTTTCCATGTGATCCGCATCAATATTGGTAATCACAGCCATCACGGGCAGCAAGTTCAAAAACGATGCGTCAGATTCATCGGCTTCCACCACGATGTAGTCGCCATGGCCCAGCTTGGCGTTCGCACCCGCACTGTTGAGTTTGCCGCCGATCACAAATGTGGGGTCCAGACCCGCTTCCGCCAAAACGCTGGTCACCAAGCTGGTGGTTGTGGTTTTGCCGTGGGCACCCGCAATCGCGATGCCTTGCTTAAAGCGCATCAACTCCGCCAGCATCAGCGCGCGCGGCACCACGGGAATTTTGCGCGCACGGGCTTGCAGCACTTCAGGGTTGTCCGCTTGCACGGCCGTGGAAGTGACCACCACGTCCGCTGCTTGCACGTGCGCTGCATCGTGCCCCACGAAAGTCTGAATACCCAGTGTCTGCAGCCGCTGCAAAGTGGCGCTTTGTGCCAAGTCAGAGCCGGAGACGGTATAGCCGAGGTTGTGCAAGACCTCAGCAATACCACTCATCCCAGAGCCACCCAGGCCCACAAAATGGATGTTTTGAATGGCGTGTTTCATGCGGCGAGCTCCTCGCACGCAGCAACCACTTCACGGGTTGCATAAATCTTCTGCATCGTTTTAGCTTTAAGAGCAACGTTCAAGAGCGTTGGACGCTGCATATTCTGTAGCATTTCTGCCAGTTTTTGTGCATTCAGTGCAGGTTGTTGCAATAACCACCCACCGCCGGCTTCCACGATGAAGTTGGCGTTCGAGGTCTGATGGTCATCCACCGCATGTGGAAAAGGCACATAAATGGCTGCAGCACCTACCGCAGCGATCTCTGTAACGGTGCTGGCACCTGCCCGGCAGATCACCACATCGGCGTCGGCAAATGCCTGCGCCGTGTCGTCAATAAAAGGGGTCAGTTCGGCTTGCACGCCAGCGGCTGCATAGTTGGCCCGCAAGGCCTCAATCTGCTTGGCGCCACTTTGGTGCACAACGCTGGGGCGCGATGCCTCTGGAATCAAGGCCAACGCTTGCGGCACCACATCATTCAGCGCCTTGGCACCCAAGCTGCCTCCCACCACCAGCACCTTGAGCGGCCCTGTTCGGCCGTCGAAGCGCTGGGCCGGATCGGGTTGCCGCAAAAATGCTTCACGCAGCGGGTTACCCACCCACTGCGCTTGCTTCAAGGCCCCGGGGAATGCGCTAAAGACGCGATCCGCGACCGCAGCAAGCACTTTGTTGGCAGCACCTGCCACCGAGTTTTGCTCATGCAGCACGAGTTTTTTACCCGCCAGCACACCCATCATTCCGCCAGGGAAGGTGATGTAGCCGCCAAAGCCCACCAGCACATCGGGCTTGACGCGGCGGACCACCGCCAGCGCCTGCCAGAAAGCTTTGAGCAAACGCAGCGGCAGCAACGCCAGCGTCACCATGCCTTTGCCGCGTACGCCACCAAACTCAATGGTTTCCAGTGGAAAACCCTGCGGAGGCACCAGCCGTGACTCCATGCTCTCAGGCGCGCCCAACCAGTGCACGCGCCAGCCTTGCTCACGCAATGCTTGTGCCACAGCCAAGCCCGGGAAGATGTGTCCACCCGTGCCACCGGCCATGATCAAAGCGACTTTATCTTTCATTACTTTCTCATCCTCGGGCTGAGCAACTTGTTTTCGTAGTCAACGCGCAGCACCACGGCAATCGCCACCAAATTCATCAAAATGGCCGACCCCCCAAAACTCATCAACGGCAAGGTCAGGCCTTTGGTGGGCAAGGCCCCCAGGTTCACACCCATGTTGATAAAGGCTTGAAAGCCGAACCACAACGCCACCCCTTGCGCGACCAAGCCCGCAAACACACGATCCAATGCAATCGCTTCACGGCCAATCTCTGTAATGCGCCGGGTCAGCCATACAAAGGCGATGATCAAAGTGAGAATGCCGATAAAGCCAAACTCCTCGCCGATCACCGACAGCAAAAAGTCGGTATGCGCTTCAGGCAACCAGTGCAGCTTTTCCACACTGCGCCCCAGGCCCACGCCAAACATCTCGCCACGACCAATGGCAATCAGGGCGTGCGACAGCTGGTAGCCCTTGCCCAGCGCGTGATCGGCCGAAAAAGGATCCAGGTACGCAAAGATGCGCTCACGCCGCCACGGGGAGAACGCAATCATCAGCATGAAAGCGCCCACCACCAGCGCAGCCATCAGGAAGAACATGCGGGCGTTCACCCCGCCCAGAAACAGAATGCCCATGGAGATCACCACAATCACCATGAAAGCGCCCATATCTGGCTCTGCCAGCAACAGCACACCAACAAAGAAGACCGCCGCCGCCATGGGCAGCACAGCGCGAAAGAAGCGCTCCTTCACATCCATGCGGCGCACCATGTAGTCCGCGGCATAGACCAGCACCGCAAACTTGGCCAGCTCTGAGGGCTGGAAATTCATGATGCCCAGTGGCAACCAGCGCCGCGCACCATTGACCACCAGGCCAACCCCGGGCACCAGCACCATGACCAGCAAAAACAGCGCTAGCAAAAACATGGGGATCGCCAGGCGCTCCCAGGTCTTCATCGATATCTGAAACGCCAGCAACGCCGCCACAAAGCCCACGCCCAGCGCCAGCGCATGGCGCAGCAAGAAGTGATAGTGCTCAATCTTGCCAAAGCGGGGGTTGTCCGGCATGGCAATCGATGCGGAATACACCATCACCAGGCCCCACGCCAGCAAACCGATGACGACCCAGATCAGCGATTGATCCAAGCCCAGCGCTGTCGGGGGCAGCGCACGTGTTTTGCGGTATTCCGTACCGCCCACGCGCACCGGCAAAACGTCCACGGGCTTGTCCACCGTTCCGCGGAACCAGCCCTGTACACGCTCGCGCACTTGGATCAGCTTGGCGTTCATCCCGCGTGGCCCTCCAGCACTTGGCCGGCGTCATCAGCCAGCACTTGCACCGCATCGATAAAAGCCTGGGCACGATGGGCGTAGTCACGGTACATGTCCATGCTGGCGCATGCAGGGCTCATCAGCACCGCATCACCTTCTTTGGCGTGGGCTGTAGCCAACTGCACGGCTTGCGCCATGTCGGCAGCATGGAGCAGGGGCACCCCCTCGCCTTGCAGCGCTTGCTGGATCAGGGGTGCATCGCGGCCAATCAGTACCACGGCACGCACGTAGCGTGCCACCGGGGCGGCCAGCGGCGCAAAGTCCTGGCCTTTGCCCAGTCCGCCCAAAATCAGCACGATGCGGCGGTCGGCGCCCAGCCCGGTAAGGGCGGCCACGGTGGCGCCCACGTTCGTGCCTTTGCTGTCGTCAAAGTACTCCACGCCGTTGACCATACCGATGGGCTCAACCCGGTGCGGCTCGCCACGGTATTCACGCAGGCCATACAGCATGGGCGCCAAGGGTGCCCCTGCAGCCTGCGCCAAGGCCAGCGCCGCCAGTGCATTCGTGGCGTTGTGGCGACCGCGAATGCGCAACGCATCGGCAGGCAGCAAGCGCTGAATGACCAGGTCTTCCTGAGGATCACGGGATTTGCGGCCCGCGTTGTCCACGTCCATGGCACGCACCAACCAAGCCATTCCGGCGACCACTTCAATGCCAAAGTCACCGGGGTTGCGCGGCAGGTCTGCACCGAAGGTCAGGTGCGCACGCAACTGCGGCTTGTGCAGCTTGACCTTCACGGGCGGAGGCAGCATCTCCATCACCACGCGGTCGTCACGGTTGAGCACCATCAAGCCGGTCTCACCAAAAATGCGCGCCTTGGCTGCGGCATAGGCCTGCATGCTGCCATGCCAGTCCAGGTGGTCTTGGGTAATGTTGAGCACCACGGCCGCCGTAGGCTCAAAGCCCTGCACACCGTCGAGCTGAAAGCTGGACAACTCCAGCACCCAGGCCTGGGGCAAATCGTGCGCATCAATCCGGGCGCTCAGCGTATCGAGCAAGGTGGGGCCAATATTGCCTGCCACTGCCACGCTGATGCCTGCGTGTTCCAGCAATTTGCCGGTCAGCGATGTGACGGTGGTTTTGCCGTTCGTGCCGGTAATTGCCAGCACCTTGGGCGCGTAGCCGTGGGCTGTGGCCATGCCTTGCAAAGCGGCGGCAAATAAATCCAGCTCCCCGCCCACCGGCAGGCCGATGGCACGGGCCGCATCCACCACGGGCGCCATCACCTCAGGGGACAAGCCTGGTGAGCGGTAAACCGATGTCAGGTTCTGCCCCTGCACCAACGCCGCTGACAGCGCACCGCCGACAAAGCGTGCGTCAGGCATTTCGGCGTGCAGCGCGGCCAGCTGCGGCGGCGCTTCGCGCGTATCCGCAACCGTGACGTGCGCGCCCGCGCGTGTGCACCAGCGGGCCATGGCCATGCCCGATGCGCCCAGTCCCACAATCAGCACACGCTGACCTTGCAGGTGCTGGGCTTGGCCCAATGGCCATTGCGCAGGCACGGGAGGCAGTTCTACCTGGGGTTCTTGCGGCACCGCTTGCGCCGCCGTGACCGGTGCATCGGCCTCATCCGAAACACTGGGGTCGGTAAAAATTTGCGCCACGAAAGCCGCTGCGTCTTTGGCCGCACTCAAGGTGGCTACATCAGGCACCGGTACGGCCCAGGCTGCAGAAACTTCCGTTTTAGGAGCGCCTTGCGCTTGCTCTTCCTGACATTCAGCATCATTTAGACCTGAAACTAAGGATTCTTCAGCGCTAGCAGCTCCTAAATTTTCAGCCTGCAACAGCGCTTCATCTGCGGCTGCCGCTGGGAAGTCTGCCGGTGGCATCTGGGGTGGGAAGTCTTCGGTCTGCATGTTGCTTACCTCAGCTTCAGCGTGGACAGGCCAATCAGGCACAGCAGCATGGTGATGATCCAGAAGCGGATCACCACCTGCGTTTCCTTCCAGCCACTCTTTTCAAAGTGGTGGTGCAAAGGTGCCATCTTCAGCAGACGGCGGCCTTCGCCGTAGCGTTTTTTGGTGTACTTGAACCACATCACCTGCAGCATCACCGACACCGCCTCGGCCACAAAAATGCCACCCATGATGGCCAGCACAATCTCCTGGCGCACGATCACGGCAATCGTGCCCAGCGCGCCGCCCAGCGCCAGCGCTCCCACGTCACCCATGAAAATTTGCGCAGGGTGGGCGTTGAACCACAAAAACGCCAAGCCCGCACCGGCCATGGCGCCACAGAAAATCATCAGCTCGCCCGTGCCGGGAATGCTGGGGAAGTGCAGGTATTTGGCGTAATTGGCGTTGCCGGTCACATAGGCAAAAATGCCCAGTGCCGTGCCCACCATGATGACGGGCATGATGGCCAGGCCATCCAGGCCGTCGGTCAAGTTGACCGCATTGCTGGCGCCCACAATCACCAAATACGTCAAGATCACAAAGCCCAGCACACCTAACGGGTAGCTGATTTCCTTGAAAAACGGCACTTGCAGACCTGCTTGCGGCGGCAAATCCATCGAAAAGCCCGATTGCACCCAGGTTACAAACAGCTCAAACACGCGGCTGTTGGAATTCTCCGAAATGCTGAACACCAGGGCCACCGCAGCAATCAGGCCAATCACCGACTGCCAGAAATACTTCTCGCGCGAGGGCATGCCTTCCGGGTCTTTGTTGACCACTTTGCGCCAGTCATCCACCCAGCCGATGGCACCAAAGCCCATGGTGACCAGCAGCACAATCCAGACAAAGCGGTTGGAGAGGTCAAACCACAGCAGGGTAGACGTGGCAATCGCAAACAGGATCAGCACGCCACCCATGGTCGGTGTGCCGTTTTTGACCAAGTGGGTTTGCATGGCATAGCCACGCACAGGCTGCCCCACCTTCAAGGCCGTCAGCATGCGGATGGCCTTGGGGCCCACATACAAACCAATGGCCAGTGCCGTCACCGCAGCCATCACCGCACGGAAGGTGATGTACTGCACCACCCGCAAAAAACTAAAGTCAGGCGACAGAGACTGCAACCATTCCGCCAAGATCAGCAGCATGCTGCGCCCTCCCCACAAGCACGCTCCAGCGCCTGCACCACTTGTTCCATCTTCATACTTCTCGAACCTTTAACCAGCACACTGCCGGTTTGCCCCATATGGGCTTGCACCGCTGCGATCAACGCTGCCATATCTTCAAAATGTGTAGCACCCCGCCCAAATGCAGCAACGGCATGCTGCATTTTTGGGCCTAAGGCCATAAAAGTTTCAATACCCGCTTGCTGGGCACGGGCACCGACTTCGGCGTGAAAGGCGGGGCCTTGGTCGCCCACCTCGCCCATATCACCCAGCACCAGCAGATGCGGCCCAGGCAGCTCTGCCAGCACCGCAATCGCGGCTTGCACCGAGTCAGGGTTGGCGTTGTAGGTGTCATCCACCACATCAATGCGCCGGCCCGCGCAGACCACCGAGGTCGAGCGCGAGCGGCCTTTGACAGGGCTGAATGCACTCAAACCCCGCGCAATCGCCGCCAAGGGCACGCCTGCAGCCAAGGCACATGCCGTAGCGGCCAGCGCATTGCGCACGTTATGGCGGCCTGCGATGTGCAGCGCGCAGTCAAAACTGCCTTGTGGCGTTTGCACCTGCACCTGCCAGGCGCTATCGGCCCATTGCGCCTTGGTGCTGCGCACGTCGGCCGCTTCGCCGCCAAACGTCAGCACCTTGCGGCCTGCGGCCAGCTTGTGCCACAGCGGGGTAAATGCTTCATCGGCAGGAAATACGGCCACGCCATCCTTGGGCAAAAAGCCCAAGACGCTACCGTTCTCTTCCGCCACCGCCTGCACGGTGTGCATGAACTCTTGGTGTTCACGCTGGGCGTTGTTCACCAGCGCCACCGTCGGCTGGGCAATGCGTGCCAGCTCGGCAATTTCGCCCGGGTGGTTCATGCCCAGTTCCACCACGCCCAGCTGGTGCGCGGCACTCAGGCGAAACAGGGTCAGCGGCACACCAATCGCATTGTTGAAATTGCCTTGGGTGGCAAACGCCGCATCACCCGCTTGCGCGTGCAAGATGCTGGCAATCATTTGCGTGACCGTGGTTTTGCCATTGCTACCTGTCACGGCAATCAAGGGCAGGCCAAACATGCTGCGCCAACCTGCGGCCAAAGCACCCAAGGCTTGGGTGGTGTCTGGCACTTCAATGCCAGGCAAACCTAAAGCGTCCAAACCACCATGTGCCAACGCAGCCGCAGCCAAGCCCTGCGCCTTGACCTGGGGCAAAAATGCATGGGCATCCATGCGCTCGCCTTGGAGCGCCACAAACAAGTCACCACTTTGCAAAGTGCGGCTGTCCGTATGCACACGCAGCACGGGCGTAGCGCCATCTCCCACCAGTCGCGCCTGCGGCTGGAAGGCCTGGATCCACTGCCATGCCTGTTGCAAAGTCATCATTACTTCTGTCCTTCTCGCTGGGCCAAGGCTTGAGACGCCTTGTCCATGTCAGAAAACGGGTGCTTCACACCCTGAATTTCCTGATAGTCCTCATGCCCCTTGCCTGCCAGCAGCACAACATCACGGTGTCCTGCCAGGGCAATCGCTTGCTCAATGGCTTGGGCGCGATCCACCACCACATGCACGCCCTGCAGTTGCATACCGGCCGTGATGTCTGCGACGATGGCCGCAGGCACCTCACCCCGGGGGTTGTCACTGGTGACCCAGACCACATCGGCTTGCCGCTGCGCGGCCTGGCCCATCAAGGGGCGCTTGGTGGCATCGCGGTTGCCGCCGCAGCCAAACACGCAATGCAGCTGGCCGCCACGCGCTTGCGCTACGGGTTGCAAGCCTTTCAAGGCTTGCTCCAAAGCGTCCGGCGTATGGGCGTAGTCCACCACCACCAGGGGCTGCTGTGCTTGGGCAATTTGCTGCATGCGGCCGGGCACCGGCTCCAAATCCATGCAGGTGCTCACGGCATCTGCCAAGCTCACGCCCAGGGTGCGCAAGGTGGCCAGCACGCCCAGCATATTGCTCACGTTGTACTGGCCAATCAACCCGGTTTCCATCGTGAAAACTTGGGTGCCTTCTTGCACTTCAAAGCTCAAGCCCCGCAAGCCATGACGCACATGGCGTGCTTGCAGACGTGCGGGGTTCTCTACCGCCACCGTCCACACATCCAGGCGGTTTTCGGCTTGCAGCTGGGCGGCCAAACCCATGCCGTGCGCATCATCGACATTGATCACAGCTGCTTTCAAGCCTTGCCATGCAAACAGCTTGGCCTTGGCTTGCCAGTAGGCCTGCATGCTGCCGTGGTAGTCCAAGTGGTCTTGGGTGAAATTGGTAAAGATGGCTGTGTGCATCTGCGTGCCATCAAGGCGGTGTTCCTCCAAGCCAATTGAAGAAGCCTCGATCGCGCACGCAGCAATGCCTTGCTGCACATAGTCTGCAAAAGCGTACTGCAAGCATACCGGGTCAGGCGTGGTCATGCCCGTACTCACCACCTTCGGCGGCACGCCAATGCCCAGGGTGCCTACCATGGCGCAGCCCTTGCGTGCTCCCTGCTGGTAGTGCGCCAAAGCATGCGCCAGCCACCACGCCGTCGATGTTTTGCCGTTGGTCCCCGTCACGGCCAGCACTTGCAACTGCGCTGAGGGATGCTTGCACCAGAGGGCTGCGATCTCCGCAGTGGCAGCTTTCAAACCTAAAAAGCTAGCTACGGGCCCTTGCAAATCAAAGGCTTCCATGCCTTTGTGCTCTACCAGACATGCCACCGCACCACGTGCCAATGCGGATGCCACGTGCTCTCGCCCATCCGTCACGCCTCCCGGCCAGGCAATAAACCCGTCACCAGGCTGCACCAGGCGGCTGTCTGTACGCAGTTGCCCTGTCACGCGGGCACGCAGCCAAGCATGGGCTTGCTGCAGGTCATTTAATAATTCAGGCGCGCTGCTCACAGCGACTCCTCCACAGGGTTGGCAACAATTTGGGGCTGTACCGCCATGTCAGGAGCCACACCCAAAAGTCGCAAACTCTGCTGAACCACCGTGCTAAAAACAGGCGCAGCCACAGCACCACCGTAGATGGTGCCGTTGCTGGGCTCATCGACCATCACCGCCACAATCACACGCGGATTCTCGATCGGCGCCATGCCGGTAAACCAAGCGCGGTATTTTCCCGCGGCGTAGCTCTTGCCGACCTGCTTGCGAGCGGTACCCGACTTGCCACCGACGGAATAACCCACCGTCTGGGCCCGCTGGCCCGTGCCACCGGGGCCTGTCGCCAAAGCCAGCATCTTGCGCACCTGCTCCGCCGTGCGCTCCGAAAAGACCGGCACGCCCACTGGCGGCTTGTCCAACTTCAGCATGGTCGCCGGAATGACGTGACCGCCATTGGAGAACACGGTGTAGGAGCGCGCCATTTGCAGCAAGCTGGCCGACAAACCATAGCCATACGACATGGTGGCCTGCTCTACAGGGCGCCACGTCTTATAGGGCCGCAAACGGCCACTGGCCGCACCGGGGAAAGAAATTTGCGGCTTTTGACCAAAACCCACCGCAGAGAAGGTCTCCCACATCTCTTTGGCCGTCAGTTGCTGCGAAATTTTGGTGGTACCCACGTTGGATGACTTCTGAATCACCCCTTCCACGGTCAACAGGCCGTAGTTTTTGGTGTCAGAAATGGTGGAGCCCGTGACATTGATGCGGCCTGGGGAGGTGTCGATCGTCGTCGTCGGCCGCACCTTGCCGCTTTCCAGCGCCACACCCACGGTGATGGGCTTGATGGTGGAACCCGGCTCAAACACATCCGTAATCGCACGGTTACGCAATTGCTCACCCGTCAAGCGTTTGCGGTTGGAAGGGTTAAAGCTCGGATAATTGGCCAGCGCCAAAAGTTCGCCGGTTTTGGCGTCCATCACCACCACCGTACCGCCCACGGCCTTGTGCGCAATCACCTGCTCTTTGAGTTTTTGATACGCAAAAAACTGGATTTTGCTGTCGATGGAAAGCTGAATATCACGGCCATCAATCGGAGGAATTTCTTCCCCCACGCCCTCTACCACGCGCCCCATGCGGTCCTTGATCACCCGGCGTGAGCCAACCTTGCCTGCCAGGTCTTTTTCAAAGGCCAGCTCCATGCCTTCCTGGCCTTTGTCTTCCACGTTGGTAAAGCCAACGATATGCGCAGCCGCTTCACCTTCAGGGTACTGGCGCTTGTACTCACGAGACTGATAAATACCCTTGATGCCCAAGGCCTTGATCTGCATGCCCACGTCCCAGTCCAGCTGACGCTTGAGCCAAACAAAGCTCTTGTCCTCCGCCAACTTTTTCTTCAGTTGATCCAAAGGCATATCCATCAACTTCGCCAACTGGGGCAACTTGGCCAAGTCTTCGGGCGAATTCTTCTCTACGTCTTCGGGGATCGACCAGATACTGGCGGCAGGCACGCTGGATGCCAGGATCAAGCCATTGCGATCCAAAATACGGCCGCGATTCGCGGACAGCTCCAAGGTGCGTGCAAAACGCACCTCACCTTGGCGCAAGAAAAAGTCGTTATCAATCACCTGCACCCAGGCCGCGCGCGCAGCCAAACCGACGAATGCAAACACCACGCAAGCCATCACAAACTTGCTGCGCCAAGCGGGCGTTTTGCTGGCCAGCAAAGGGCTGGATGCGTAATTCAGGCCGCGCCTCACTGCACACCCCCAACTTGCTGGGTGTCATGCACATAGTGCGTGATAGCGGGCGAAGCGCCTTGCAAGCCCTGTGCAACCGCCAATGCTTCGATGCGCGAGGGTGAAGACTGGGCACGCAACTCCACTTGGAGACGCTGGTACTCCGTCTCTAAATTGCGGGATTCATTGGTGGCGCGGTGCAGCTCTGTAAAAAGTCGGCGCGACTCGTACTGGGTTTGCACCAGATAGAGTGCACTCAACATCACGGAGACCAGCAACAAGAAGTTCAGGCGCAGCATGCCGCCCTCCTTGTCTGGCGCAGCCGTACACGGGCTGTCATGCAGGCACCTCGGTACGTTCAGCCACACGCATCACAGCACTGCGAGAACGCGGGTTGGCATCGACTTCCGCCTTGCTGGGCTTGATACGCTCCAGCGCCTTCAAGCGCATGGGCTTGGGTTCTGCAAATGGGGTGCGGCGGTCATACACCTCTTTGGAGTGCTCCGCGATGAACTGCTTGACGATACGGTCTTCCAGCGAGTGAAAGCTAATGACCGCCAAACGACCGCCCGGTTTGAGCACGCGCAAGCTGGCCGCCAGCGCCTCTTCCAGCTCCACCAACTCCGCATTGATAAAAATGCGCAGTGCCTGGAAAGTACGTGTCGCGGGGTTTTGACCATCGCGGCTTTTCACCACCTTGCCTACCAACTGTGCCAATTCGGTGGTGGTTTGCAAAGGGCCATGGGCCTCGCGGTGCGCCACAATCGCCTTGGCCACGGGGTAAGCGAGACGTTCTTCACCGTAATCACGGATGACATCCGTGATCTGCTGCACCTCGGCATCTGCCAGCCACTCGGCCACGCTTTGGCCCCGGGTGGTGTCCATGCGCATATCCAAAGGGCCATCAAAGCGAAAACTGAAACCGCGATCAGCTTGGTCGATCTGGGGGGAACTCACCCCCAAATCCATCAAGATGCCATCGGCACTGGCATCTGGCAATTCGCTGATATTGCGGAACCCTTGGTGACGAATAGAAAAACGGGCGTCTTGGATACGTCCGGCTTCTGCAATCGCCAGCGGGTCTTTGTCAAACGCAATCAGCTGCCCCTGCGGGCTCAGCCTGGAGAGGATGAGTCGCGAGTGGCCTCCACGGCCAAAAGTGCCATCGACATAAGTGCCATGCGCAGCAGACGGATCATTTCCCAGCAAGGCGTCTACCGCCTCGTTCAGTAAAACTGTGATGTGTTGGAGGGGCTGATTCAAAGCGCACCCTTTAGAAAGCGAAATCTTGAAATACGTCGGGCATGGGCGCTTGCATGGCTTGCGCCTCATGGGCTTCATAAGTGGCTTTGTCCCAAAGCTCGAAGTGATTGCCCATGCCAAGCAAGATCACCTCTCGATCCAGGCCTACTGCTTGGCGCAACTCTGGAGAGACCAGCACGCGGCCCGTGCCGTCCATGTCTACATCCATGGCATTGCCCAAGAAGATGCGCTTCCACCACTGCGCCGACATGGGCAATTGGCCAATGCGCTCACGAAACAGCAGCCATTCAGAACGCGGAAAGAGCATCAGACATCCGTGGGGATGTTTGGTGATAGTGATCTGGCCTTGTGCTTGGGAAATCAGGGCGTCACGATGCCGGGTCGGTATGGATAACCGGCCCTTGCCGTCGAGATTCAGCGAAGAAGCCCCTTGAAACACGATCGATCACACCCCGTTTACTTGGGCCTTGAGCGCCCTTCACAGGGCGTTTCAGGCAATTTGCACCACTTAATTGCACTTTTTTGCACTGTAGCAGCAAATTCGGGCCACGCTATTAGGGCCTTCACAAACATTTGCAATGAAATCAATGACTTAGAAAGTAAAAAATCGACCAAAAAACCAAAAAGTCTTTTACTTTCAATCACTTAACCGCTCATCAGCAGAACAATGCTGTCCTACAGCCCTTTTACGTTCTTTATCAAAACAAATCCCCCTTGGTGACAAGGCGTCACCAAGGGGGATGTGCGGGCAATGATTTGGTTACAGGATGTATCTCGACAAGTCTTCGTCCTGGCTCAGCATTTGCAGTCGTGCATCCACATAGGCTGCATCAATCGTGACGGTCTGCCCTGCCAATTTGACGGCATCAAAACTCACCTCATCGAGCAAACGTTCCATCACCGTCGACAAACGGCGCGCGCCGATATTTTCTGTGCGCTCGTTCACGGTAAAAGCGGTGTAGGCCAAACGGGTGATGCCATCTGGGGTGAAGTGCAGCTGCACCCCTTCGGTCTCCAGCAGCGCTTGGTACTGCTTGGTCAGCGATGCATGGGTTTGCGTCAGGATGGCCTCAAAGTCTTGCACCGACAGCGATTGCAACTCCACGCGGATCGGAAAGCGCCCTTGCAACTCCGGAATCAAATCACTGGGCTTGGACAGGTGGAAGGCCCCCGAAGCGATGAACAAGATATGGTCCGTCTTGACCATGCCGTACTTGGTGGACACCGTCGTTCCTTCCACCAGCGGCAGCAAGTCACGCTGCACCCCTTGGCGTGAGATGTCAGAACCACTGGCTTCCTGGCGTGTCGCCACCTTGTCAATCTCATCGATAAAGACAATGCCGTTTTGCTCCAAGTTGGCAAGGGCGCGGGCCTTGGTCTCTTCTTCGTTGACCAGCTTGGCGGCTTCTTCGTCCACCAACTGCTTCAAGGCATCTTTGATCTTGAGCTTGCGCGTCTTGCGGCGCTCTTGGCCCAGTTGGCTGAACATGCCGCGCAACTGCTCGGTCATCTCTTCCATGCCCTGAGGGCCCATGATCTCCAGCTGGGGCTTGGCTTCCGCCAAGTCGATTTCTATTTCTTTATCGTCCAGTTGCCCCTCGCGCAGCTTTTTGCGAAAGATCTGGCGCGTGCTGTTGTCTTCCACGGGAGCATCCCCCGTGCGCGCTGGGGGCAGCAGCACATCCAGCACACGGTCTTCGGCCGCGTCTTCCGCCCGCATGCGCAGCTTTTTCATTTCGCTCTCGCGCGCTTGCTTGACGGCAATTTCCGCCAAATCGCGAATGATTGAGTCCACGTCCTTGCCCACATAGCCCACCTCGGTGAACTTGGTGGCCTCCACCTTGATGAAAGGCGCATCGGCCAAACGTGCCAGACGGCGGGCAATCTCGGTCTTGCCTACGCCAGTGGGGCCAATCATCAAAATGTTTTTGGGCGTGATCTCTTGGCGCAGGCCATCCGCCACCTGCTGGCGACGCCAGCGGTTGCGCAAGGCAATAGCCACGGCACGCTTGGCCGCTGACTGGCCCACGATGTGGTTGTCCAGCTCGGAAACAATTTCCTGGGGGGTCATGGAGGACATAAGCAAATATCAGTCAAATCAGGCTCTAGCGCTTATCCAGAAAGCGCTAGCAGCTATTAATATTTCACAGCCAATCAGCGCGGCGTGGTGGGCAACACCTCTAGGGTGTGGTTCATGTTCGTGTAGATGCACAGCTCACCCGCAATTTCCAGCGACTTTTTCACGATTTCCTCTGCGGACAAGTCGGTGTTATTGAGCAAGGCTTTGGCCGCCGAGTGGGCATACGCACCGCCCGAGCCAATTGCCACAATGCCTTGTTCGGGCTCCAGCACATCGCCGTTGCCCGTGATGATGAGCGAAGCGGAGTGGTCGGCCACGGCCAGCATCGCTTCCAGTTTGCGCAGTACGCGATCGGTGCGCCATTCTTTGGTCAGCTCAATGGCTGCACGGGTCAGGTGGCCTTGGTGTTTTTCGAGCTTGGCTTCAAAACGCTCAAACAGGGTGAACGCATCGGCGGTAGCGCCGGCAAACCCCGCTAGCACCTTGCCGTGGTAGAGCTTGCGCACCTTGCGCGCGGTGCCCTTGACCACAATGTGCCCCAGAGTGACTTGGCCATCGCCGCCAATGGCGACTTGCACGCCCTCGGGGGTTTCGCGACGGATGCTGATGATGGTGGTGCCGTGATACTGTTCCATAGCCAATGCAGATAAGGGCTGCGCCTGTGAATACAAGCGCCCATTCTGCATTTTTTAGGCACTCAGGCGAGCGTCGCCTGCACGGTGGCGTGCTCGTGAATCCCAATCACGTGAAAAAACACCGCAACCAGCTGGTGCAACTGCGTAAAGCGCAGGATATAGCCTTGGTTTTGCATCTCTGCAGCCCAGTTGAGCAAACCACCAGCGGCCACAAAATCCAGGCGGATCAAGTTGTCGCACGCCACTTCCAGCACTTGGCCGGGCTTGGCCTGCGCAGTCAAGGCATCCAGCCACACTTGTGGGTCGCCTTCAATCACGCCTGCCAGTCCCTGCATGGCCGAAGCCACCGGAACGGGCACCAGCCCCTTGGCCTGTGCATGGGCAGAGTGCAGCGAGGCCTCTTGCAAGATGGAGATATCCGCCTCCCCCTCTTCCTGCACCACACAATGGCATTGCGGCTTGGCCCATGATGGAGGAGACACCTCGTAGGTCACGCAATAATCCAGCGCCACTTGCTCGTAATCGTCCATGCGATCCATCATGCGCAGCACTGCCATACGCAATTCCCACCACGCAGCGCAGGTGGCGGCATTCCCCACAGGTGTGTGCCGCTCCAGCAGTTGCAAGAGTTTGCCCGCATCAGACAAGACAAACTGCCCTTCGCCGTCAGACCAGGCATTCAGCAATTGGGTCAACGGCGTCAGTGCAGCCTCATCCACGGACTGCAAGCGCAGCCACGACATGCTCCAGGGCTGCGGAGCTTCTGCCTGCGCCGCACGCAACGCCGTGACCGAGCCCACCGTCAACATCGAGGGGCAAGACCATTGGAACTGTCGCTTAGGCGCATGGGGCCGTGCCGCGCCATGCAAAGCAGGCAAGCCCATACGCTCAGGAATCGACGACCACAGCGGGGCCGAACGCCCAAAATGCTCCGCATAGTCAATGGCCAGCGGTTCAAAAGCCTCTTCGTCGCCGGTCGCGCGGCACAAGTCCAGCACGGCATGCCACAGCACAGCGGCTTTGTCTTCATCCACCGCCTCCGTACTGAGCACCTGCACCAACTGCTCGAGCAAACGGGTGCGCGCACCGTCCATATCACCATGGGCGAACAAGATGGCGGCTTCTTCCAAGTCGGGATGGGGTTGAAAAACGGGCAATGCAGCGGCAGGCGCTGCGGGCGATAGCGCGGCAGCGGGCGCAGGGGACATAGGCACCACCTGCGAGGGCAGTGCTACCGGCGCAGGGGCTGGGGGCTGCACCACGCTGTCTTCACCCAGCACAGGAATGTCACCCAGCGGGCGCGCCGTGGAAGGTCGTGGTGTGGCGGTTTTTTCTACCTTGGCAGCAGTTTGCGCAGAACTGCGCCACCACTGGCCAGACATTTGTGCCTCAATGGCATCAATTTTTTGCAGGGTTTCGGTACTGCGGGTTTCCTGACCGAGCAGGGATGACAGTGCATCATCCTTGGCGGCTTGGCTGGCACTGACTTGCCCCCCAACTTCATTGCGCTGGCGCAGCAACCGCAGTTGGGCAAACTCATGCAAGCGTATGGCCTCATTGCGGCGCTTGCGCACCATCGACTCTTGCAGCACTTCACGTGCACTCAGACTGTCGGGATCGATAGATGAAGCACTGGCAGCGGGGGTGCCGCGCACCATGTGCATCACCTTGTTGAAAAAACCACCTGATTTTCCGCTGTCTGGATGCATGTGCAGTTTTCAAAGCCGTGCTGATAGCACGGCACTCCCTCAATCGCCGAACATTTTTTGTTTGAGCTCACGGCGCTGCTGCGCTTCCAGCGACAGTGTCGCTGTCGGGCGTGCCAGCAAACGTGGCACACCGATGGGCTCACCCGTCTCATCGCAGTAACCATAGTCACCTGCGTCGATTCGAGCAATGGATTGTTCGATTTTTTTCAAAAGCTTACGTTCGCGGTCGCGTGTACGCAACTCCAGCGCATGCTCTTCTTCAATGGTGGCGCGGTCTGCGGGATCGGGCACCACCACGGTGTCTTCGCGCAGGTTTTCTGCGGTTTCACCCGCGTTTTGATGCATGTCTTGCTTGAGCTTGACCAGCTTGGCGCGGAAGTACGCCATCTGTACATCGTTCATGTACTCGTCGTCAGGCATCGCAATGATTTCCGCATCGGTCAGCTCTTCCAAAGGCTTGGTCTTCCAGTTGTTCGCCAGCTTGGGGTCGCGTTTGGTCACAGAGGAAGTAGGCACAGAAGTTGTCGTTGGCATGGTGTTGTTTGAAACGGCCTTGGTAACTGCTGCAGGTGCAGCAGCGGCCTTGGTGGGTTCATGGGTCACAGCGCGGGACTTGCTGCCCGCTGTGGTTTTGGCGGCAGCAGCGCTGGGCTTGGCTGCAGTTTTTTCGCCTGCGGGCTTACCCTTCTGCTCGGCGGTGGCGGCAACCACTTTGGGTGCGGCTTTTTTCTTGCTCGTATCGACTGCTGTCACTTCCTGTCTCCTCACAGTACTAGCACGGCCCAGTCGGTTCACCCATCAGGTATGAAGTACCGGGTTCTTATCAGGGGCGCGATTGTATCGGTCAGACACGGCTTAACCCCTAAAGTTGTACATAACGCACAAGCTTGTCTGGTTTAACCCTGATTCGCACAATGCTTTTCAGGGCCTCACCCCCTTATACCAAGCACTGATCCAGACCTTGGCGCAAGATATCTTGCGGCAAATCAATCCCGATGAAGACCATCTTGCTTTGGCGCTTTTCGCCCTCTGCCCAGTCTGGGCCCAAATCACTGCCCATCAACTGGTGCACGCCCTGGAAGATGACCTTGCGGTTGGTGCCCTGCATGTGCAGCACGCCTTTGTAGCGCAGCATCTTGGGGCCGTAGATATTCACGATGGCACCCAGAAAGTCTTCCAGCTTGGCGGGATCGAAGGCCTTGTCCGCACGGTAGACAAAGCTTTTCACATCGTCGTCATGGTGGTGATGGTGCGGATGGTTGCAGTGCTCACCGTGCGCATGGTCATGGCCGCAGTCGTGGCCGTGTGCATGCTCGTGGTCATGCCCTTCATGGCTGCAATGGCCGTGGTCATGGTCGCAGTGGCTGTGATCGTGGTCATGACCATGGTCATCTTCCTTAAGGAAGTCGGGGTCGATGTCCAGCTTGGCGTTCAGGTTGAAGCCACGCAGGTCAAACACCTCGTTCAGGGCCACATCGCCAAAGTGCACGGCCTTGATGGGGGCACGGGGGTTCATGTGCTTGAGGCGGTGAATCAGCGCGTCTTTTTCTGCCTCGGTCACCAGATCGGTCTTGGACAGGAATATCTGGTCGGCAAAGCCGACCTGGCGGCGCGCTTCCTGGCGGTCGTCCAGTTGCTGGTTGGCGTGCTTGGCGTCCACCAAGGTCAAGATGGAGTCGATCAGGTAGGTTTCCGCAATCTCATCGTCCATGAAGAAGGTTTGCGCCACGGGGCCTGGGTCGGCCAAACCGGTGGTTTCGATCACGATGCGGTCAAATTCCACCAGGCCCTTGCGGCGCTTGGCGGCCAGCAGTTGCAGCGCTTCGCGCAGGTCTTCGCGGATGGTGCAGCAGATGCAACCGTTGCTCATCTGCAGGATTTGCTCGGTGGACTCGGCGCGCAGAATGTCGGTGTCGATGTTTTCTTCACCAAACTCGTTTTCAATCACAGCGATCTTCATGCCGTGCGACTCGCTGAGCACGCGCTTGAGCAGCGTGGTCTTGCCCGCGCCCAAAAAGCCGGTGAGGATGCTGACGGGAATGAGTGCCATGGAAGTACAACCTTGTCGCAATGTGCAAACTGCAGCCGTGCAGCTTGCTGATTAATCAAAGCCCAAGCGCTCAGCCGACGATGGCCGCGCGCCAGAGGCCGAAAGTGTAGCCAGTGCAGCAAGCACATGGCCCCAGCAGGGATGTGCCAATTCTTAGTGTTTTAAGGCTCTGACGCTTATACAGAAAGCGCTGGTAGCTATCAATATTAATACACCCTCAGGCAACCACACGGTTTTCCAGCAGGCTGGCCATGGAGGCCAGGTTCAAGTCCCCCACCAAAACACCGGTAAAGCGCCCGCTGGTGCCGTACATCGGCACGGCAATGGTCAGGCAAAAGTCTTCGGTGGCGCTGGACAGGTAAATGGGGGAGACAAAAGCCTGCCCACTGTCCCGCACATGGGCAAAGTAGGACTGGCCACTGCGGTTGGCCCCGGCACCGCCTGCGCGAATGCGGCCGTACATGGCGGGGTTGATCCAGTTGGCACAGGTTTGCACGCCCTGGGCATCCAGCTCAAACAGCACCTCAAAAAACGGGTAGGCCTTGAAGACATGGTCCAGCGCGCGGGCATCGCGCCCACGCGGCTCTTGCAGCAGGCGCTGCAAGATGTCGAGCACATGCGCCTCCCAGCCCGACATGTTGTCGCCCCGGGCTTCGGGGTGAATCACGCGCGGCGTTTGTGCCTCCACCACAATCACATTGCCGCCTACGTTTTTGCCCACTTTTTTCAGCTTGGCGGCGCGCGCCGAGGCTTCCACACAGTCTTGCGGCATGCCCGTGCTGCCGTTCACGCACGACACCGACATGCTGGCAACGGGGTGGCTTTCCCCATCTTCGGTCACAAAATAGCCACGCTGCAGGTCTTCGGTGTCGTACAGGTGCTGCGCCAGGGTATGAAACTGCGCCATGGCGCGTTGCAGCTGGGGAATGAGCAAGGGGTCAGGCTGGTCAAACAGCACGATGAAATCATCACCCCCAATGTGCCCGAGCATGCACTCCGTGCTCATCGCGAACACGTGGCGCAAAATTTCTGCCAGCGTGCGGATCATGGCGTCGCCGCGCACAAAACCATAGCGGTCGTTGAAGGCCTTGAAATGATCCAGGTCGATATACACCAGCTCCAGATGCCCATGCTTGCGGGCAATGCGCATTTCAATCGCCTGGCGCAGCGTGGGCCCGGTGGGCAACTGTGACAGCGGGTGCAAGCTGGCGCCATGCGCTTGCCGCGCCAGCAGGTGAGAGACCAGCATCATCGGCTCCAGCGTGCCGATGTAGCAGCCGTGCTCATCCACCACCGCCCAGGGCGTGGTCTCCATGCGCTCCAGATACAGGCTGCGCGCCAAGGCCGTCAGGCCCATATTGAACGGCAGCATGCGCTGCAACGGCTGCGCGCCCTGCGCCACCGTGCGGGTGTGCCGCGCCAGCGCACGCCCACGGGGCAAGACGGCCACGGGGCGCCCCCCATCGGTCAGCATGCACCACGGCAGCTCTGGCGATTCCCGAAACGCTTGGCGCACCAGCGTCAGCGGGGCCTGGATATCAAACGCCGGCGGCGACTCGATCACATCGGTGATGCAAAAGCGGTCCACGCGCTGCACGGGCACGCTTTTGTCGGCAGCGGGCACCCCCAGCTTGCCCGTTAATGGTGCATAACTGGGGCGCGCCAGCAAATAGCCTTGCACCAAATGAATGCCCAGGGAGCGGCAAAACGCCACATCTTCGGTGCGCTCCAAGCCCTCGGCAATCACGGTTGCACCCAAGCGCTCGGCCATCGACACCAGCGCTTCGAGCAGCACCGAGCGCACCCGGCTGCCCCGCGCTTCGTGCACCAGCCCCCGGTCGACCTTGATGTAGTCAGAGCGCACCATGCCCAGCACCGACAGGCAGTTAAAGCCCGCCCCCATATCGTCCAGCGCAATACGCAGCCCCTGGCGGCGCAGGTCATCACAGCGCTGTGCCAGCCCGGCAGGGTCAACTTTTTCACTCTCCACCACTTCAATCACCACCTCCTGGTGGTCAATGCCCCAGTCACTGAGCCACTGCACAAACTGCGCGGGCCAGTGGGGCTGCATGAGCGTGGACGGCAGCACGTTCAAGAACAAGGTCGTGCCCGGCTCCAAATCTGCGGCCTTGCGCTGCAAGGCTTTTTGCTGCAACGCCATATCCAGCGCATCCAGCCGCCCCAGGTGGCGCGCCAGGGTGAAGGTTTCATAGCCGTTGAGCAATGCCCCGTCTGGGGTGCGCAAGCGGCACAGCGCCTCTTGCGCATGGATGCGCCCGCCATCCGCCAAATCGATGATGGGCTGAAAGTGCACGTCCACATATTTTTCGATGCCGCTTTGCAGCCACGGGTAGCGCAGCCGCGTCAACAGCACCATGAACGGCACGGCGTTATCCAGCAGCAGGGCGGGCGACTGCTGCGCGGCCACCTGCACCACAGCCACCAGCGTCAAGGCCAGCACTTGCTCGTCCACGTCTTGCGCCAGTTGCTGCATCAGCGCCAGCACAGCGTCTGGGTGTGGCAGCTTGAACACCCACACATTGCGCCCCATGCGCATGCCCTGCAAACGCTCCCAGCCAGGGGGAATGTGGTGTCCTTCGTATTTGAGCAATAACTCCATGGTGCTTGTCCCGCTCATTCGCTTGTATAAAAAGGTAACAAGCAATAAGCACACCATGTCGCTGTACAAAAACAAGAGCGGCTAGCGTTCGATAAACAGGCTTCTCAGCACTAAAACAGCTTGAGAAGCTTTACTTTCATCCGCTAGCAGCTCCTCTTTCAGAAGCAAGCAGCGTTCAAGATTTCTTGCGTGCCCGGGGGTGGGCCTGCTCATAGGCCTGGGCCAGGTGCTGAAAATCCAGCCGCGTATAGATTTGCGTGGTGGAGATGTTGGCGTGCCCCAGCAACTCTTGCACCGCACGCAAATCGCCACTGGACTGCAGCACATGGCTGGCAAACGAATGGCGCAGCACGTGCGGATGCACGGCCACCGGCAGGCCCGCTTGCTGGCTGCGCTGACGCAAGCGCAGCCACACCATCTGCGGCGTAATGCGCGCACCGCGCGCGCCCACAAACAGCGCAGACTCGGCCCACTGAACGCCAAACCGGCTGGCACGCAGCGCCAACCAGCGTTGCAGCGCAGCTTTGGCGGGCGCCCCCACGGGGACGCTGCGGCGCTTGCCGCCTTTGCCTGTCACATGCACCAAACCCGCCTGCAGATCCAGCCACCCCAGCCCAGAGCCCGCTTGCACGTCCAGATGGGCCAACTCACTCACGCGCAAGCCACTGCTGTAGAGCAGCTCGGTCATGGCGGCATCGCGCGCCTCTTCCCAGGGGTCTGCCGCAGCGTTCACAAATGCGGCCAGCTGCACGGCCGCGTCCACGCCCAAGGCTTTGGGCAAGGGCTTGGAAGTTTTCGGGGCGCGAATGCCCTCCACCGGATTGCGCTCTACCCAGCCCTGCCACGCCGCCCATTTAAAAAAACCACGCCAGCACGACAGCCACAACGCAATGCTGCGCCCGTGGCGGCCTTTGGCATGCAAAGCGGCCACAAAACGGCGTATCTGCGGAGGTTGCAGTGCCAGCACCTCGTGGCCGGCTTGCGCAGCCATGGCCTGCAATTGCTGCAGGCCTTCGGTGTAGATGGCTACCGTGCGCGGGGCCAGGCGCCGCTCACTGGCGACATGCTGCAGATAGGCCTGCAGCTGTGGCGCAAGTGCAACCGCGTCTGGCATACCCATGCTCGCGCCTAAGCGCCCATTAATTGCCCGAGGGCATCACACGCAAACGCCCCAGCGCGGCGCTGGCCTGCTCGGCAATGCGCGAGAGGAATTCCGTGCCCATGGTGGCATCAAAACGCAGCGGATCGGGCGAGCCCAACACCAGCAGACCGAAGGCGGGGCTTTGGCTGTCGTTGGGGCCTTCGCGCAGCGTCAGCAGTGCCATAGACTGCACTTCACTGGGGTTGGGCAGCCAGGCCGTGGGCTCAAAACCCAGGTTGGGGCCGCAAAACGGCATGGTCAGCGAGGTGGCAAACGACTTGGCATCTTCGCTCACGCCCATGGTGAACAGCTGGCCCACATAAGGCCCAGCCACATCCCACACGCGGATGCCGACTTGCGGCACATCGAATTCTTTTTGAATGCCTTCGGCAATGGCGCGGGGCAGTTGGCGCACGTCTTGCACCGCAGCCAAGTTGCAGCTCCAGCGATGGATTTTGTGTGCAATGGCGGAGTTTTCACTGCTGTTGCGCACCATTTCCATGATGCGGCCTTCCAGGCCCTTGATTTTGTCGCGCAACATTTCTGCCTGGCGCTCTTGCAAGCTCACAGCGCGCTGGCCGTGACCGCTGCTCAGGTGCACGGCCGTCAGCATTTCTGCATGGCGCTCAAAAAACTCTGGGTGTTGCAGCAGGTACTCGGCAATGCTGGCTTCATTCATGGCGGGTGTTTCAATGCTGTTCATAGTTCTTCGGGAATGTGTATCTGACCTTCAAACACCGTGGTGGCAGGCCCCGTCATCATGACAGCGTCTTGCGCGCCCCCCGTCCATTCAATGGTCAGCAGACCCCCGCGAGTATGCACGTCTACGCGGTGGTCTAGCACCCCCAAAAGGATACCGGCAACCACTGCCGCGCACGCTCCCGTGCCGCAGGCCAGTGTTTCACCGGCGCCGCGCTCGTACACGCGCAGCTTGACTGCAGTGCGCGAGAGCACCTGCATAAAGCCTGCATTCACGCGCTGTGGAAAGCGTATATGGCGCTCAATCTGTGGGCCGACGATGGCCACCGGGGCAGCTTCCACATCCTCCACCAGTTGCACCGCATGCGGGTTGCCCATGGACACAGCCACCACCTGCACCTGGTCGAGCGGCGCAGGGCCTTGCAAGGCCAAGGGCCACACCAGCGCTTGAGACTGGCGCTGTTGCGGCAGGCCCGATACATCAAACGGCACGCGCGCTGGCTCCAGCACGGGCGCGCCCATGTTCACCGTGACGCGGCCATCCGCAGTGAGCTGGGGGGCAATCACCCCCGCTTGGGTCTGTACGCGAATCTCGGTCTTGGGCGTCAAGCCTTTGTCATGCACATAACGTGCAAAACAGCGTGCGCCGTTGCCGCACTGCTCTACCTCACCGCCATCGGCGTTGTGGATGACATATTCAAAATCCACCCCTGGTGCGGGGGAAGGGCGCACCGTCAAAATTTGGTCGGCCCCCACCCCAAAGTGGCGATCCGCCAGAAAACGGTAGTGCGCAGGCGTCAGGCCCAAGCGCCCCTGGGTCTCGTCCAGCACGACAAAGTCGTTGCCAGCGCCTTGCATTTTGGTGAATCGAACTTGCATAAGCAGTGCACAAAGAGCAAAGCCCAAAGCTTAGACCTTTTTTCCACGCTGCCGCACAAACTGGTGCTGCCTGTGTGCCCCGTGCGCAGATATTTTCTGCGGTGACACAGCACTTCCAAAAATTAAAAGCATAGCTAACGGTGCTTGATAAGTCTGCCTCAAACGCTTATTTGACACTGATAAAAAAAGACCGGCAGATGCCGGTCTTTGTACACAAACCTTGGTGCGATGCGCTATTTACATATTGATCTTGCTGATCTTGCTGCCATTGACCGAGACGCCGGCCTCCAGGCCCGTGTTGTTCAGCACATAGCTGCTCACCGGGGCATTGGCTGTGGTGGTGTCAATCGCGCCATTGGCGCCAGCCTTGCCCACTGCCACGTTGGCATCGGCACCTACCGACCAGCCATCGCTCTTGACGAATTTGTCATACGCATCTTGTGCGCTGAACACATAAATCACCGCTTTGGATTGACCGCCAGCCTGCCAGCCAATCGACGCTGCGGTGGTGCTGTAGTAGCCACGTGTGGTGCCATTAGAGCGCAGCACGCACTTGCCGTGTTCTGCGCCAATCACAAAGCTGCCGCCGATCACCGCAGGGCACACCAGCACGCCCCTGGACTTGGCCACCAGCTCACGGGTGCCAGGCATGGCGCTGTACAAACGGTTCAGCGCTGCAGTCGACTGCGACTCCAGTTCAGCGCGGCTGTTGGGTGCCGAGCCCTTGCCCTGGGTGTTGCCGGTCGAAGTGCAGCCCGCCATCACCAGTGCAGCGGCCACCGCGCCAGAAGCCCAAACCACAGAACGCACAGAGAAAGTCTTTTGCATAGTCAGAACCCTCGAAAAAGTATGAATAAGCACACGCACAAGCTGCAAGACAGCAGCTGTGGCGCATGGCTGAAAATCATCCTAGAGGGCTTGTTCGCCCACGCCAACCCTGTTCAAACAGGTCTGGCCCCAGACCTACAGCCAACGTCAGATGCGCCTGCCCTCTGCATGCGCTGGCGCCCCACAAGCCAGTGGACTGCAACCGTTTCTCCCTGTTTTCCCACGGATTGAAAACGCATTTTTTGTTTTACTCTGTGGCCTTATGAGCTTCTGGAAACACTTCTACCATCCCCATGCGGCCATGGTGCTGCTGCGCGTCACCTTGGCAGTGCTGATGCTGTTTCACGGCTGGGCCAAGATCACCAACGGTGTCGGCGGCATTGAGAGCATGCTGGTCAAAGCAGGCTTGCCCGGCTTTTTGGCCTATGCGGTGTTTCTGGGCGAAGTGGTGGCTCCGCTGTTTTTGCTGGTGGGGCTGTATGTGGTGCCTGCGGCGCTGGTCGTGGTCATGAACATGCTGGTGGCCTTGGTGCTGGTGCACACCAATCACTTCTTGCAGCTAAGCAAATCGGGCGGCTGGGCGCTGGAGTTGCAGGCTTTTTTCTTGGTGACGGCCTTGGTTGTTGCCATGGGGCACAGCAAAAGCAAATAGCCCCTGCAGCCTCTGCGGCACCCGGCGCATGCATGCCCTAAGAAATGGAACATGAAAAAAGGCGCGGAATTCGCGCCTTTTTTCGTGGGGGCACAAGGCCTCTACAACCAGGTACGCCCCGCACTCGGGCAATCAAGCGCTGCTTAAAAGCGCTCCCAAGGCATGAGATAGCGCCACTGGCCTTCATCCAGTTTGGCCATGGAGATACGCCCCACGCGCAGGCGCTTGAGGCCCACCAGCTTCAGCCCCACACCCCGGCACATGGCGTCAATCTCTTCGGGGAAGATGCCTTTGAGGGCAAAACGCAGGCGGTTATCGCTTTGCCAACTCACCTTGGTGCGTGGCAGGCGCTTGCCCGCGATAGCCGTGCCGTTGCACAGGCTCTCCAGCCCCTCCGCATCCAGACTGCCTTGCACATGGGCAATGCACTCCTGCTCGATATACAGCGCATCGTCTGTCAGCTTGCGCGCAATCCGGCGGTCTTGGGTCAGCACCGTCAAGCCGCTGGCGGGCACAGGCAGTGGCTCCAGGCACTCCAGATTCTGAAAATGCTTTTGCAGCATGCGAATCGGGGCTGGCGTATCGCCTTGGTGCCAGTTCTCGGGGGTGAGCAAATCCAAAGCATTGAGCTTGCCTGCGGCTTGCACCGAGTAGCCCGCAGGCTTGTGCAGCAAGATGGTGACAGGCGGAACATGCTCGGCCTTGGCACCTGCGGCCACGGTAATTACTTGCTGGGGCAGCACGCGGGCACCGGGGTGCTCCACGGTCACGCCGTCTATTTGGACGGCGCCGTTTTCAATGTACAGCTCTGCTTCGGCGCGCGAGCAGGCCAGTTGCTCCGCCAGTCGCTTGGAGAGGCGGACGCTGTTGTCGTTGTTCTTGGGGTGTTCAGTCGGTGACATGCAGCAAGCCTAAAGCACGAATGCGTTCCACGTGCGCAATCAGGCTTCTTTCCGCCAGTTTCCACAGGTTTTGCGGCGTGTCGGCATAAGCCAGCGCCACCCAGTCTTGCGGGCTGCCATCAGGCTGCGCCCGCATGGCGGCCATCACCTTGGCCTCGCGCGCCAGCCGGTGGGCTTTGAGCTTGGCAATCACCTGGTGCGCATGGCCCAGCACATAGCCATGGGCGGGCAGCACAAACTCCACCCCTTCGGCGCAGCACAAGGCAGCCAGTTTGTCGAGGCTGTCGATGTAGTCACGCATATTGCCGTCGGGCGTGTCGATGATGGGGGTGCTGCCGTTCAAGATGTGGTCGCCACTGAACAGCAGCGCATCTTCTTGCAGCAGCAGGCACAGGTGGTTGGCTGCATGCCCCGGCGTGGATATGGCGCGCAAGGTGTGCGTCACATTCACAGTGTTTTCGGCCTCTAGCGCTTGCGCAGCAAGCGTCAGTCGCTCTCCATCTTGAAGCACCACATCCGGCACAAAGTGGCTGTTGGCCCGCGCCGTGGGGGCCGAAGGCAGGCCGTAAATCAGCGGTTTGGGCAAACCGCGCTGCACGCACAGCGCCTGCAGCAAGAAAGCGCCGGGGGAATGGTCCGCGTGCGAGTGCGTGCAGACAATGTGGCGCACATCACCGCCTGCCGCGTCCAGCAGCCGCGCCACATGGCCGGCATCGGCAGGGCCGGGGTCGATGGCGATATAGCCCGTGGCAGGCTCACCCACCAAATAGCTGTTGGTGCCGGGGCCGGTCATAACGTTGGCATTCGGCGCCGTCAGGCGCAGCACGTTCTTGCGCAGCGGCACAGCGCGCTCGGTTTGCCATGCCAGCTCGTGCACCACCTGCCCATCGGGGCTGACCATGGCCGCCTCACCGTAGGCCGCATCGCTGTCGAGCAAGGAGCGCTCCTTGCCGTTTTCCAGCGCAAAGCGCGGCGCAAACTTCCACAGCGGGCCTTGGGCAACCGCCGCCAAAATGGCATCCACACTGGGGAACTGGGCCAAATACGTCAACGTGCGCACGGTGGGCAGCATCATGGGCATTTGCCGGGCTTTGTGCGCTGCCAGTGCCTGTTGGGGCTCTACCCAGACGGCTTCAAACTGCTCACTGTTATCGGGTTCCGGCGTTTGCCCGTGCGGCATGCGAGCCACAAAAAACGGCACGGCAAAGCGTTTGGGCAAATGCGGTGGGGCGGTGAAATGCCCCACTTGCCACAGCGCCGCCGCATCCAGCTTGAGCCCCTGAGCGGCCAGCTGGGGCCACAAGGCCGTGCTGCGGTCCAGCCCCTGCACCGCAGCAGGATCTACGGCTGCACCCTGCGCGTTCACCGCCAGCAGCACGCCCATCTCCTCCAGCGTTTCGCGCAAGGCTGCCACCGCGGCCGTGCGCATTGTGTCGTCCATATCGGCACGAAACTGCACGACATCGTGGCCTGCTGCGGCATCCTGGGCCTCAATACCGCCACCGGGGAAGACATACATGCCGGGCGCGAAGCTGGCGCGCTCGGAGCGCCGAGAGATCAGCACTTCCCACCCGCCTGGTGCGCGGTCACGCAACAGCAGCAAAGTGGCCGCCAGCAAGGGCTGGGGCGGTGTGCACTGGGGATACAGGTATTGGTCAGAACGCAGCATGGGCCGCATTATTAATGCAGCCTTTGCCACCGCGCTGTCGCATCGGAGCAGGGCGCTGGCCATAAAAAAAGCTGGGTGCACGCACCCAGCCTTGGAAATGTGTAAGTGTGAAGTTCGCCGATAAGCCGGATTCTGTGCACAGCGGTTGCCCGCTGCGTGACTGCCATTACTCTGGGCCAGGGGTCGCCCCACTGGCTCGATGCTACCTACCCGCACACTCCGGGGGCCCCGTCAACGTGTGCCTACTTGGTATTGCTGCGCGTAGAGATTGCCCGTTTCACCCTGTCCGGTCTACCCTTGCGGGCACTCCTGACAGACTACGTCTCTGTTGCTCTGATCCTCACCTCACGGTGGACAGCTGTTAGCTGCTACGCTGCCCTATGCAGTCCGGACGTTCCTCCAGTGCCGTGTTTCCACGATCGCACCAGCGGCAGTCTGCCGAACTTCACGGGCGCAATTATCGTCCATGCCCCCGCAGTTTTCAGCGAAGTTCGGAAAGAACCCGAATGTCGTAGACGATCACGGCCATCAAGCCCAGCACTCCCAACATCATGAGCACACCGCCAAAGCGCGAGTCGCGGTACGAAAAGCCCACCAGCAAGGCCACGCACACGGCCGTCATGGCAGCCATATTGAAGTGCAAAAGTGACATAAAGAACTTCCCTTCTCTTTGAATTCTGTTTTGGAATGCATCAAAGTATCAACGATCACTGCAGCCATTTGAAGCACCACTCAATGGCCCAATGAAACACTGCGCTTATCCGTGCCGTCCATATGCATATGGCGATACGTTGGAACAAGTGCGACAAAATGCCACCATCCGCACTCATTTCCGCCAAGGAGACGCCATGAAATTTGACAACGTCCTGCAGACCATTGGTAACACCCCCATCATCCGCATGAACCGCATTTTTGGCGCGGGCGCCAATGTCTGGATCAAGTCCGAACGCGGCAATCCCGGCGGCTCCATCAAAGACCGGATTGCCCTGTCGATGGTCGAAGCCGCTGAAAAATCGGGTGCCCTGAAACCCGGCGGCGTCATCATTGAGCCCACCAGCGGCAACACCGGCGTAGGCCTGGCACTGGTGGCCGCCGTCAAGGGCTACCAACTGATTTTGGTGATGCCCGAGAGCATGTCGATCGAGCGCCGCCGCCTGATGCTGGCCTACGGCGCGAAATTCGATTTAACGCCCAAAGAAAAAGGCATGAAGGGCGCGATTGCCCGCGCCGAAGAGCTGGCCGCACAAACGCCCGGCGCCTGGGTGCCGCAGCAGTTTGAAAATCCGGCCAACGTGGCGGTGCATGAGGCCACCACGGCGCAAGAAATTCTGGCCGACTTCCCCGACGGGCTGGACGTGCTGATCACCGGCGTGGGCACGGGCGGCCACCTGTCGGGCGTGGCCAAGGTGCTCAAGTCCCAGTTCCCGCATCTGAAGGTGTATGCGGTAGAGCCTGCCGCTTCGCCCGTGATTTCAGGCGGCGCCCCGGCGCCCCACCCTATCCAAGGCATTGGTGCAGGCTTTATTCCCAAGAATTTGGATGTGAGTTTGCTGGACGGCGTGATTCAGGTGGAAGGCGAGCCCGCGCGCGAATATGCTCGCCGTGCGGCCGCGCAAGAAGGGCTGCTGGCGGGTATTTCCTCCGGCGCGACGTTGGCAGCCATTGCGCAAAAACTGCCCGAGCTGCCCCCCGGTGCCAAGGTGCTGGGCTTTGCCTACGACACGGGCGAGCGTTATTTGTCGGTGGAAGGCTTTTTGCCCAGCGCTTAAACCGCTAGCCACCCCACGCCTAGCCGCTGCGCGCAAGCCCAGCGGCTTTTTATTTGCAGCGCGAACTGCGCTTGCGCAACGCCCTGATGGGGCAACCGCGCCATGCTGGCCCGCCAATAACAAGCAATAAAAAAACCTTCTAACCCTTATCAGTATTGCGCCAAAAGCTATTAATTTAAGCACCTATTGCCCGCGCTGCGCACAGGTCATGCCACTGGCCTACCATCGCCAGGGCAAGGAGAGTTGCCATCTTGTTTCGCTTTTTTGAAAACCGTATCCCCCCCTACCCTGCGGCTGAGCCCCAACAGCCGCCCGCAGGTTTTGCTGCTTTTTTGTGGTCCTGTACGCGTGGCATGCGCGGCTGGATTGTGCTGCTGACGCTGACCAGCGCCGCCCTGTCCGTCTACGAAGCATTTTTGTTTGCCGTGATGAGCCAGGTTGTGGACTGGCTGGCCACCACGCCCGTGGCGGACTTCTGGCAGCAGCAACGCGGCAGCATGCTCGGCATAGCGGCCATCTTGCTGGGCAGCATTGGGCTGCTGGCCCTGCACACCATGGTCATGCACCAGGTGCTGGCCATCAATTTTCCGATGCGCATGCGCTGGGTGTTCCACCGCCTCATGCTGGGGCAAAGCATGTCGTTTTATGCGGACGAATTTGCGGGCCGCATCACCACCAAAATCATGCAAACCGCATTGGCGGTGCGCGAGGTGATTTTCATTGTGGTGGATGTGCTGGTCGGCGTGGCCGTGTACTTCATCAGCATCTTGCTGCTGGCCGGTAGTTTTGATGCCTATTTGCTGCTGCCGTTTGGCATTTGGCTGCTGTGCTACGCCGCAGCATGCTGGTATTTTGTGCCGCGCCTGGGAGCGATTGGCAAAGCGCAGGCCGATGCGCGCTCGCTGATGACGGGCCGCGTCACCGATGCCTATACCAACATCACCACCGTCAAACTGTTTGCCCACACCCGCCGCGAAGCCGAATACGCACGCAGTGCAATGGACGACTTTAAAAAAACAGGCTATGCGCAGATGCGCCTAGTCAGCCTGTTTGAGCTGAGCAACCACACCCTCATCACCTTGCTGATACTGAGCAGCGCCAGCACCGCCTTGTGGCTGTGGACGCAAGGCCAGGTGGGCGCGGGCGTGGTGGCCGCCGTGATTGCCATGGCACTGCGCATTGCGGGCTACTCGCACTGGGTGATGTGGCAGATGACGGGCTTGTTCGAGAACGTGGGCACCATCCAGGACGGCATCACCACGCTGACCAAGCCGCGCACCATTACCGACGCCCCCAACGCCCAGCCATTGCGCGTCACGCAAGGGGCGATTGCCTTTGAAAACCTGAGCTTTGGCTACAAAGACGGTGGCAAAAAAGTCATTGATGGGCTGAACCTGCACATTCGCCCGGGCGAGCGCATTGGCCTGATTGGCCGTTCAGGCGCCGGCAAATCCACCCTGGTGAACTTGCTGCTGCGCTTTCATGAGCCGCAAAGCGGGCGCATCACCATCGATGGGCAAGACATCACCCAGGTCACGCAAGACAGCCTGCGCGGCGCCATTGGCATGGTGACGCAAGACACCTCGCTGCTGCACCGCAGCATGCGCGAGAACATCTTGTATGGCCGACCCGACGCCACCGAAGAGCAAATGCGTGCCGCCGCCGAACGTGCCGAGGCGGCCGAGTTCATCGACAGCCTGACTGACCGCCATGGCCGCAGCGGCTACGACGCCCAGGTGGGCGAGCGCGGCGTCAAGCTGTCGGGCGGCCAGCGCCAGCGCGTAGCGATTGCGCGCGTGATGCTCAAAGACGCGCCCATCTTGTTGCTGGACGAGGCCACCAGCGCGCTGGACAGCGAGGTCGAAGCTGCCATCCAGCACAGCCTGGACAGCTTGATGCAAGGCAAGACCGTGATTGCGATTGCCCACCGCCTGTCCACCATCGCGGCCATGGACCGCCTGATCGTGATGGACAAGGGCCACATCGTGGAAGAAGGCAACCACCAGCAACTGCTGCAACTGGGCGGCATCTACGCCAAGCTGTGGGCACACCAAAGCGGCGGTTTTTTGAGTGAGCCCGGCGAGGGGCTGCTTTAACACAGAGGCGGCTCCTGCCTCAGCCACTTGACCAATGCGTGCTCCGTGCAGCGCCTTGCACGACGCCCCCGCCACGCAAGGGTTGATCCAGCACAAAACTGCGCGATTTGTTGTGGCATGGGTGCAGCAGTGACATGTTGTTGCAACTAGGACTCCCTAGCATGTGAGGCCGTTTGGCGCGAATTTCTCTTAGGTACACGCCAGCGCTTTACCAAGGGAAACCCATGTACGCCACCACAGAACGCACACAGGCCAAGCAAACCCACGTTATTGCGCCGCGCCCCCCAGCACAGCACACCCCACAGCCCCCCAAGCCGGTGTTCCAAGCAGCCAAGCGCAGCATTGCGCCCCCACCCATGGAGGCCTTGCGCGATGAGGAGTTTGTGGTGCCTGAGAGCGAATTGCTCATGTCCACCACGGACCAGGCAGGCCACATCACCCACTGCAACGCCGCCTTCATCCACGTCAGCGGCTTCAGCACAGAGGAGTTGATGGGCCAGCCCCACAACATCGTGCGCCACCCGGATATGCCTAGCGAAGCATTCAAGGATTTGTGGGCCACGATTGGCCATGGCCGCGCTTGGTCGGGTCTGGTCAAAAACCGCCGTAAAGATGGGCGCTACTACTGGGTGCGCGCCTACGTCACGCCCATCATGGAGGGGCGCAAACCCATCGGCTATATGTCGGTGCGCGTCAAGCCCTCCGAAGGCGAAGTGCGCGCCGCCAGTGCGCTGTATGACAGTTTGCGCAACGGCACCCAAGGCAATCGATACCTGCATGCCGGAAGGGTGCGCCAGCATGGGCTGATGAACCAGTTGGGCAAGCTGCAGCGCGCCAGCTTCACACAGCGGCTGATGGCCTTGCTGGCACCGGTGCTGGTGGTGGCGCTGCTGTTTCCGCTGATGGGCTGGCATGCAGGCTGGCAAATCGGTGTGCAAGCAGCGCTGCTGCTGGCTTTGACAGGCTTGGCGCTGTATCGCCAGCACATCCGCGTGACCCGACCCTTCCAGGACGCAGCTGCATTGGCGCGTGATATTGCAGGCTGCAAGCTTGACGGCCCTTTACCGGCCTATTTAGGCCGCCACCCCATGGCGTTTTTGCTGGAGCGGCTCAAGCAAGTGCACATCAATTTGCGTGCGGTGGTGGGTGATGCACGGCATGAAATTGAAGGATTTTCGATGCTGTCGCGCAACCTCACGCAAGGCTCGATCAATCTGGCAAGCCGCACCGACCGGCAAGCCCAGGATTTGCAGGAAACCGCCGCAGCCATGGAAGAAATTTCCGCTACCGTCGCTAATGCCCAGCAAGCCACGGAAGAGGTGAAAAACCACAGCGAACAAAGCGCACAACTGGCCGTACAAGGCGGCAGGGCGATGGAAGAAGTCAGCACCTTGGTGCAAGACATGCACCAGTCATCGCAGCAAATGGGGCAAATTGTCTCCACGATTGAAAGCATCGCTTTCCAGACCAATATCTTGGCGCTCAATGCCGCCGTGGAAGCCGCGCGTGCCGGTGAGCAGGGCCGTGGCTTTGCCGTGGTGGCCGGTGAAGTGCGCACCCTGGCGCAAAACAGCGCCAAAGCCGCAGGTGAAATCCGCAACCTGATTGCCGCCACCAGCAACCAGATGGACCAAAGCGCACGCCACATGCAGCACGCCGGAGAGACCATCAAGCAAGCCGTTTCCTCGGTCACCCAGGTCAGCGCATTGATCCACAGCGTTGTCACCGCCACGCGGGAGCAAACCGTGGGCGTGGCCCAGGTCAACGATGCGCTGAACGATTTGGATGCCGTCACGCAGGACAACGCCCGCCTGGCCGAAGAGTCGGCCCACTCGGCCCAGGACATGAACACCAATGCAGGCATCTTGCGCCGCACCTTGGAAGTGTTTCGCATGTGATGCAGCCTCTGCCCAGCTGTGAAGCAAGCCACCTGCGGGTGGCTTTTTTGATAGCTGCCTGCGCTTGTTGTATCAAGGTTTCAGATAGAAAACCATTCAAAACTCAAAAACAACAAGCGCAAGCAGCTCTTATTTTTGACGCAGCCATGATTTATGGGATGGCTGCCCAACCATACGCGGCATCCAGCGCCACGCCTTAGCTTGCAAGGCAGATCTGCGCAGTTGTTGATGGACAGGCTAGACAAAACCACGTGCCGCTTTTTAAGGTCGCTGCCTTCACTTCACTTTGTGCAGCATTTATGAACGCCACCACCACCTTGCCCGAGTACCTCATGATCTTTGGCGAAGAAGGCCCTGTGACCGTAGAAGTCCACGGCCCCGACGGCCCCCTGGCTTTGCCAGCACGCCGCATCTGTGCCGAAGACATTGCCTGGCTGGTCAGCCTGGATGGCCAGCACCTGCGCACCGAGATGGCTTTTGACAGCCACATCCGGACATTGCTGCGCTGTGAGCTGCTTCCCGCACAGCAATGCATTCGGCTGCACGTGCAGTAAGCAGCCTTATTCCAGCCCAATGCCCTGCACGATGTCTTTTTCTTGCGCAAACGCCTGTTTGGCAAACGCCGCATAGGCTTGGTGATCGCGGTAATCCGTGCGAATGCCGTAATTGCGCACCACCTGCTGAAAAGCCGGGTCTTGCATGGCGGTTTTGATGGCTTGGTCCAACTTTTTCACCACATCCAAGGGCATGCCCTTGGGCCCAGCAATACCCAACGGCGAAGGCACATCAAATTCATAGCCCGCTTCGCGGAAGGTGGGCACATTGGCAAAGGCTTCGGGGCGGCGATCAGCCGCCGTGGCCAGCGCACGCACCTTGCCCGCTTGCACCTGCGGCAAGATGCTGTTGGCAAAAATAGCGGAAGTGATGTGCCCACCCGACAGCGCATTGATGGCCTCGGCGTCTCCCTTGAAGGGTGCGTGGTTGAGTGTGATGCCGGTCTTTTTCTCCAGCAACGCCATCGCCACATGGTTGGCGGTGAATTTGCCCGGCGTGCCGTAGCTCATCTGCCCCGGATTTTTCTTGGCCCACGCCACATAGTCTTGCACCGTCTGAATCGACGAATCGCTGGGCACCGTCAAAATAAAGTCGTAGGTCATGAAGGTGGCGATATAGGTCAAATCGCGCACCGGGTCATAAGCCACTTTCTGGATGTAGGGCTGGCGGAAAATGCCCACGGGCGCCAGCGTCAGGCGATAGCCATCGGGCCTGGCCGTCAGCATATCGACCACGCCCATCGCGCCAGCCGCACCCGCCTTGTTTTCCACCACCACGTTTTGCCCCAAAGCTTTCCCCATGCCCAGCCCCAAGGCACGCGCAATCACATCGGTCACCCCGCCAGGGCCATACGGCACGATGAGCGTGATGGGTTTGTTCGGGAAGGTTTCGCTTTGGGCGTGCACAGCGCTTGCTGCCAAGCTCGCCGCCATCGCCACCACGCCCCACATCCAAGCACGTCGCTGCATATCTGCCTCCTGATGTTTACCGTTGCACAGAGCTTCAATCTAAAAGGCATTGCACCGACCGCACTGCGGGTCTGCCCCCATGTGTGCGCGATTTAGGGCAAACCACATCGTGCACCGCAACACAGACCCCCAAGGCGGCATGCCACGGGGCTTTGCACTGCATGTACTGGCTGCCGGCCTCTGCCGTCTAGCGCCCAATGCGTCATGCAGGAGACAGCTGGCGCACAGCGCATGGTGCCCAAGGGCCACCTGTTGCCAGGTCATCACTTGGCCCACAGCCTCGCTAAGATGCTTGTTTGGTTTTGACTTTTCGGTCTCAGCAGATCCCGTATGCGCATCCTCCACACCTCTGACTGGCACCTTGGCCAGAACTTCATGAACCACAGCCGCGAGCGCGAGCATGCTGTCTTGATCGACTGGGTGCTGGAGCAGGTCGAGGCACATGCGGTGGATGCCGTGCTGATTGCTGGTGATATTTTTGACACCGGCACCCCTCCCAGCTACGCCCGCGCCTTGTACTACCGCTTGATTGCGCAACTGCACCAGCGCAAAGTGGCCTTGCTGCTGCTGGGCGGCAACCACGACTCCGTCAGCGTGCTCAGCGAGAGCTTGCCCCTGCTGCACCACCTGAACACCACCGTCATCGCGGCCACCGGTGACGCGGCCCAGCATGTGATCACTTTGCCTGTAAGAGGCAGCACGCAGCCCGGTTGCATTGTGTGTGCACTGCCTTTTATCCGGCCACGCGATGTGCTCACCAGCCAGGCCGGGCAAAGCGCTGAAGACAAACAGCGCAACCTACAAAGTGCCATCCAAGACACCTACGCCCAAGTGTTTGCGGCAGCGCAAGCCCTGCAAGCGCAGCTTCAGGCAGCGCATGGCACACGCGTACCGATTGTGGCCACCGGCCACCTGACCACGGTAGGTGCCAGCAGCAACGAATCCGTGCGAGAAATTTATGTGGGTGCGCTGGAAGCCTTCCCGACCTCTGCCTTCCCGCCTGCGGACTACATCGCCTTGGGCCACATCCACAAACCACAGAAAGTGGGTGGACTGGAACACATCCGTTACTGCGGCTCACCGATTGCACTGGGGTTTGATGAAGCCAAGCAAACCAAAGAAGTACTGCTGGTCGACTTGAATGCGCACGGCCTGCAAGCCCTCACCCCTTTGGCTACGCCTGTGTGCCAAATTTTGGCTTCGCTCACCGGCAATCTGGCCAGTCTGCCCGTACAGCTGCAGGCCTTGGCAGCACAAAGCAGCGCAGAACACCCTGCGTGGCTGGAAGTGACGGTGCAAGAAGACGACTACCTGCCCGATGTGGCAGCGCGCATCGACGCCATGGCGCAAGGGCTGCCCTTGCAGGTGCTGCGCGTCAAACGCCAGCGCGGCACGGCGATGCCCCAGCTTTTTACCGAGCATGGTGAATCTTTGGAGGCCCTCACCCCCAGCGACGTGTTTGCGCGCAGATTGGCCCAAGAGACGGTGTCTGCCGATGTCCACCAAGCTCTGCACCTCCGCTACCAAGAGGTGCTGGCCAGCGTGCACGCAGGAGATGCCGCATGAAAATTCTGAGCCTGCGCCTGAAGAATCTGAACGCCCTCAAAGGCGAATGGACGATCGATTTTCGCCAGCCACCTTTCCTCGATAACGGCCTGTTTGCCATCACCGGCCCTACGGGGGCTGGTAAATCCACGTTGCTGGATGCCATCTGCTTGGCACTGTACCACCAGACACCGCGCTTAAGCAGTGTGGGCGGTGCCAGCAATGACCTGATGACACGCCATACCGCTGATTGCTTGGCCGAGGTGGAGTTTGAGGTCAAAGGCATTACCTACCGCGCGTTTTGGAGCCAGCGCCGCGCGCGCGACAAAGTCGATGGGGCTTTGCAATCCCCCAAGGTGGAACTGGCCCAGGTGGAGGCGGCCAGTGGTGAAGGGCACATCCTCACCACACACAGCAATGAAAAAATCAAACGCATCGCCGCCATCACAGGGCTAGACTTTGGCCGCTTCACCAAGTCCATGCTGTTGGCACAAGGTGGCTTTGCGGCATTTTTGAATGCCAGCGCCAACGACCGCGCGGAATTGCTGGAAGAGCTGACGGGCACCGAAATCTACGGGCAGATCTCTCAGGCGGTATTTGAGCGTGCACGCGATGCACGCCAAGCGCTGGAAAAGCAGCAAGCGCAGGCCCAGGGCATGCAATTGCTGGATGCCGCCACACGTATGGATCTGGCAATGCAGGCCCACCAGTTGCAAGCGACGCTGGCAGATCTGCAGCAGCAACATGTGCAGTTGCAAGCGATCCACCACTGGCAAAGCCAAACCGCGCGCACCCGCACCGAGGTAGCACAGGCACAGAACGCGCGTTCTGCAGCGCAAGAGGCCTTGGCGCAGGCCAGCGCTGATCTGCAGCGCCTGCAAGCCCACGCCCCCGCCCAAGCGATAGCACCGCTGCATAGCCAATGGCTGCAGGTGCAGCGAGAACATGCCTTGCAGCAAGTGCAAACGCAGCAGTTGCACACGGATGTATTGCAGCACCACCGCCTACATTCGCAGTTGCACGAACACGCCCAGCAACTGAGTGCCCAAGCCCAAGATACAGCCCGCTGTGACTGGCAAGCGGCGGTGGCTGCACACACTTGCACACAGCACTGGTTGCAAGCCCATGCCAGCTACGCGCAGCTGGGAGCATGCCTCAGCGGCTGGCAGGCGCAGTTGCAGCAGCACCAACAATTGCAACAACAATGCGCTATGGCCGTGCAAGAGCTTGCCACCCTGGATCGCCGAACCCAGCAGTTGCAAGAGCAAGCTCACATGCAAGCGCAGGCGGCCCAGCAAACCCAAGCCAAAGTCGATCTCTCCGCCCAACAGCACGCTGCTGTACAGCATGCACAGCAGCAACGCTTGGCCAACCATGGAGGCCACATACAGCCTCTGCGTGACCACTGGCAAGCTGCACAACGCAAGCAGCAACACTGGCAGCACTTGCTGGACCATGCGCAATTGCGCCCCCCCTTGTCACAGCAACACACCCAGTGCGCACAGGCCTTGAATGAACGCCAGCAGCGCCTACCCACGCTGGAGCAACAGCTCGCCAGCCTGCGCCAGCAGTACGTCGTGCTGCAAGAGCGCGTAAAAGACAAGCAAACCTTGCTGGCGCAAGAGCAGCGCATCCAAAGCCTGCAAGACCATCGCCACGCCCTGCAACCGGGCCAGGCATGCCCGCTGTGTGGATCGCTAGAGCACCCTGCAGTCAGCGCTTATGCAGCGCTGGATGTATCCGCTACAGAAATGGCGTTGCGCGACTCCATCGCGCAACGGGATGCCCTGCAGCGCCAGGGTGAGCAGTTGAATGCCGAAATCGCGGGCTTACACGCCGAACTGCGCGCGCTGCAAACTCAGCACGAAGCGATTGCCCAAGACATTCGACGTTGGGAACAGCGCTGGAATGCCCTTTGCAGCGCCAGCAGCACGCCGGTGCTCCCTGAAGCTTGGCAGGATCTGCGCAGCTTGGCGGATGCCCAGCGCCATGCCGAACAAGCGGAGCAAGAGCTGCAGCGGATGCTGCATGCCGTCGAAGAAGGCGAGCGACAACTACAAGCCAGCCAAGCCGCATGGCAAGCTGCAATCTTGGCGCAACAACAAGCAACGTTTGCCCACAGCAGTAGCCTGCAGGCCCTGCAAGCCCTACAAACCGAACACGAGCGCACGAGCGCATCACTGGGGGCCTTGCAGCAGCAAGCCCAAGCGCTAGAACACGGTTTGCAAGCCAGCTTGCATGCTTTGGGCTATGCCCTACCCGCAAATGCAGCCACCGACAGTTGGCTGCAAGCACGCCAGCAAGAGGTACAGCAATGGGCGCAACAACAGCAGCAACTGCAAACCTTGGAGCGCCGCGTGGAGGCACTGCGCACCCAGCATGCACAAGCCAGTGAAGCAGCCGCGCACTGGCAAGCATGTGCGAAGGCTTTGCCAACCCTGCCCGCCAATGCGCCAGCCAGCCAGGTGCCCCTTCCGCACAATTTGGAGGACTGCGCTACGCGCATTGCAGCCACCGCCCAAACCATCTCCCGCTTGCAAGGGCAAATCACGCAAGCCGAGCAGCGCGGCTTGCAGCTGCAGCACGCAATGCAAGAAGCTGAACATGCATGGCAGCAGGCCTTACAGGCCAGCCCGTTTGCCCGTGCAGAAGATTTTGCGGCGGCACTGCTGCCGCAGCAGACGTTCCAGCGCTTGCAAGCGCTCAGCGAACAGTTGCACGCGCAGGTGCAGCGTGCGGATACGGTGCTGGCCGATGCCCAGCAGCGCTTGACCACATTGCAAGCCCAAGCACTGTCCGATGCCACGCCCGAGGCTGTCGTGGCCCACATTGCCCAGATAGACGCCGAGCGTGCGCAATGCACGGAGCAGCTGGGCGCACACCGCGCCCGCTTGCACGACGATGCGCAACACCGGGCCACACAGCAGGCGTTGCTCGCACAGATTGAGCAGCAAGCCCAAGACAGCGAAATCTGGCAACGTCTGGACGGCCTGATTGGTTCCGCCAAAGGCGACAAATTCCGCAAATTTGCCCAAGGTCTGACGCTGGACCACCTGCTTCATCTGGCCAATCAACACCTGCTGCGCCTGCATGGCCGCTACAGCTTGCAGCGCAAAGCCACAGGGGAGCTGGAGTTGGACATCGTGGACAGCTGGCAAGGCGATGCGGCGCGCGACACGCGCACCCTGTCCGGGGGGGAGTCGTTCTTGGTCAGTCTGGCACTGGCTTTGGCGCTGTCGGACTTGGTCAGCCGCAAAACCTCCATCGACTCGCTGTTCCTCGACGAAGGCTTTGGCACCTTGGATGGTGACACGCTCGAAACCGCTTTGGCGGCCCTCGACAGCTTGAATGCCAGCGGCAAGATGATTGGCATCATCAGCCATGTGGAAGCACTCAAAGAGCGCATCCCCGTGCAAATTCGCGTGGACAAGGCCGGTGGCGTGGGCCACTCCAAGCTGTTTTACTGATCGCGCTGGCGCGCCCAGGTGCGCTCGTGTTTGAGCCACTGCTTCAAGGTGTCGGGATCGTCTTCCAGCGCTTGCAGCAGCTGGCGCAAATAATCCACACCTGCTTGCAGTTGCTGCAGCCGCTCGCGCACCTGCGCCATCAGCTTGGCAGGCTGCAAGCGCTTGGCGGTATCCAGACCAAACTCCCGCGCAAACGCTTGCGTACGCGCCTGCACATCGCGCTGCAGGTCGTTCCATTGCTCTTCCAGCATGCGGTTGTAAGGGGCCAAACGTGCATCGCTCAGCTGTGCGAGCTTGGCGGGGTCCATCTGTTCGGCTTCCCACTGCAGCTCCAGCAACTCCATCAAGCGACTGGCTTCATAGGCAATATTGACCCGCTGCATCAGCGCCGTTTTGCGCGCGCGTTCCACCGGGTCTTGCTCACGATCGGGGTGCAAACGGCTGGCCAAACGACGGTACACCTCCCGCAACGACTGGTTGGCCAATTCAGCCGCCGTTGGCCCCTTGGCTTTTTGGGCTTGCTGCGCTTTGCGTTGCTGGCGCTTGGCGTGGTGCTGCGCACGGGCTCGCTCGGCCTGAGCGGCTGCAGCTTGCTCTTGGGCTTCCAAGAACTGCGCGACGGCCTCCGGGTCTTGCCAGTCAATGTCATCACTGGCACTGGCTGCCTGCGCAGCGCTGGGCGCAGCCTGCGACGCATCGTCTTCGCGCTCCTCGTCCTCTTCTTCAGGGGTGTAGCGGCGTACCAACTCTTCCATGGCGGCACGCTGTGCAGGTGTATCACTCAGATCCGCCACTTGCTGCGCGGACTCCAGCAAGCAGCTTTCCAGCAGCTGGCGCTCCAGCTTGGACAGCTTGCGGGCACTTTGCTGATCCAGGTACAGCGCCAAGGCCGCTTGTAGATCCAGGTAACGGGTGCGCAAAGGAACACCATCGCGTGCAAAGCGGGTGCGGCAGGCTTGCACGGCCTCATCCCAGGCCAGCAGCCAAGCTCGCTGATCCGCAATGCGTTGTACCCAAGCGTTGAAAAGTTGCTGCTGCGCACTGAGTGGTGCTTGGTCAGCGGCTGCGTCGATGCGCAGCAAAGAAGTGGCCACAATGGGCAAGCAAGAAGAGGCAATCACCGCGCCATTGTGCAGCATGGCTGCTTTCACCGTGCACCACAAGGTGTTGCTTTTTATAAGCGAAATTGACTTCTAGCCCTTATGCAGATTGCGCTGATAGCTCCTGAATTTAAATCCGTGAACACAGCACCAGCACCACTGCTACACACTGCGCGTTGGGCCGGTTCCCGCTACGATCAGCGGCTTCTTATTGCTTGATCACTACAAGCCATGATTCGCCTCGCAGAACTCAAACTCCCTCTCTCGGCGCTGGAATACCACCCCGAGAACCACACCGAATTCCTTCCCGAAGCCCGTTTGCGCGCTTTGGCCGCAGAACGTCTGGGTATCGCCACCGACGCAATTGCGCAGTTGCACGTGTTCAAGCGCAGCTTTGACGCCCGCCAAAAAGCCGAATTGCTGGCGGTGTACATCGTCGACATCCGCTTGGTTGATGAAAGCCAAGAAGCCGCCTTGCTGGCGCAGTTTGCCGACCACTCGCACGTCAATCCCACGCCCGACATGACTTGGACGCCGGTAGGCCAAGCGCCTGCGGATCTGAAGCACCGCCCCGTCGTGGTGGGTTTTGGCCCTTGCGGCATGTTTGCTGCGCTGGTGTTGGCGCAGATGGGTTTCAAGCCCATCGTGCTGGAGCGCGGCAAAACCGTGCGGGAACGCACCAAAGACACCTGGCGCCTGTGGCGCAAACGCGAGCTGACGCCTGAGTCCAACGTGCAGTTTGGCGAAGGCGGTGCAGGGACGTTCTCCGATGGCAAACTTTACAGCCAGATCAAAGACCCGCGCTACCTGGGCCGCAAGGTGCTGACCGAGTTTGTGACCTATGGCGCGCCCGAAGAAATTTTGTATGCCGCCCACCCCCACATTGGTACGTTCAAGCTGGTCAAGCTGGTAGAAGGCATTCGCGAGGAAATCTGCCGTTTAGGCGGTGAGATTCGGTTTGAGTCCAAGGTAACCGACATCACCGTCGAGGTCGAGGGCGAAGGCGATGCGCGCAAGGTGTCTGCGCTGCAGGTCTTGAACCAAGCCACCGGCGACAGCTACACGCTGACTACCGATCAGGTGGTGATGGCACTGGGCCACAGCGCACGTGACACCTTCACCATGTTCTACGAACGTGGCGTGTACATGGAAGCCAAACCGTTTTCGATTGGCTTTCGCATCGAGCATCCACAAAGCGTGATCGACCAAGCGCGCTGGGGCAAGCACGCTGGCCACCCCTTGTTGGGTGCGGCCGATTACAAGCTGGTGCACCACGCCAAGAATGGCCGCGCGGTCTACAGCTTTTGCATGTGCCCCGGCGGCACAGTGGTGGCTGCGACCAGCGAGCCCGAACGCGTCGTCACCAACGGCATGAGCCAGTACTCGCGTGCCGAGCGCAATGCCAACGCGGGCATGGTGTGTGCGATTGAGCCGTCGGACTATCCGCAAGACGCCAAATCGTTTGCATGGGCTTTTGACGGCAAAACTTTCGGCGTGGAAAACCAAGCCCCCGGCAGCTACCACCCGCTGTCAGGCGTGGTGTTCCAGCGCCAGCTGGAGTCCAAAGCCTATCTGCTGGGCGGGCGCAACTACAATGCCCCCGGCCAACTGGTGGGCGACTTTGTAGCGGGCAATCCATCGGCCGATGTCGGCGGGGTGCCGCCTTCGTACAAACCGGGCATCACCTGGGGCAATCTGCACCACGCACTGCCCGCTTTTGCGATTGAAGCCATGCGCGAAGCCCTGCCCGCCTTTGGCAAAAAGATTCGCGGCTACGACATGCACGATGCAGTGCTGACGGGGGTGGAAACACGCACTTCGTCACCCGTGAAAATTGCGCGCGGCGCCAACTTCCAAAGCGTCAACACCCGTGGCCTCTATCCTGCCGGTGAAGGTGCCAGCTACGCGGGTGGCATTTTGTCTGCGGGTGTAGATGGCATCAAAGTGGGCGAGGCCGTGGCTGCCGCCATCTTGGGGGTGGAAGTGCCCTCTTCGGGCATGCGCAACTCTGGCGCTTACTAAAACGCAAAACGCAAGCGCACACAGGTACAGCGATGCATTACCCCCTCCCCCACCACTCCCAAGTGTCTGTGGCCGTGCTGGCCATGGGGCTGGTGGTGCTGTCGTCCAACATCTTGGTGCAATTTGCCATCAACGACTGGTTGACCTGGGGCGCCATCACCTACCCGTTTGCGTTTTTGGTGACTGAACTGGTCAACCGCGCCTTTGGCCCGGCGCAGGCACGCCGCGTGGCATGGTTTGGCTTTGCGGTGGCGGTGGCGGCCTCTGCGGTGCTGGCCCCCGCGCGCATTGCAGCGGCCTCAGGGCTGGCCTTTTTGCTGTCACAAATGCTGGACATCACCGTGTTTGACCGTCTGCGCCAAAGCCGCTGGTGGCGTGCACCACTGGTGGCCACCGTGCTGGCCGCTATTTTGGACACTTGCGTGTTTTGGGGCGCGGGCTTTGCGGGCGAAGATGTGCCATGGGTGACCTGGGCGCTGGGCGATCTGGGCGTCAAGCTGGTCATGGCCGTATGCCTGCTGCTGCCTTTTCGGCTGCTGATTGGCAAGCGGGCTACCACCAACGCCCTGCCTCGCACCTAGCTGCGCGCAGGTTTTGGCCGTGCAGGCCGGGCACGGAGAGATCCGTATTAACCCGCAACCGCTGCCGCCCAACGCTGGGCTTGCACTGTACAGGTCACAACTGTCATGACTTTTGGCGTGGATGCCTGCAAGCCATTTGCAAGCCTGCGTGAAAAAAAATCCCCATCATCACTATCTACGCACATGCCATGCTCCAGCAGTTGCTGGCCTGCTGGCGCGCCCTACCATGACCGGAGACCAACGTTGACCCCCTCCTCCAACCCGCGCTTGCATATTGCAGTGCTGGGCTGTGGCCTGATGGGCCTGCCCATGGCACGCCGTCTTTTGGCCGCAGGCCATGAGGTGCATGTCTGGAACCGCACCCGCAGCAAGGCCGAAGCTTTGCTGTCCGAAGGTGCCTACGTGCATGACACGCCACGCCAAGCCTGCATCAAGGCGGATTACGTCATCAGCATGCTAGAAAACGGCAAGATCGTGGGCGAAGTGCTGTTCGGCATGGGCCAGGACGCAGCCATCCTCGGCATGCGAGAAGGCACGCTGGTGATCGACATGGCCTCCATCCAGCCGCGCGAAGCGCGCGATCATGCGGCCCGCCTGTCCGAGTGCCAATTGCGCCACCTGGATGCACCGGTGTCTGGCGGCACCGTCGGCGCAGAAGCCGGCACCCTGGCCATCATGGTGGGCGGCAAGGCCGAAGATTTTGAAGCCGCCCGCCCTATTTTTGCCCCGCTGGGCCGCGCCACCCATGTCGGCCCCCACGGCGCAGGCCAGTTGGCCAAATTGGCCAACCAAATGATTGTGGGCATCAGCATTGGTGCCGTGGCCGAAGCCTTGTTGCTGTGCGCCAAAGGCGGCGCTGACCCCGCCAAGGTGCGCGAAGCCATCACCGGCGGGTTTGCAGACAGCCGCATCCTGCAACTGCACGGCCAGCGCATGGTAGAGCGCGACTTTGCGGCGCGCGGCAAGATGACGGTGCAACTCAAAGACATGCGCAATGCCTTGGCGACGGCGCAGGAAATCGGCTTTGACGCCCCCATCACCGCATTGTTCGAGCAGTTGTATGCCGATGGTGTGGCGCACGGCTTGGGTGCGTTGGACCACAGTGGCCTGTTTGTGGAGCTGGCCAGCCGCAACGCCATGCAATAAAAACCTGTAGCCGCACCCAGGAAAAAGCACGTACTTTCCCTGAGGCCGGAAAAAATTGGTGCATAATTGCGGCTTCGCTTCGTTGCAAGCGACAAAAGTGGGCTCTTAGCTCAGTTGGTAGAGCAGCGGACTCTTAATCCGTTGGTCGAGTGTTCGAATCACTCAGGGCCCACCACTTTTTTGCTGGTTTGTTTTTCAACAAATTGGCACTTCGGAAAATTCCGAAGGGCTCTTAGCTCAGTTGGTAGAGCAGCGGACTCTTAATCCGTTGGTCGAGTGTTCGAATCACTCAGGGCCCACCAAATTTTCTTTCACTGCGTTGCGCATTGATTCTCCCGTTCAAGGGCTCTTAGCTCAGTTGGTAGAGCAGCGGACTCTTAATCCGTTGGTCGAGTGTTCGAATCACTCAGGGCCCACCACACAAAACCCGTCTTGGCAACAAGGCGGGTTTTTTGTTGCCTGTACGCGCCAAAAATAATAGCTTGCAGCGCTTCATCAACAACACTTTCCCATAGAAAAGCACTGGAAATTATTAACAGAAGAGCGCCGGCAGCTATATTTTTCAATAACTCGATAGGCGGCAGATACAAAAAAACCGGCATAAAGCCGGTTTTTTTGAGGCACCTGCAGCCTTTTCAGACTGCTGGAATGCCGTGCTTAACGGTCGCGCGAGAAGGTCTTGCGACGCTCGCCACCGAAGCCGCCGCGTTCGTCACGGCCGCCCAAAGGCTTGGCTTCACGACGGGGCGCACCACCGAAACCGCCGCGATCGCCACGGTCTTCGAAGCGAGGACGATCGCCGCCGCCACCAAAGCTACGGGCTTCGCGCTGGGGACGGTCAGCGCCACCAAAGCTGCGCTGCTCACGCTCGCCGCCGCCAAAGCGGGGACGGTCACCACCGCCAAAGCCGCCGCGCTCGGGACGATCACCAAACGCAGGCTTGCGATCCGCAAAACCACCTTCGCGACGCTGACCACCAAATGCTGGACGGTCACCACCGCGATCTTCAAAGCGAGGACGATCACCACCGAAACCACCGCGCTCAGGACGGTCACCACCGCCAAAGCGAGGGCGATCACCACCAAAGCCACCGCCTTCGCGACGCTGGCCACCGCCAAAGCCACCACGGTCGCCAAAGCCTGGCTTGCGGCCATAGCCTTCACCACCACGGCCACCACCGCCGCCGCCGAAGCTGCGGCCACCACCGCCACCACCACGGCGGCCATCGCGTTCGCCGGCTGCAGGGAAGCGCTGCTGGGGCTCCAGACCAGGAATCACTTCGGAAGTGAATTGCTGGCGTGTGTAGGCTTCGATATCAAAGATGCGACGACGGTCACGGAACTCACCGAAAGTCACAGCGATACCGCTGCGGCCTGCACGACCGGTACGACCGATACGGTGGGTGTAGTCTTCGGCCTTCATGGGCAAGCCGTAGTTGAACACGTGGGTGATCGTAGGCACGTCAATACCACGGGCTGCCACGTCAGTCGCCACCAATACTTGGATTTGGCCATTGCGCAGCGCCATCAGGCGGCGGTTACGCAAACCTTGGCTCAGCGCGCCGTGCAAAGCAGCAGCCGAGAAGCCAGCTTCTTGCAGATCGGTAGCCAAACCGTCGCACTCGACCTGGGTCGAAGCAAACACGATGGCTTGGTTGATGGTTTCGTCACGCAACCAGTGATCCAACATCTTGCGCTTGTGCTGAGCGTTGTCAGCCCAGAACAGCACTTGCTTGATGTTGTTGTGCTTTTCCTGAGGGGTATCAACAGTCACCTTCTTCACGCCAGCACCGTTGTCATGCATCACACGCATGGCCAACTGCTGAACGCGGGGAGCGAAGGTAGCGCTGAACATCATGGTTTGCTTGCGCTGCGAAGTCATTTGGTTAACTTCAGCCAAGTCGTCCGAGAAACCCAGATCCAACATACGGTCGGCTTCGTCCACCACCAAGAACTGGACCTTGTCCAGCTTGATTTGCATGGAGCGCTGCAGATCCAGCAGACGGCCAGGTGTGGCCACGACCAGGTCAGCGTTTTGCAGCTTGGCGATTTGCAGCTGGTAAGGAATACCGCCGACCACGTTGGCTACGCGCAGACCACGGCAGTGCTTGACCAGTTCGATCGCGTCGTGCGCAACCTGTTGAGCCAATTCACGTGTGGGGCACAAGATCAGGGCACCAGGTACGGCAGCCTTGAAGTTGCGGGCGTTGGTGGGGTCCTTGCGCTTGGCGCGCTTGGGCAGGGGCTCACCCTTGGCAGCCGCTTCGGCGCACAGGCGGTCAAATTCCGCCTTGGCTTCAGCATCAGCCACAGCGCGTTGCTGGAGGATGGTGTTCAGCACGGGCAGCAAGAAAGCTGCAGTCTTGCCGGAACCGGTTTGGCTGGACACCAACAGGTCGATAAAACCGTTTTCGTCAGCGCCTTCGCCCATGGCCAAAGGAATGGCCTTCTTTTGCACAGCGGTAGGCTGGGTGTAACCCAGATCCGCCACAGCTTGCACCAGCTCGGGTGCCAGTCCCAGCTCTACAAAGCCGTTCGGTTGTTCTTCAACTGCTTTTTGCTCAACAGCAACAGCGTCAATAGATTCATCAATTACTGCCTCAGCAGCAACATTCAAAGTGGAAGCGTCCAAAGCAGTATCCGCAGCGGCCAGTTGGCCCTGCTCATTCAAAAAGTCGTTCATGTTTTCTCACGCGAAAAGCGGCCCAGCAAAGCAGGCATCGCTTTTTTGACGGTTATGGAAACATCAACCGTCAAACGATTCCAGCGGCGCGCACAGGGCTGCTGGTGGGCCATTCATTGCTACGACGCTGGCGAAAACTTGAAAGTTATCGTTGCAGCGGGTAGCGGGCCCGGTGAGTGATGGGAGATGCACAAGTGTTGCATCGCTACGCAAGCGCTAGTCGCTTGAAACGTGCAAGACAGCAATTATCACACGTTCTGGATTTTTCCGCTCAACTGCAAGGTCAATACCGCTACGTGCGGTATGCAAACCCATCGCCACAGAGGGTGGTGATGCTCTTGCGCACCACGCTGGGCGCAAGAGCGCGCAATTAACACTTAAGCCTGCACCGCAGCAGCCGCTGGAAGTTCTTCCTGCGCCGCAGGCAATGCCAGGAAATGCGTGCGGTAGTGCTGCAACTCGTCAATGGACTCCAGCACATCGGCCAGCGCGGTATGGCGCTGCGCTTTCTTGAAGCTCGTGACCACCTCCGGCTTCCAGCGGCGTGCCAATTCTTTGAGGGTGCTGACATCCACATTGCGGTAATGCAGATACGCCTCCAACTTGGGCATGTAGCGCGCCAAAAAGCGGCGGTCTTGGCCAATGCTGTTGCCACACAAAGGCACCTTGCCCTTGGGCACGTACTTTTGCAGGAAGGCAATCAGCTGTGCCTCGGCCTGCGCCTCGGTCACTTCGGACGCTTTCACGCGCTCAATCAAACCGCTGCGCCCGTGCGTGCCTTTGTTCCATGCATCCATGCCTGCGAGCAACTCGTCGCTTTGGTGAATGGCAAAAACCGGCCCTTGCACACGAATGTCCAGATGGGCATTCGTCACCACCACTGCAATTTCAATAATGCGGTCATGTTCAGGGTTCAATCCTGTCATTTCACAGTCAAGCCACACGAGGTTGAAATCTGACTTGGGTAACACAGGGGTTTCAGGGGCAGAGGCAAGAGACATACTTAAATTGTCGCCTACACTCGCCGCCAATGCCCACAACAAATGCTCTTTCCCCCTCACTGGTGCTGACTCTGGCCTTTGCCACAGCCTTGGCACTGCAGCTGCTGGTGCAGCTTTGGCTGAACACGCGCCAAGTGCGCCATGTAGCCCAACACCGCGACCAGGTGCCCGGCACATTTGCCAACCACATTTCCTTAGCTGCCCACCAAAAAGCGGCCGACTACACCTTGGCCAAAGCACGCCTTGGTTTGGCCCACATGGCCTGGGGTGCATTGATTTTGCTGGGCTGGACGTTGTTGGGCGGGCTCAACGCCTTGCACACGGCGCTACTGCAATTCATGGCGCCAGGGATGGCGCAGCAATTGGTGTTGCTGGCAGCGTTTGCGCTGATCTCCGGTTTGCTGGATCTGCCTTTTTCGCTTTATCAAACCTTTGTGCTGGAGGCGCGCTTTGGGTTCAACAAAAGCACACCCGCCATCTGGCTGGGCGACCTGCTCAAATCCACGGTGCTGGCAGCTGTGATTGGCCTGCCGATTGCCTGGGTGATTCTGTGGTTTATGGGTGCCGCAGGCAGTCTGTGGTGGCTGTGGGCATGGGGCATCTGGACGGGGTTTCAGCTGCTGCTGATGTGGATCTTCCCCACTTTTATCGCCCCTTGGTTCAACAAGTTTGAACCGCTGGCCGATGAAACCCTCAAAGCTCGCGTCACCCATTTGATGCAACGCTGCGGCTTTGCGGCCAAGGGCCTGTTTGTCATGGATGGCAGCCGCCGCTCGGCCCACGCCAACGCCTACTTCACAGGCTTTGGCGCCAGCAAACGCGTGGTGTTTTATGACACCTTGCTCCAGCAGCTCAACGCGGATGAGGTGGAGGCCGTGCTCGCGCACGAGCTGGGCCACTTCAAACACAAGCACATTACCAAACGCATGCTGGGCATGTTTGCACTGAGCTTGGCTGGATTTGCCGTATTGGGCTGGCTGTCGCAGCAAGTGTGGTTCTTCACCGGCCTGGGCGTTACCCCCAGCACCGCCATGGTGTTTGGCCAGCCCGCATACGACAACGCTTTGGCTTTGTTGCTGTTCATGCTGGCCATGCCTGTGTTTACGTTTTGGGCTTCCCCGCTGTTGGCACACTTTTCGCGCCGCGATGAATTCGAGGCCGATGCCTACGCCATGCAGCAAGCCCAAGGCAGTGCCTTGGCCAGCGCCTTGCTCAAACTGTATGAGGACAACGCCTCCACCCTCACCCCAGACCCCGTTTATGCGCGCTACTACTACTCGCACCCGCCGGCAGTCGAGCGCCTTGCGCGCATGCCAGCCCCTGCAACCCCTCAGTCAGCGAGTGCCGCATGAGCCGCAGACATAGCAAATCCGCAGTGGCGTCTGCTGCCGCATCGACCGAAGGCTTGGTCGTAGGCAGCCATGGCCGCCATTGCATCGTAGAAACAGCGGACGGCGAGCGCCGCATCTGCCATCCACGCGGCAAGAAAAGCCAGGCCGTCGTTGGTGACCGTGTGCTGTGGCAAGCAGCGCCACCTGGTCAAGGCGAAGAAGGCACGATCGAGCAAGTGCTGGCGCGCAGCAATTTGCTGTACCGTCAGGATGAAATACGCACCAAAACCTTTGCTGCCAACCTCGACCAGGTGCTGATCGTGATTGCCGCAGAGCCTGTGTTCTCGGAAAGCCAGTTGGCCCGCGCCTTGATTGCTGCGGAGGACGCCGGCATCACCCCCATCATTGCGCTGAACAAGTTTGACTTGGAAGAAGCCTTTGCCATGGCTTGGCAGCGGCTGGAGGCCTATCGCAGCATCCTCAATGCCGACGGCAGCGAGCGCTACCCCATCATTCCGCTGAACCTGACCAGCGATGACCCGGAGCAAAAAGCCGCCTTGATGGAATTGCTGGCTGGCAAACGCACCTTTGTGCTGGGCCCCTCCGGCGTGGGCAAAAGCACACTGATCAACCTGCTGGTGCCCGGTGCGCAAGCTGCCACCAACGAAATCTCGCGGGTCCTCAATACTGGCAAGCACACCACCACCACCACCAGCTGGTACTGGATGGACGAAGCACGCACCACCGCCATCATTGACTCACCTGGCTTTCAGGAGTTTGGCCTCTACCACATCAAAGCGACGGACCTGCCCCGGTGCATGCCCGACATTGGCGCGCTGGCCGATCAGTGCAAGTTCTACAACTGCACCCACTTGCACGAGCCGGGCTGCGCCGTGATGGCCGAGGTAGACAACGAGGGCAGCCCGCACTACATCCACCCCAACCGCTACCGCATCTACACCGAGTTGTCTGAAGAGTTGAACGCGGGCTACAAGTACTAAGTCAACACTTTAGCCCACCCAAAAAAGCAAAAGCCTGCGGTTTTCATCGCAGGCTTTTTATATATCAAATATTGCTCTAGCCCTTATCCAGAAAGCGCTAGCAGCTATCAAAATACTATCCGAGCAACCGCGCCAAGCTCAGTAGCGCCAGCAGCAGCATCCACACCACCACGCTGCGCCACACCAAGCCCACCACCGAGCGCAGGTGCCCCATCTCCGCCTCCCGGCCAGGCGTGACGCCCGGCTCTTGCCATGCGTCTTCATCGTCGTAAATCGGGGCTGTGGTGAGCTCCTCGCGCATCTTCAAGCCGCTGCCACCCAAACGCACATTGATGGCACCTGCCGTTGCAGCCAAGATCACACCATCGTTGTCATTGGGAAAGTGCTTGGTATGGAAGCGCCAACCATCAATCGCTTCCTCAAAGCTTCCCACCACCGCAAAACCCAGCGCCGTCATCCGCGCAGGCAGCCAGTCAATCACCAGCCACGCCTGCTTGGCCGACTGCTGCAGCCGCTCACTCACCGGCGCGGCCCCGGCAATCGCGTTGCGCGACCAGTAACGCGACAGGTACTCTGCCACACGGTAGAGTACCGCGCCCGCAGGCCCCAGGCCCACAGCTGCGAGCAGCGCGAACCAGAACAGCACCCCAAACACATGGCGGTGCGCACTGATGACCGAATACTCAATCACATGCCGCACCATCTCGCTGCGCGGCACCTCGGTGGTCTCAACCTGGCGCCACTCGGCCAGTGCTTCGCGGGCCGCATGCTCATCGCCACTGTCGAGTGCATCACGGATGCGCGTGAAATGGTGGCTGAACTGGCGAAAGCCCAGCGTCACATAAAGCACCGCCACATTCCAGAGCATGGCGGCAGGCCAGCCCACCCAGCGCATGAGCAGCCAATACACCCCGACCACCAGCAGCACAGGTGGCACCACCGCCAATCCCCAGGCTACCCAGCCATGGTGCTCTCGCCCCGCATCAAAATTGCGGCGCACAGACACAGACCAAGCCCGAATACCTGCGTGCACCGGATTCTCGCGTGACAGCGGTCGGGCTTGCTCCAACAACAGGGCAAGCAAGATGGCAAAGAAACTCATAGGCTGATGATACTGGCAAGCATTCTCAGCGCCACCCCAAACCCTTGCACTTTGCTTTAAGCGGCCATGAAACGGTAAAAGTTGCGCAACATTCCCGCAGTCGCACCCCAGATATAGCGCTCATGCCCGCCATCGTCATAAGGCATGGACCACCATTCACGCTCCATCCCTTGCCAGTGCAGGCGATGCCGCTGGTGGTGGGCCGGATCCAGCAAAAAGCGCAGCGGCACTTCAAACACCTCCGCCACTTCATAGGGATTGGGCTTCAAAGCCACATCAGGCTGCACCAGTGCCACTACCGGCGTCACGATAAAAGCCGTCCCTGTTTCATACACCGGCAAACTGCCCAGCACTTCGGCTTGCGCCGCCTCCAAGCCCACTTCCTCATGGGCTTCACGCAGTGCAGTAGCTACGGCATCCTGATCTTCCGGGTCTTGCTTGCCCCCGGGAAAAGCTACCTGCCCCGAATGGGTGGACAAATGCTGGGTGCGTTGCGTCAGCAACACCATCAACTCATCCCGCACCACCAAAGGCACCAGCACGGCTGCCTGCGCAGGTACGCGATCTGCAAAGCGTGCTTCAGCGCGCACTTCAGGCTGCCACTGCGGCGGCCGCGCAAAGCGCGCGCGCAGGGCCTGCGGGGTTTGCGCGGCCCTGGGCACTGCCGGCAAATGCGCATCCACCCCCACCACGGGAACGGCGCGGGGATCAAAGTGCGGAATGCGTGCGGTCAAAGAACCCAACAACGGGGCCGCAGAACGGGAAGACGAAGGCAAGAATGCATCTCCAACAGGCATAAAAAAAGCCGCCACAGCGAACTGTAGCGGCTTTTTGCCCAAGGAAGGCGCGCGAATTACACGGCTGCTGCAGCAGTCTTGTTAACGCGTTGTGGCAGCTTTTCCTTGATACGTGCCGACTTACCGCTGCGCTCACGCAGGTAGTACAACTTGGCACGACGCACGTCACCACGGCGCTTGACTTCAACACCGGCGATCAGGGGAGAGTAAGTTTGGAACGTACGCTCCACACCTTCGCCCGAAGAGATCTTACGCACGGTGAAAGCGCTGTTCAGACCACGGTTACGCTTAGCGATCACCACGCCTTCGTAGGCCTGCACGCGCTTGCGCGAACCTTCCACCACGTTCACGGACACGATCACAGTGTCGCCAGGCGCGAAGGAAGGAATGGTCTTGTTCAGGCGAGCAATTTCTTCTTGCTCAAGAGTCTGGATCAGATTCATGATTTCATCCAACTCGATCGTGTCCGCGCCAGGATTGGCAAGCCTCGGGATTGAGACGATGGCTGCATTCAAACCGATGCAGCGGCCGGATAGAGGATCGAAGAGCCGATGATTATAGCTTGGCTGCGTTTTTTGCCAAAAACCCTTCGTCTTTGGCGTTCAGCAGCCCTTGTGCGCGGGCTTGCTCGACCAATTCCGGGCGGTGCTGGGCCGTAATACGCAATCGCTGGTCTCGGCGCCAGCGTTCAATATTGCCGTGGTGGCCAGACAGCAGCGCTGCAGGCACTGCTTGCCCCTGCCACACTTCGGGACGGGTGTAGTGGGGACAGTCCAGCATGCCGTCCAGCGCCGGATTAAAACTGTCTTGCTGAAAACTGCCTTCGTCATTAAGCACCCCGGGCTGCAACCGGGTGATGGCATCCAGCAGCACCATGGCTGCCAGCTCGCCGCCCGACAACACAAAATCCCCCAGGCTCAATTGGTGGGTGACGTGCTTATCGATAAAGCGTTGGTCAATACCTTCATAACGACCACACAGCAGCACCGCACCCTGGCTGCCTGCCCACTGCGCCACCACGTCGTGCTTGAGGGTGGTGCCAATCGGTGAAAACAGCAGCACCGGAGCGGGTTGCACCTCCCCCCCGGCTGCGCGCGCCGCACGGATGGCATCCAGGCAGTGCTGCAATGGCTGCGCCATCATCACCATGCCAGGGCCACCGCCAAAAGGGCGATCATCTACGCGCCGGTAGTTCCCCTCGGCGTAGTCACGCGGGTTCCACAAATGCACCGCCACCTGCCCCGAGCCATAGGCTCGCCTTGTCACGCCGCTTTCCAGGAAAGGGGCAAACATTTCAGGGAACAAAGTGATGATGTCAAAACGCATGGTGCTTGCCGCCAAAGTCGGCTTAGTAATCAGGCTGCCAGTCCGCAGTGATGGTCTTGCCCGGCAGATCCACATGGTCGATATAGGCATCGACAAACGGAATCATGCGCTCGCGTTCCTTGCCACCTTCTTCGTAGCCCATCACCAAAGTGGTTTGCGGACCGGTCGCCAGCAAGTCTTTGACCACCCCCAAATCCACGCCTTCGCGGTTGACTACCCTCAACCCCATGAGGTCGACCCAGTAGTACTCACCATCATCGGTTTTAGGGAAATGCTCGCGCGCCACAAAAATGCGGGCTCCGCGCAATGCTTCGGCCGCATTACGGTCTGGCACGGACGGCGACGCAGCCACAATGGTGTCCGAGTGTGGGCGCACCTGCTGAATGGGCAGCAGCACGGTGCCTGCAAAATTCTTGGCACCTTTTTCCGCGGGCAACAAAAACCACTGCTTGGCGGTGAACAAGGCCTCGGGGTCTGCGCTGTAAGCAATGACCTTGAACCAGCCTTTGATGCCCCAAGCATCGGCAATACGCCCCACTTCCACCGCGTCTTCAGGCAGTGCAACGGACTTTAGTTCAGGCATGTGACTCATGGTGATCTTGGCAAAGACGAGGAAAAGAAAAAACGGGTTCCGTCAGACTAGCCAACGGAACCCGTTTTCAATGGGGGTGCTAATTAAGCAGCAGCCTTAGCAGCGGCTTGCTTGACCAGGCGCTCAGCGGTGTCGCTGATTTGTGCGCCAACGCTCTTCCAGTAAGCCACGCGATCCAGGGCAACGCGCAGGCCTTCTTCAGCGCCACGTGCGGTAGGGTTGTAGAAACCCAGACGCTCAATGCACTCGCCATCACGGCGGGTACGCTTGTCAGCAGCGATGATGTTGAAAAACGGACGAGCCTTGGAGCCGCCACGGGAGAGTCGAATAACGACCATGATTTATCCTTCGGGTGGTTGCAGCAAATTGCTGCAATAGTTTTTCAGGCGTTTGAGACACGCGACATAGCCACCCGGCCAGCGACACGCCCAAAAGCAGACATTATATAGCATTCCAATTTTCATGCCCACCATTCGAGCCAGCCACCCCTTGGATCTGCCTGCCATTACGGCTATTTACTGCCACCACGTGTTGCACGGCACGGGCACTTTTGAAAATGAACCGCCTTCGCTGACCGAGATGTCCGCGCGCCGCGACGATGTGCTGCGCAAAAACCTGCCCTGGCTGGTGGCCGAAGCTGAGGACGGCAGCATCTTGGGCTACGCCTATGCCAGTTGGTTCAAACCCCGTCCGGCCTACCGCTTTTCCGCCGAAGACTCCATCTATGTTGCCAACCAGGCACGCGGCCAAGGTATTGGCCGTTTGCTGCTGGATGCGCTGTGCCGCGAATGCGAAGCCTGCGGCGTGCGCAAAATGATTGCCGTGATTGGTGACAGCAGCAATGTCGGCTCGGTGGGCGTACACCGCGCTGCGGGTTTTGCGCATGTGGGCACGCTGCGCAGCGTGGGCTGGAAATTTGGGCGCTGGCTGGATGTGGTGATGATGGAGAAGTCCCTAGGTGCAGGAGACACCACCTCGCCCGAATAATGGTTGGATGAAAAACAAGACTGCTGCGGCATGGCTGGCCTTTGTGGGCGGCCCCCTGGGTTTGCACCGTTTTTACCTGCATGGCTTGGGCGACACCTTGGGCTGGCTGCTGCCCGTGCCCACCGCGCTAGGGCTGTACGGCATTCAGCGGGTGCAGCAGTGGGGGCAGGATGACCAACTCAGCTGGCTGCTGATTCCACTGCTGGGCTTCACCATCGCCGCCTGCGCCTTGGTCGCCATCTTGTACGGCTTGAGCAGCCCTGAAAAATGGAACGCCCGCTACAACCCGCACAGTGCCGACAGCGCTACGCCAGGCCAAACCAACTGGTGCACGATTGCTGCGATTGCCTTGGCCCTGATGGTGGGCGCGGCCGTGCTGATGGCCAGTTTGGCCTACAGCTTTCAGCATTACTTTGAATACCAGATTGAGGAAGCGCGCAAGATTTCTCAGTAGCAAAAAAAACATAGCTGCTTACGCATAAAGAAAAAGGACTTCAAAGCATTTTCACTTTGAAGTCCTTTTTTATTAAGCGCTAGGCGCTCATGTATTTGCAGTATTGCACCGTACTTAGTACAGCTGCAAGCTCACCCAGTACGCAATCGCGGCCACAAAGGCGCTGGCAGGAATGGTCAAAATCCACGCCCACACAATATTGCCAGCGACACCCCAGCGCACCGCACTCATGCGCTGGGTCGAGCCCACACCCACAATCGCCCCGGTGATGGTGTGCGTGGTCGACACCGGCACGCCCAGCACGGTGGCCGTGAACAGCGTGATTGCACCACCAGTTTCGGCGCAGAACCCCCCCACAGGCTTGAGTTTGGTGATCTTCTGACCCATGGTTTTCACGATGCGCCAGCCACCAAACATGGTACCCATGCCGATGGCGGCGTAGCAGCTCACAATCACCCACAGCGGCGGCGAAGTATCGCTGCTGGACATATAGCCCGTGGCCAGCAACAGCAGCCAGACGATACCAATCGTCTTTTGCGCATCATTGCCACCGTGGCCCAGCGAGTAGGCACCCGCAGAAACCAGTTGCAGACGGCGGAACCATTTGTCCACCTTGCTGGGGCGCGAGCGGCGAAACATCCACGCCACAATCACCATCAGCAGAGAGCCAAACAAAAAGCCCAGCAGTGGCGAAATAAAGATAAACGCCACCACCTTCAAAATGCCGGTTGCCACCAGGGGGGCTGTGCCCGCCTTGGCCACCACCGCACCCACGATACCGCCGATCAGCGCATGCGAAGAGCTCGATGGGATGCCGTAGTACCAAGTGATCAGGTTCCACGCAATAGCACCCGCCAAGGCGCCAAACACCACATGGGTGTCCACAATGTCAGGGGTCACAATGCCCTTGCCCACGGTGGCCGCCACACTCAGGTGGAAGACAAAAATAGCAATGAAGTTAAAAAAGGCTGCAAATACCACGGCCTGCGTGGGCTTGAGCACGCCGGTGGAAACAACGGTCGCAATCGAGTTCGCCGCATCATGAAAACCATTCATGAAGTCGAACACCAGCGCCATTGCCACCAGCAAAATGACCACCCACAGGGCAGCTTGTACGGTTTCCATGGTCAAAGATTTCCTGTGCTGATCGATCAGGAGTTCTCGAGGACGATGCCCTCAATCGTGTTGGCCACGTCTTCGCACTTGTCGGTGATGGTTTCCATCAACTCGTACACGGCCTTGAGCTTGATCAGCTCGCGCACATCCGCTTCTTCGCGGAACAGCTTGCTCATCGCGGCACGCAGCACGCGGTCAGCGTCGGACTCCAGGCGGTCGATTTCCTCGCACGTCTTGAGCGCTGCTTCCGCAGTGCCTGCGTCGGCAATATGGCTCAGCATCTTGACGGCGTCACGCAGGCGCTCGCAGCACTTCAGACTCAGATCCGCCAGACGGTGGATTTCGTCCGTCATGCTACGGATGTCATACAGCGCCATCGCTTCGGCCGAGTCCTGAATCAGGTCAGCCACGTCATCCATGCCATTGATCAGGCTGTGGATGTGTTCACGGTCGATCGGGGTGATGAAGGTCTGATGCAGCGTCTTGCTCACTTCATGCGTCACACGGTCAGCAGCACGCTCGGCGTTGTCCACATCGCTGTTGTACTTTTCGCGCAGGTGCGGGTCGCTGTAGTTCGACACCAGTTGTGAAAAAGCACGTGCGGCTTCCACAATGCGGTCTGCATGTTGGTTGAACATTTCGAAAAAATTGCCTTCGCGGGGCAAGAGCTTGCCAAACAGCATGAGCGCTCCTTCAATGGGAGAGGGTTTGAATGGTCAACAGCCTACGCAGAACACTGCGTAGGCTGTAAAAATTTGGGATGAGCGGCAATACCGCCTGTGCCGCTCACTGCAGCCAGACCGCTTGCTACGCAACACTTTGCCAAAGGCAAAAAAGCACCGTCACCACCCTGGGCAACCGTGCATTTCCGGCAATTGTCCATGACAACGCCATGAAGATTTAATTAAATTTTTATGACAGTTGTGTGACATATCTTGTAAAAAACCATCAGACGTGAGCGCACGCTCTTTTCTTCAGGCTTTCGCTGTCTATGCCTGTGAAAAAACAGAAAAATGACGCTTGCCACCCCTATTTTTGTTGCACTGCAGCAACAAAATGCACCAAAAAGGGGAGGTCAGGGTTTGCGCTTTTCGGCGGCCTCTGCATTGAGTTGCTGCAAATGCGCCAGCTTTTCCCCAATTTTGATCTCCAGGCCGCGCGGCACAGGCTGGTAGAAGTGGGGGTTGTCCATGCCTTCCGGAAAGTAGTCCTCCCCGGCCGCAAAGCCGCCCTCTTCGTCGTGCGCATAGCGATAGCCTTTACCCCAATCCAGATCTTTCATCATTTTGGTGGGCGCGTTGCGCAAATGCATGGGAATGGGGCGCGTGCCTTCGGTTTTGACCAAGGCCTTCATTTGGTTGTAGGCCTTGTAGCCGGCATTGCTCTTGGGAGCCATGGCCAGGTAAATCACCGCCTGCGCCAGCGCCAACTCGCCCTCGGGGCTGCCCAGGCGCTCATACGTGGCCGCCGCGTCGTTGGCGATCTGCAAGGCACGCGGGTCGGCCAGGCCAATGTCTTCCCAGGCCATGCGCACAATGCGCCGCGCCATGTAGCGCGGATCGGCGCCGCCATCGAGCATGCGTACCAGCCAGTACAGCGCGGCATCGGGGTCAGAGCCGCGCACAGACTTGTGCAGCGCGCTGATGGTGTCGTAGAACTGCTCGCCGCCCTTGTCATAGCGGCGCATGCGTTCGCCCAGCACTTGCAGCAACCAGGCATCGGTGATGGTGCCGATCTGCGCCTGCTCGGCCGTGATGGCCAGCGTCTCCAGTGTGTTGAGCAAGCGCCGCGCATCGCCATCGGCATAGGCAATCAAGCGCTCCAGCGCTTCATCTTCCATAGCTGGCACCGCTTGCACTGCCTGGGCTTTGGCCACAATTTGCTTCAAGTCTTCAGCCGTAAGGCTTTGCAGCACATATACGGCTGCACGACTGAGCAGCGCAGAGTTCACCTCGAAGGACGGGTTCTCCGTGGTCGCCCCGATGAAGGTGAACAAGCCGCTTTCCACATGCGGCAAAAACGCGTCTTGCTGGCTTTTGTTGAAGCGGTGCACCTCATCCACAAACACGATGGTGCGCTGCGGCATCAGCCCACTGCGCGCCGCTTCGGCTTTCTCTACGGCTTCTCGAATGTCCTTGACCCCGCCCAGCACGGCACTGATGGCAATGAACTGCGCATCAAACGCATCGGCCATCAGCCGGGCGATGGTGGTTTTGCCCACGCCCGGCGGCCCCCACAAGATGCAGCTGTGCGGGCGGCCTGACTCAAACGCCAGCCGCAGCGGCATGCCCGCGCCCAGCACCTGCTGCTGGCCCACCACCTCCCCCAGCGTGCGCGGGCGCAAACGCTCTGGCAAAGGCTGGTGCAGTGCGGGGCGGTGACCGCCGCCTTTGCGCTGGGACAAATCAACATCAGCCTGAGGGGTTGTTTTTGGAATAGCCATATAACAGAACTTTATCTGCATCAAAATAGGTGATTCAGCGGATCACTACACGCAATGCACGATGCTTACCAGCGCCGTTCATACCGCCTGTAGCTCTCTGTACCGAAGCCACAAGCTTAATCGGCACGGGAACCCTTCACCACTTGCGGCCACTGCAACCCTTGGTCAGCAAGCGCCTTGCCCCTGAGCGCGTCGACATCCGGCCCTCAGCGTATCCGCACGGAATCCGCATTCGTCGTTTGCAACAAAGTCTGTCTGCCCCTGTGCAGCAGCTTTCTGGTTTTAGGTTTTCCCATGACAACTCTCAAGACGCGGGACATTTTTGCCCTCGGCTTCATGACATTTGCGCTCTTTTTGGGCGCTGGCAACATCATCTTCCCACCCAGCGTGGGCCTGGCGGCTGGCGAATTCCAGTGGTCTGCCGCCCTGGGCTTTTTGCTGACCGGCGTGGGCCTGCCTTTGCTGGGCGTGGTGGCACTGGCCCGCGTCGGCGGTGGCTTGGACACACTGACCAGCCCCATCGGCAAAGCGGCAGGCACCCTGATGGGCCTGTCCATTTACCTGACGATTGGCCCCTTCTTTGCCACCCCGCGCACAGCGACGGTGTCGTTTGAAGTGGGCATGGCGCCGTTTACCGGCAACACGCCGCAAGCGCTGCTGATCTTCACGATTGCCTACTTTGCGCTGGTGATGGTGCTGTCGCTGTTCCCTGGCAAGCTGATGGACAACATCGGCAAGATCATCACCCCCGCATTGATTGTGGTGCTGGCCATCTTGGGCATTGCAGCCTTTGTCGCCCCCGCCGGCGAGATCGTGGCCACACCCGCAGCGGAATATGCCTCGGCAGGCAAGGCACTGGCCCAAGGCTTTTTGCAGGGCTACCAGACCATGGATGCGCTGGCATCGCTGGTCTTCGGCATCATCATTGTGGCGGCCATCAAGGCCGCTGGCGTGACGGACACCCGCTTGCACACCCGCTACACCATCTATGCCGGCTTGATTGCCGCCACCGGCCTGGGGCTGGTGTATGTCTCGCTGGTCTATCTGGGCGGCATGAGCGGCACCGTGGTGGAAGCCGGCGCCAGCGGCGTCAACATCTTGAACCACTATGTGGACAGCACCTTTGGCACGGCAGGCATCTTCCTGCTGGCAGCCGTCATCTTGCTGGCCTGCCTGACCACCGGCGTGGGCCTGGTCAGCTCCTGCTCGGCCTACTTCAGCGAACTGCTGGGCATCCCATACCGCACGGTGGTGGTCATCATGTCGGTCTTCAGCGCCGCTGTGGCCAACCAAGGCCTGGCGCAGCTGATTGCCGTGGCTGTGCCCGTGCTGGTGGGTATCTACCCGGTAGCGATGGCACTGATTGCACTGGGCCTGATGTCCAAGCTGTTCCGCCACAAAGCCCGTGTCTTCATCCCCGTGATGGGCGTGGCCTTGGTCTTTGGCATTGTGGACGCCATCAAAGCTGCTGGCTTTGGCTCCCTCATCCCCGCCGTGCTGGACAGCCTGCCCGGCAGCGCACTGGGGCTGGGTTGGTTGCTGCCTGTGACGGCCGTGCTGGTGGTTGCCACGGTGGCAGACCGCGCCCGCGCGGCCCCCTAAAAGCCCATTCACCGCCTGGGCGCCGCGTTTGCAAGGCGCCCACAAAAAAGCCCTGCGGCCATCAGCTACAGGGCTTTTTTCATGGGCAGGAAGCAGCGGTAAAGCGCAGTGCAGCAGCCTATTCATCAAAAAAAGAAGCTGCTAGCGCTTTATCTATCAAGCATTCAAGCACTTAAATGCCTGAAACCATTGGTTGACCAGCGCTACCAGCTATCTAATTCACTTCCAACCACCCTGCAACATTACTGCTGCATGATGTCCGCGCCCACGGGCACTTCAAACTTGAAGTGGCTTGCGGGCAAAGAAGGCAACACCTTCAGCTGGTTGAAGCGAATCAACGAGCGCTGACCAAAGCCATCCAAGATGTCCATGGCCGCCAAGGTGTCGCCCTGAAAACCCACGCGCACATTTTTCAGCTGACCATCGGCCGCCTTGGGCTTGGCCTCTACCCACTGCAAACCATCAGCATCGGGCACGGACTTGAGCACAAAGTCCTTTTGCAACCCCGCCAGATCATTGGCCGAGGCCAAAATTGCGGCGGGCGTGCTGCCCAGCGCATCGGCTTGCTTGCGCTGCGTGACCTGGTTCAGGTCTACGTCATACAGCCACACGGTCTTGCCATCGGCGATGATGGTTTGCTCAAACGGCTTGGTGTAGACAAACTTGAACTGGCCCGGGCGCTGAAACTCAAACTGCCCGCTGCTGGTCTTGGTGCGCGCGGTTTGCCCTTCCTTGGCGGGCGCGGTCACCGTCTGCGTGAACTGTGCCTGCCCCGCCTTGGCGGTGCGCATGAAGTTTTCCAGGCTTTGCAGCCCATCGGCCCACACAGCGAGCGGCAACGTGGCCCACACAGTCAGCGCCAACAAAGACTTTTTCATCCATTTTCCTTTCGCCTTGCAGCCAAGGCTGCAAGGAATTACTCAGGGCGCGCAGGCACCAGCACTTCGCGCTGACCACTGCTGGTGAGACTGCTCACCAAGCCCGCCTGCTCCATCTGCTCCAGCAGATTGGCCGAGCGGTTGTAGCCAATGCGCAGCTTGCGCTGCACGTACGAAATACTGGCCTTGCGGTCCTTCAAAACAATTTCCACGGCCTGGTCGTACATGGGGTCTTTTTCACCGCCTTCACCACCTTCGCCGTCCACACCACCGTCTTCCGAGGTGGCCGCCTCCAACACCCCTTCGAGGTAATCGGGCTCGCCTTGTTCCTTCAAATAACTCACCACACGGTGTACTTCATCGTCTGACACAAACGCGCCGTGCACCCGAATGGGCATGCCGGTACCGCTGGCCATGTAGAGCATGTCGCCCATGCCCAGCAAGCTTTCGGCACCCATCTGGTCTAGAACGGTTCGGCTATCAATTTTGGATGACACCTGAAACGCAATACGTGTCGGAATGTTGGCCTTGATCAGGCCCGTGATCACATCCACGCTGGGGCGCTGGGTGGCCAAAATCAGGTGGATACCAGCTGCACGCGCCTTTTGCGCCAGGCGGGCAATCAGCTCTTCAATCTTTTTGCCCACCACCATCATCAGGTCGGCCAGTTCATCAATCACGATGACGATGTGCGGCAGACGATCCAGGGGCTCGGGCGACTCCGGCGTCAGGCTGAAGGGGTTACCAATGATTTCGCCCTTTGCCTTGGCTTCACCAATCTTGACGTTGTAGCCCGCCAGATTGCGCACGCCCAGCTTGCTCATCAGCTTGTAGCGGCGTTCCATCTCGGCCACGCACCAGTTCAGGCCATTGGCGGCCATCTTCATGTCGGTCACCACGGGCGCCAGCAGGTGCGGAATGCCTTCGTAGACTGACATTTCCAGCATCTTGGGGTCAATCATCAGCAGACGCACGTCTTTGGCCTCCGCCTTGTACAGCAGCGACAAAATCATGGCGTTGATACCCACCGACTTGCCCGAGCCGGTGGTGCCAGCCACCAGCACGTGCGGCATCTTGGCCAGATCGGCCACCACGGGCTTGCCTTCAATATCCTTGCCCAGACCCATGGTCAGCAGGCTCTTGGCCTCGTGGTAGACCTGCGAGCCCAGCACCTCGGACAGGCGGATCGACTGGCGCTTGGCGTTGGGCAACTCCAGCGCCATGAAGTTCTTGCCGGGAATGGTCTCGATCACGCGGATCGACACCAGCGACAGCGAACGTGCCAAGTCTTTGCCCAGGTTCACCACCTGCGAGCCCTTCACGCCGGTCGCGGGCTCAATCTCGTAGCGTGTGACCACGGGGCCCGGCGTGGCCTGCACCACGCGTACTTCCACGCCGAAGTCCTTGAGCTTTTTCTCAATCAGGCGGCTGGTCATCTCCAGCGTCTCGGGCGAGACAGTTTCTTGCTTGGCCGGTGCGGCATCCAGCAAATCCACCTGTGGCAGCCCGGCTTCGGGCATTTGCGAATCCTTGAACAACGCATGCTGGCGCTCTTTGGCCACGCGTTCGCTGGGCACCGCAGGCGGCGCTTGCGGGGTGATGATCAGCACCGGCTCATGGTGGCTGTCTTCGTGCTCAAAACGCTCTTCTTCCAGCACCTTGGCGCGCTCTTGCGCCGCTTTACGGCCCTCGGCCACATCCTTGCCTTTTTCGCGTTTTTGCTGCCTCAGGCGTATCACGCCTTCGATAAGCGCTCCTAATTTTTCAGCCGAACGGCCCCAAGAGAAGCGAAACACCAGCCCCAAGGCCACCACCAGCAGCACAATGCCAATCAGGCCAGAGCCGGTAAAACCCAGCCAGCGCACCCCGGTCAGCCCCAGCGAATAGCCAATCACCCCGCCTGCATGGCCGGGCAATACATTTTCAAACCGGTACAGGCGCGACCACTCCAGTGCACAGCTCACGCCCACCAGCAAGAACACACCGGCCCACCACTGCAAACGCTCTGCCACCGGCACATCCAGCATGCTTTGGCCGCGTATCCAACGCAACGCCGAGCGTGCCAGGGTATAGGCGGCAATCACCACCAGCCACCACACCGACATGCCAAAGCCAAAGTAGCAAGCGTCGGCCACCAAGGCCCCCAAGCGCCCCATCCAGTTATTGACCAGCCCGCCATCACTGCTGCCCGAGGTGGACCAAGCAGGGTCAACGATGGAGTAGCTCACCATCGCCAGCAGCCAAAAAAACAGGCCTAACGACCCTGCGATCAAACAAATCTCGTGACCAAAGCGCGCCAGACCATTTCGGGGCGCGGTTTTGCTGGAATTTGCGTTCAATGCATTGGAGGAATAAGTCATACGCAGGCGGGAGCTTACCCTAGGCGCGCAGTGCCTTACACAAACGGTTGCAACACCAGTGCAAGCACTTGCAACAACCGCAGCCAGACGCCCCCGAATGCTCCACGCTGGCAGCAGCGTGGGTGAACGCTGCACCTGTCAGCTAGCCATTCGCTACCTATTGCTACCCATTAGCTGCAAGCTATGGGCCTGTTTATAGATACGCATCCCAAGGACAACGCCAGCTTTCTACAATGCATGACTGTCCTGCGCAAGCTGTCACGCCTGCCCAGCGGCTGCTTGAGTGTTCAACGGTGTTGCGCGCTGCGCGCTGCAACCATCTCTTCGAAAAGCAACATGTCCACTAACCAACACGCCAAAGTTTTGATTCTGGGCTCCGGCCCTGCCGGTTACACCGCAGCCATCTACGCTGCGCGCGCCAACCTCAACCCCATGTTGGTGACGGGCATGGCCCAAGGCGGCCAGCTGATGACCACCACCGAAGTGGACAACTGGCCTGCCGACGTCAACGGCGTGCAAGGCCCCGAGCTGATGCAGCGCTTCATGGAACACGCCGAGCGCTTCAAGGCCCAGATGGTGTTTGACCACATCCACAGCGTGGATCTGTCCCAGCGCCCCTTCACCCTGACCGGCGACAGCGGCACCTACACCTGCGACAGCCTGATCATCGCCACCGGCGCATCGGCCAAATACCTGGGACTGCCTTCGGAACAAGCATTTATGGGCCGCGGCGTCTCCGGTTGCGCCACCTGCGACGGTTTCTTCTACCGTGACCAGCCCGTGTGCGTGGTGGGTGGCGGCAACACCGCCGTGGAAGAAGCGCTGTACCTGTCCAATATTGCATCCAAGGTCACCGTCATTCACCGCCGCGACAAGTTCACAGCCGAGCCCATCCTCGTGGACAAGATGATGGAAAAGGTCAAGGAAGGCAAGATTGAACTCAAGACCCACTTCACCCTCGATGAAGTCTTGGGCGACCAGTCCGGCGTGACCGGCATCCGCGTCAAGAGCACGCAAGACGGCACCACCGAAGACATCGCCCTGCAAGGCTGCTTCATCGCCATCGGTCACTCGCCCAATACCGAGATCTTCAAGGGCCAGCTGGAGATGGAAAACGGCTACATCGTCACGCAAGGCGGCCGCAAGGGCTACGCCACCCAGACCAGCGTGCCCGGCGTGTTCGCCGCCGGTGACGTGCAAGACGATGTCTACCGCCAGGCCATCACCAGCGCCGGCACGGGCTGCATGGCGGCCCTGGATGCCCAGCGCTTCCTGGACCAATAAACCACGCGCCGTATCGGGCATTGCAGGCATAAAACCCTGTTGGGCCACGCAATTTTTCACATAGCCCGTATAATCGCGGGCTTTGCTGCATTTAGCACTGGTGCCTGCCAGTTGCGGAGTGCGACAAATTTGGGCCACCGCCACCCTTTAACTGGCGAGGTGAGGCCTTCGACCCAGCTTTGCTGCCGCAAAGCGCTCGAGTCGCTGGCCGTTTCAACTATCGGAGTGTCCAAATGGCACGCGTATGTGAAGTTACGGGCAAGAAGCCCATGGTGGGCAACAACGTTTCCCACGCCAACAACAAGACCAAGCGTCGTTTCCTGCCCAACCTGCAGTACCGTCGTTTCTGGGTTGAAACAGAAAACCGTTGGGTGCGTTTGCGCGTTTCCAGCGCTGCTCTGCGTTTGATCGACAAGAACGGCATCGACTCCGTGCTCGCAGACATGCGCGCCCGTGGCCAAGCTTAATTTCCACTGAAGGAGAATCAACATGGCTTCCAAAGGCGGACGCGAAAAGATCAAGCTGGCTTCGACTGCTGGCACAGGTCACTTCTACACGACCACAAAGAACAAGAAGACGATGCCTGAAAAGATGTCGATCATGAAGTTCGACCCCAAGGCTCGCAAGCACGTCGAGTACAAGGAAACCAAGCTGAAGTAATTCAGCCGTTTCTTCGGACAAGAAACCGCCACAGCGCAAGCTGCAGGCGGTTTTTTGTTGCCTGCGCGACGTGTACGGGCAAGCAGGCTGCCTACAATTGCCTTTGTCGCTTGCACTGCGTGCTGGCGACATACGTTCTCAGGGCGGGGTGCAATTCCCCACCGGCGGTAAGCAGCCTTGGCTGCAAGCCCGCGAGCGCTTGGGCAGCTACGCCGCCCAAGGTCAGCAGATCTGGTGCAACGCCAGAGCCGACGGTCACAGTCCGGATGAAAGAGATACGTGAAGACCTGCCTTCCAGCCTGCCGCTGGGCGGAGTGTGCCTGCCTTGGTGCAAGTGCGCTCACACCTTTGCACAGGTTGCGTCTGCCTTCGCGCGCCCTGATTCATTGCTTGCACGTCTTGGAAAGACACACATGAATCAGACTTTGACACCCTCCCAACCCCACAGCGCCACCCAGGCTGTACTGGCCACTGCCCGCATTGCCATCGTCAGCGCCAACTGGCACAGCGACGTGGTGCACCAGGCCCGCGACGCCTGCGCCCAGCGCCTGCAACACCTGGGCGCCGCCCCCGCGCGCATTCACCCCGTGGAAGTGCCCGGTGCGTTTGAAATCCCGCTCATGGCCCAAAAGCTCGCACAGTCCGGCCAATTTGATGCGGTGATTGGCTGCGCCGTGATTGTCAATGGCGGCATCTACCACCACGAATTTGTTTCCACCGCCGTGGTCGATGGGCTGATGCGCGTGCAACTGGACACCGGCGTGCCCGTGTTCTCCGTGGCGCTGACGCCCTACAACTTCCAGCCTTCCGAAGACCTACTGGGCTTTTTCCGCACGCACTTTGTGAAAAAGGGCGAAGAAGCGGCCAATGCCTGCGCCGAAACCTTGGCCGCGCATGCGGCGGTGGATGCGCTGCTGGGTGAAGCGGTCACTGCTTAAAGTTAGGGGTGTTTGCTGGCTCTAGCGCTTATGGATATTGCGCTGGCAGCTATCCAAACCATCTACTTCCCCCACGCTGCGCAGAACCCCTTGCCATGAAGGACGACGGCCAAGAGTTCACCCCGGTGGGCGCGTTGCTTGCTTGCCCGCGGCCAGCAAGCACTCTGCACAATCTGGCGTGAAACGGAACCCATCGTGCGCAGCAATCTGGCTGAGGGGCAAAACAGCGCGCCCGCCGTGGTGCAAGGGCGCGCGGCGCTGCATCCAAACTGAAAAGCGTTTTGCGGAAGTTTTCAACCAACGCTTCTTACCTACCCATGAAATTTCAGCCAAAGCGGCTGCTAACACTTACCCAGCAAGCGCAAGCAGCTATAAAAAGCAAAAGCCTGTTGCCAGCCACCCTGCAACAGGCTTTTCTGTTTTCAGCGCCATGACTGCTCAGAATCACCGCGCCTGTTCCCAAAGGGGGGGCTTTATCGTTCATCCGTTCCACGGTGCTTTGGGCGCAGTGAGGTGCCCACACGGTAGAGCAAGTAGACAGCCCCCACGCTGATCACCACCCAGGGCAGGTACTGGGACACAGCGACAAATTTCCACAGCGCGCCTTCGCCCACGTACGCAGGGCTGTGCCGAATGGAGAGGTGCAATAGCAACGATGCGACCGTTGCGCCCCCGATGGCGGCAAGCATCATTTTTTCCGCCCAAGGCTTGAGGGCGTAGTGCAGGGCAACCACGGCAAAGAGCAGGTAAAAGCCCAGTGACACCCAGGCCAACACCTCAAAGGAGGCAGAGTCTACAGGTGCTATGGCGTGTGCCCAAGCTGTGAAGGGGGCAAGGGCTGAGGTTGATTCAACGTGGGCTAGCGGCATACCGTCAGGGGGTTGTTGCACAACAAACTCTGTGCAGACAGGAGAACAGGACTTGGTTGTCAGCGACCAGCAGCAGCTTAGAAATCAGCGTCAAATCACCCTCCAACGCAATCCCAGCAAGCGCTAGCAGCTATCAAATCAATCAAACAAGCCCTTGGGCTTTTTGTCTTTTTTGTGCTCCAGCGGATTGGCCAGCAACCAATTGGCCGGATAAGCCCGCATAAACTCGCGCGCTTTTTCTTGGCGGGTGGTCAGCCAGGCGTCGTAGGTGCCCTCGCCCAAAATGGCAGGCATGCGGCGCTCTGCACCCTGCGGGCCATAGCGGCGCATCAGCGCGTGGCTGTTGGCGTTGAGGGTCAAGATGGCGTAGCTCAGCAGCTCCGCGCCCGTTTCCGGATCCGTCCAACGGCTCCAGACGCCCGCAGCGCCCATGGGCTGGCCGTCCACGCGGGCGATGCGTGTGGGAATGGCCTTGCCGGTGCGCACATCGTCCACATAAAACGCCTGCATGGGGATGATGCAGCGCTGCCCCGCCAGCCATGCATCGCGAAAGGCCTGGGTGGTGCTCACAGTTTCATTGAGCGCCACCAGCAACTTGGGGGCGCGCAGGTTGGCGTCTTTGACGGACTTGGCCTGCGGGGGAATAAACCCCCACTGTGCAGGCACCCATTCGCGCGCCACTTGGGGTGCAGTTTTTTTGCTGGGGGCAGGCACTGGTGCGCTGCCATCACTTGCCGCTTCAGGGGCGGGCGCAGGTGCAGGGGCGGCAAGCTCCGGCGCTTGCGCAGCAGGCAATACCGTGCCGCGGATAAAGCCGGACATGCGGCGCGCGCGCATCTGGCGCTCTGCGGGCAGTTCGGCAGGGGTAACTTTGAAAAAGTCGTTCCACAGCTCGAGTGTGGCGAGGTTTTCGTATTGGGTGGTCATGGGGTAATCGTACGTGGCTGCGGCCTGAAAATACTGTAGCCATAAAAAATCCCCGCACAGCCAAAGCCTGCGGGGACTGAGGAATCCAACACTGCCTTTGGCAGCCGCCAGCAACTTCCGGCGTTACTTGCGCTCCCACACGGCGGCAAAGAAGCCATCGGTTTGGTGGGTGTGCGGCCACAGGCGCACATAGCGCGTGCCGGTTTCACCCCCGGCGCACAGACCTTCGGCCTGCTCTACCTTGAGCTTGGCCAAGGTTTCGCCCGCATCCAGCGGCACAAAGTCAGGGTGTGCCTTTTGGAAGGCTTCGGCAATGTGCTCGTTTTCTTCGGGCAACACCGAGCAGGTGGCGTAGACCAGGCGCCCGCCCGACTTCACCATGCGCGCGGCGCTGGTCAGGATGGAGAGTTGCTTTTCATTCAACTCGGCCACGGCCTTTTCATCCTGGCGCCACTTCAGATCGGGGTTGCGACGCAAGGTGCCCAGACCCGAGCAGGGTGCATCGACCAGTACGCGGTCAATCTTGCCTGCCAGGCGCTTGACGCGTTCATCGCGCTCATGGGCCAGCGCGGCGGGGTGCACGTTCGACAAACCGCTGCGCGCCAGACGGGGCTTCAAGGCTTCCAGACGGTGGGCCGATACGTCAAACGCGTACAGGCGGCCGGTGTTGCGCATCTGCGCGCCAATGGCCAGGGTTTTGCCACCGGCACCGGCGCAAAAGTCCACCACCATCTCGCCGCGCTTGGCCTCCAGCAGCAGGGCCAGCAGCTGCGAGCCTTCGTCTTGCACTTCCAGGCGGCCTTCTTGGAAGGCGGCCAGCTTGGTCAGCGCAGGCTTGTCTTGCACGCGCAGGCCCCAGGGGGAATACGGCGTGGCAACCGCCTTGATGCCCGCTTGGGCCAGCTCTTTTTGCACCGCATCGCGCTTGGCGTTCAGGGTGTTGACGCGAAGGTCCAGCGGTGCGGGCTCCAGCATGCTGGCGGCCAGTGCTTCAAACTGGTCGCCCACCTGGGCTTGCAGAGCGTCTGCCATCCACTGGGGCAGGTTGTGGCGATGCTGGGCCATCAACTCTTCGGGCTGGATGGCGTCGCACTGCTGCAGCCACTTGATTTCTTGGTCGCTCAACGCCGCCTGCAAGAAATTGCGCGGTGCGTGAAAACCCAAAATGGCCAAGCGGCGCTCTTTGGGGCCGCTGCCACTGCGCGCCATGGCTTCAAACAAGGTTTTCTTGCGCAGCACGGTGTAGGCGGTTTCAGCCAAGGTGGCGCGCTCGCGCGGCCCCAGGTTGCGGTGGTCGCGGAAATAGCGGGACACCACGGCGTCGGCGGGGTGTTGGAATTGGAGGGTCAGCTTGACCAGTTCGGCGCAAGCGTCGAGAAGGGCTTTGGGATGCATAGCCCGTATTGTCCCACTGCCGCCAAATCCCGGTGGCGCGCTGGCTGCTGCAACTGGGTACGATGGCGCTAGGCCACGGCTGCAGGTTGGCGTATTTCAACCCTTTTAGGGCTTAAACCCTTATGCAACCTACGCCAGCAGCTCTTATTTTGATAGATTGTTATGCACAACGACCACCTGCCCCCGCTGATCGTCACCCCGCCCGGCCAGTACCGCCACTACAAAGGCATGCTGTATGAAGTGATCGACACCGTGCGCCACAGCGAAACCCTGGAGCCGATGACGCTGTACCGCGCACTGTATGGCGAGCGCGGCCTGTGGGTGCGCCCCGCAGCCATGTTCAATGAGACTGTGGTGATCGATGGCGTGCCGCAGCCACGCTTTACGCGGGTGGAAGCGGCCCGGTAACTGGCCCCGCATGGCCGCGATGCTGCATCGTGGTGTGTCGTTTGTTTGGAGATGCCCATGTACATTCCTCCCGATTTTCAGGTGCAAGACCCTGAGCAGGCGCTGGCGCTGATCCGCGCGTACCCGCTGGGCATGCTGGTGCATGTGCATACCGGCGGGCTGGATGCCAACCACATTCCGTGGGAGTTGGAGACCTTGGCGCCAGAAGACGGCGGCACCCGGCTGATTGGCCATGTGGCCAGGGCCAACCCCTTGGCACAGCAACTGTGCGATGGCGATGCGGTGCTGGTGGTGTTTCGTGCAGAGCATGCCTACATCTCGCCCAACTGGTACCCCAGCAAACACGACACCCATTTGCTGGTGCCCACCTGGAATTACCGCGTGGTGCACGTGCACGGCCACGTGCGTGTGCATACCGACCAGCGTTTTTTGCTGCGCGTGCTGGGCAAGCTCTCGCGCACGCAGGAGCACCGCATCCACGAACAGATGCCCGACCCTGCCGGGCCTTGGGGCCCCAAGCACATGCCGCACGATGCCTTGATGGAGCGGCTGCAGCACATCGTCGGGCTGGAGATTGCGGTGGAGCGGCTGGAGGCCAAGTTCAAGCTCAGCCAAAACCGCAGTGATGCAGACCGCCTGGCAGCGGCACAGAAAGTCAGCGCCGCAGGCGCGCCGGAACTGGGCAGCGCCATGACCGGCAGCCCAGCGCAGACTTAGCGCAGCGTTCAGCTTTTATTTCGCACCACCCATCCTGCGTGGCGCGAAGCCACGCCGCAGACATGGCAGCAGCAAGGCAAGGCGGAAGTGACTGAGTGATGGAAGGCTGAGCACCCTGGAATCAGGCGCTAGCTGACGTGGCTTGCAGCAGGGCCGCTACGGCACGCGGGTAAATGATGTGCTCTTGCGTGAGCACGCGGGCGGCCAGCGTCTCGGCCGTGTCATCGGGCAGCACGGGCACCACGGCCTGGTCCAAAATGGGGCCGACATCCAGCTCCGCCGTCACACCATGCACGGTGCAGCCAGCAAACTTGCAGCCCGCATCAATGGCGCGCTGGTGGGTGTGCAAACCGGTGAAGGCGGGCAGCAGCGAGGGGTGGATGTTGACCATGCGCCCCGCAAAATGCTGCACAAAGCCGGGCGTCAGAATGCGCATAAAGCCTGCCAGCACCACCACACTGGGGGTGTAGCGGTCAATCACTTGCGCCAGCTGCGCATCAAAGGCTTCGCGGCTGTCAAACTGCTTGTGATCCAGCACCTCGGTGGCGATGCCGTGCTCCTTGGCAAAAATCAGCCCCTTGGCATCGGCCTTGTTGCTGAGCACCGCTGCCACGCGGGCACCATAACGGCGCTCCCAGTTCTGCTGCTTGGCTGCCTTCACAATGGCAGCCATATTGGATCCGCCGCCCGAGATCAAAATCACGATGTTTTTCATTGCGTCGCAATTATCCCTGCCATGACCTTCGACCATCAGAACCAGCCCTTGTCCCCGACTGAAGCACGTGTGCTTGCCACCCTCATGGAAAAAGCGCGCACCGTGCCGGACAGCTACCCGCTCACGCTCAACAGCCTGGCCAGCGGCTGCAACCAGAAAACCAGCCGCGAGCCGGTCATGAACCTGAGCGAGGCTGACATTCTCAGCGCCCTCGACAGCCTGCGTGACCGCCATTTGGTGATTGAAGTCAGCGGCCAGCGCGCCATGCGCTGGGAGCACAACTTTGAGCGCGTGCTGGGCGTGCCCAGCCAGGCCAGCGCCCTGCTGGGCTTGCTGATGCTGCGTGGCACACAAACTGCGGCCGAGCTGCGCACGAATGCCGAGCGCTGGCACCGCTTTGCTGACACCGGATCGGTGGAAGCCTTTTTGGAAGAGCTGCAAGACCGCAGCTCAGACAAAGGTGGCGCGCTGGTACAACTGCTGCCCAAAGCCCCGGGCGCACGCGAAGCGCGCTGGGCCCACCTGCTGTGCGGCGCACCCAGCTTGGCCGTACCAGGCGGCGCCAGCAGTGACCACAGCGCCCCAGCCCTTGACTGCGTCGAGGCCCGCCGCATTGAGGCCCTGGAAGCCCGGGTGGAAATGCTAGAAGCCCAGGTACAGCGCTTGTGCGCTGCGTTAGGGGAGTAATCCACCCACCGATCCAGGCAAGGCGTGCCGCGCCTGCACAAGGCACGCCCTTTTACCCGCAGCAGCGACTCAGGCCTGCGTCAAAGCGTAGGCAGCGCCTGCATCGGTCGCTGGCTTGGCGCGGGCCACACTCACGCCGCCTCTGACATCTTCCAGCTTGAAGGCGGCCACCGCTTGCACCAGTTGCCGCGCTTGCTGGTTCAGGCTGTCCGCCGCCGAGGCGGACTCTTCCACCAAGGCCGCATTTTGCTGGGTGACTTGATCGAGCTGCATGACGGCATGGCTGACCTGTTCAATCCCGGCCGTTTGTTCTGTGGCCGCCTCATTGATGTCGGAGATCAAGGTGCTGACCTGTTGCGCCTGGGTCACGATGTCCCGCATGGTGGTTCCGGCTTCGCCCACCAACTTACCGCCCGCCTCGACCTTTTGCACGCTGTCGCCAATCAAGGTTTTGATTTCCTTGGCGGCTTCCGCACTGCGCTGCGCCAAAGTACGCACCTCTCCAGCCACCACCGCAAAACCGCGCCCTTGCTCGCCCGCACGCGCAGCTTCCACCGCAGCATTCAAGGCCAAGATATTGGTTTGGAACGCAATGCCATCAATCACCCCGATGATGTCGGAGATCTTGCGTGAGGACGTATTGATGTCGTCCATCATGTCCACCACCTGCTCCACCACAGAGCCACCCTTGACCGCAACCTCACTGGCGGACTTGGCCAGTTGCGCCGCATGCTGTGCCGTTTCCGCATTGATGCGCACGGTGCTGGACAACTCCTCCATCGAAGCGGCGGTCTCTTCCAAGTTGCTGGCTTGCTCTTCGGTGCGCTGCGACAGATCGGCATTGCCCATGGAGATTTGATTTGCACCCGTTGCAATGCTGTCGCTGCTGCTGCGCACGGCGCCCACCACTTGGCGCAACGAGGCTTGCATCTGCTGCATGGCAAACACCACGCTGCCCGGCTGAGCACGGGACGTATCAATGGTGGTAGACAAATCGCCATCGGCAATCGCCGTCGCCGTGGCGGCCACGTCCACCGGCTCGCCGCCCAACTGCTTGGACAAGCCCCGGGTCAGCAAGACGCCGATCGCAATCCCCGCCAGCACACCCAGCACCGTCACACTGATCAGCAAAAAGCGAATGTCTGCATACACCTGGTCGGTTAGGGCACTCAATCTGGCGGCATTGTCTTTCTTGCGTGCCATCAGCTCCGACATCATGTCGTCGGCCTTGTCCGTGACGGGGCGCAGTTGGGTGAACACCATCTCGGTGGAATCGCGCTTATCGCTCAACCCCTCCGTTTGCAGCTTGTCCAGCAACGTTTGCGACATTGCATCAAAGGCTTGAACAGCTTTGAAGGCTTCATTCACCTGCGCTTTGCCGGCAGCGGTCACAAACAGTTTTTCTGCCTGCTGCAGCTCCGCGTACACCTGCCCCACACGTTCCTTATAGACCTTGAGACTGTAATTTCGCTCCTCTGCCGTGTACGCCAAAATGGCATTGCGGGTGGCACGGCTGGCCGATACCAGCTGCACATTCGCTTCGGCGACATGACTGAGCCCCACCACCTCGTTGTCATACATGGTCGACGCCATCTGATTGATTTGTGCCGACTTCAGAATACCGAGCGTGCCAATCACAGCCCCGATTGCAGCCACCACCAGAAAGCCGCCGATGAGCTTGACGCCCACCCGCAGGTTTGTAAACCAACTCATTTTTCGTCCTAAAAAATAGCTCTGAAAGCACCGAATTTCACTTTTCAGCACCCCAATCCGTGTGATTTATGACCTGTGGAAGAAGCCTGCCTGCACCGTGAACAGCGTGGGCCTGCACCTCGGGGTCTGCACCTTGCATGCGACCTTTCACGGCGCTGGTTCTGCTTTATCCACATGTTTCAAATTGTATATTTTTTGATGCAAAGCATGGGTCTGCAGCCCTATAGGGGCTAAGGAAATCAGCAGTTTTCAGCACCTCTCACCACTTACTGCCTTGGCTGCGCGCACTGCAGGGGATAGGCATCTATCTACCGTCCTAGCGTCACTCCCTGAGATGCCCCCTCGGCCCATGCGCCATGCAGCACCTTGGTGACAGCTTCTGCGTATTCCCCCTGTTGCCGCAGCGCAGCAAAAGGCCCACGCTCAGTGGCATGGTGGGCCTTGTGTCCACCTTGCTACACAAGGAGAGCATTTGCATGGACTTGGCATACACGCCCGAAGAACTGGCCTTCCGCGAAGAAGTTCGCGCCTGGCTCAAAGACAACCTCAACCCCGCGCTGGCTGACAAGGTACGCAACGACCTGCGCCTGAGCCGCGAAGACATCCAAGGCTGGGCCAAGGTGCTGGGAAAAAAGGGCTGGCTGGCCAGCGGCTGGCCCAAAGAATTTGGTGGCCCCGGCTGGACCGCCGTGCAAAAACACCTGTTTGCCGAAGAATGCGCCCGCGCCTGTGCACCTGCTGTGGTGCCGTTTGGCCCGGTGATGGTGGCCCCGGTCATCATGGCCTATGGCACGTCCGAACAGCAGCAGCGCTTTTTGCCCGGCATTGCCAGCGGTGAAGTGTGGTGGAGCCAGGGCTATTCCGAACCCGGCTCCGGCTCCGACCTGGCCAGCGTCAAAACCCGGGCCGAACGCCACGGTGACCATTACATCGTCAACGGCCAAAAAACCTGGACCACGCTGGGCCAGCACGGCGACTGGATGTTCAATCTGGTGCGCACCAGCAACGAAGGCAAACCCCAGACTGGCATCAGCTTCCTGCTGGTGGACATGAAGAGCCCGGGCGTGACCGTGCGCCCCATCAAGCTGCTGGACGGCGAGTGCGAAGTCAACGAGGTGTTCTTTGACAACGTGAAAGTGCCCGCCGACCAGTTGATTGGCGAAGAAAACAAGGGCTGGACCTACGCCAAGCACCTGCTGGCCCATGAGCGCACCAACATCGCCGATGTGAACCGCTCCAAGCGCGAGTTGGAGCGCCTCAAGCGCATTGCCAAACAAGAAGGCGTCTGGGAAGACCTCCGCTTCCGCGACCAGATTGCCTTGCTGGAAGTGGACATTATTGCGCTGGAAATGCTGGTGTTGCGCGTGCTCTCGGCCGAGAAAAGCGGCAAGAACTCGCTGGACATTGCCGGCCTGCTCAAGATCAAAGGCAGCGAGATTCAGCAGCGCTACACCGAGCTGATGATGCTGGCCGCAGGCCCCTACAGCCTGCCGTTCATTGAAGAAGCCATGGAAGCGGGCTGGCAAGGCAACTTCCCCGGCGGCACCGTGGGCAACGCACCGTTGGCCGGGACTTACTTCAACTTCCGCAAGACCACCATTTACGGTGGCAGCAATGAAGTGCAACGCAACATCGTCGCTCAGACGCTGCTGGGCTAAGACTGGGAGAGACACACATGGATTTCGATTTTTCTGACGACCAGCAGCAACTGCGCGATGCCGCCCGCCGCTGGGTGGACAAGGCCTACACCTTTGAACACCGCCGCGCGGCAGTGCAAGCTGGCGGATTCAGCCGTGACACCTATAGCGCCCTGGCCGAGTTGGGCCTGACGGCGCTGAACGTGCCAGAAGCCCACGGTGGCATGGGCATGGGCGCTGTAGAAGCGATGGTGGTGATGGAAGAAATGGGCCGTGGCATGGTGCTGGAGCCCTTGGCGCAAAGCTTTATGGCGGCCAAGGTGCTGAACCACTACGCCCCAGAGGCGGTACAGGCCCACTGGCTGCCCCGCATTGCCAGCGGTGAAACGCTGGTGGTGCTGGCCCACCAAGAGCGCCGCGCTCGCTATCGTTTAGACAAATGTGAGTCAAAAGCGGCTCAAACGTCCAATGGATATACGCTGACAGCTCATAAAAGCATAGTTCCTGCAGGCGACCACGCCGATGCCTTCCTCGTGCCCGCCATGCTGGATGGCCAGCAAGCCCTGTTCTTGCTGGAGCGCAACGCCCCTGGCGTGACCACCCGGGGCTATATCACCCAAGACGGCAGCCGCGCCGCCGAGGTGGAAGCCGAGCACAGCCCGGCCACGCTGGTGACCTCCGAAGGCCTGGCCGCGCTGGAACTGGCCGTGGACACGGGCAGCGCCGCCGTCTGCGCCGAGGCCGTGGGGGTGATGGACCAGGTGCTGCGCATCACGGCCGACTACCTGAACCAGCGCAAGCAGTTTGGCGTGGCCATTGCCAGCTTCCAGGCGCTGCGCCACCGTTTGGCCGACATGAAGATGCAGCTGGAGCTGGCGCGTTCCATGAGCTACTACGCCAGCCTGCAACTGGACACGCCCGCCGAGCAACGTCGCCGCGCCATTGCCCGCGCCCGCGTGCAACTGAGCCAGGCTATGCGCTTTGTAGGCCAGCAAGCGGTGCAGTTGCATGGCGGCATTGGCGTGACCGATGAATACATCGTCTCGCACCAGTTCAAAAAACTGACGCAACTGGAGATGACCTACGGTGACGGCCTGCACCATTTGGGTGAGGTCTCGTCTCGCATGCAGGAAACCGCCGGCGTGGGCGACGCATAAAGCCATCGCGCGGATGCGCTGCGAAGCGGGTGCCTGGGAGTGTTCTCCCTGCGCGCACACCCCGGCATGAAGCAGGCCCCCCGAGAAAGCACAAGGCCACCTCTGCGGTGGCCTTTGCTTTTGCTGCCTGCTATGCGCTTGCAACAGGCAGCACGCGTTATGTGAGCTTGCTGTGTACCGGCTGCATGGGAGCGGGGATTTCCGTATCCCCGAGCAAATGCAGCAAATTCATCTCCATGCTGCGGCACATGGCATCCAGCGGCAAGTCATTGTTGTCGGTGCCAAAAGGCTCTTCCAGCTCGTCGCCCAAGGCATCCAGACCAAAGAAGGTGTAGGCCACAATCGCCACCACAAACGGGGTCATGAAGCCCGTCACGTCCACCAAACCAAACGGCAGCAAAAAGCAATACAGGTGCGCGGTGCGGTGCAGCAGCAAGGTGTAAGAAAACGGCATGGGCGTGTGACGCAGACGCTCGCACGAAGCCGCCGCAAACGTCATAAAAGTGAGCGTTTCGTCCATCTTGTTGTAGTTGATGGGATCAATACGCCCTTCGCGCATGCAATGCGCCAGATCGTTGGCGTTGGCTTGCACGATGGCATCGCCCCGGTAGTCCAGCGCCAGATTGCGTACCTTGTCCCAATCTTGCGCAGTGAGCCAGCGCTGCACCGCCCGGTCATCCATGTGGTTGCGCAGCTGCGCGCGCAAGGCATGCGCATGGGCGAGTGTGCGGTGCACCACGCGCACGCGCACATCGCCATCGCGGTTGTTCGGATCCAGGGGCTGCTCGGTGTGAATCAGGCTCAGGCACTGTCGTGCCATCACGCGGGCGCGGATATTCAAATCCCCCCACAGCTTGCGGCCTTCCCAGTAGCGGTCGTACGCGGTGTTGTTGCGAAAGCCCAGGAAAATCGCCAATGGCAAGCCAATCAGCGTAAAGGGAATGGGCGTCACGGTGATCTTGATGTCAAAGAGATAACCGTGGGCAAATGTGACCAGCAGCGCCAGCAAGATGTTCAAGCAGAGCTTGCCACGAATGCGCTGCAAGATAGACCCCCTCAGCATGACAAAAAGGGTCAGCCCGTTGGGGCGCTCGTGAACAATCATGGCGGCAGGTGTAAAGGGGAAACCCTGGATTTCACCATGCCGCAAATGGCCAATTCAGGTATTGCTGCAATATTCAAACTCTGCCGCATGGTCTTTGGACATGGCCAACCGTGACGTCTTGGGCACATGCATGCGCAGAAACTCCATTTGGTCCGCCAAGATGCGGCGGTTGCGCAAAATAAAGTCTTCCCAGATGCTGGGCACATACGGCGCATACAACAAGGGCATACGTGCTTGCTCTGGCGTGCGCGGGCCTTTGCGGTGATTGCAGGGCTTGCAGGCCGTGACCACATTCATCCATGTGTTCTGGCCTTTTTGACACACGGGCAGGATGTGTTCGCGGGTGAGTGCCTCAGCCTCAAAGCTTTTGCCGCAGTACGCACACACATTGCAGTCACGGGCAAACAGCTTGGCGTTGGTCAACCCCGGTTTCAAATCATGGGGGCTGACCCGGGGCACGCCGCGCGTGCCAATGATGCTGTGCACCTCGATGCACGATTGCAGACCGGTGGCTGCATTGTGGCCGCCGCGAAACAGGGCCACCGAGGCGCCCAGGGTCCAGCGCACATCGTCCGCCGCATAGTGCAGCACGGCCTCTTCCAGGGTGATCCATGACTGGGGCAAGCCATGGGCGGACAGCTTCAAAACTCTCACGTTCGGCCTCCTTCCACGGGATGGGCAACTGCCTGAGCGCCCACCGTCGGGCTTGGTTCGCCGTCCATCTGCAGCACAATATACTTGCTTTCGGTGACAAACTGCTACCACAGCACATACAGCAGGTTTTACAAGCTATAAAAACCAAAGCACACAATGAAGATTTTTCGCGGATTCAAGCACCCCGGATTGGCTCCCCATTGCGCCGTCACGATTGGCAACTTTGACGGCGTGCACCGCGGGCACCAAGCCATGCTGGCGCTGCTGTCCGCCGAAGCCTCCCAGCGCCACATTCCTACGTGCGTGCTGACGTTTGAGCCCCACCCGCGTGACTACTTTGCGGAAAAATTCAAAAAACCAGAACTTGCCCCTGCGCGCGTAGGTACGCTGCGCGACAAGCTCTCGCAGTTGAAGCTGTGTGGCGTTGACCAGGTCATCGTGCTGCCCTTCAACGAGAAACTGGCCAGCCAGTCGCCAGACACGTTTATCCAAGAAGTCCTGCTCAATGGTTTGGGGGCGCAATATGTGCTGGTGGGCGATGACTTCAAATTTGGTGCCCAGCGCGCGGGCGACTACGCCATGCTGGACGCGGCAGGGCAGGCACAAGGCTTTGACGTGGCGCGCATGAACAGCTACGAGGTGCATGGCGAGCGCGTCTCCAGCACCACCGTGCGTGCGGCACTGGCACGGGGCGACATGGCGTTGGCCGCGCAGATGCTGGGCCACCCCTACACCATCTCCGGCCATGTGGTGCATGGCCGCAAGCTGGGCCGCCAATTGGCGGAATCCACCCCCGGTGCACAGGACGGTTTTCGCACCTTGAATCTGCGCTTTAACCACTGGAAACCAGCCGCCAGCGGCATCTTTGCCGTGCTGGTGCATGGCCTGGGTGCACAGCCGCTGCGCGGCGTGGCCAACCTAGGCGTGCGCCCCTCGCTGGACCCGAACGATGTCAATGGCGGGCGTGTACTGCTAGAGACGCACTGCCTGGATTGGCCGCTTCCACTCGGTGGCGAAGGTGCCTACGGTAAAATCATCCGTGTGGAACTTTTGCACAAACTGCACGACGAGCTCAAATACGACAGTCTGGCTGCCCTCACTGCGGGTATTGCCAAGGACTGCGATGACGCGCGCGCGTTCTTCGCCTCGTACACCGAAACCCGTCGCCAAACCACGCGCGACCGAATTTGACGCTCGCCCTCGTCAGCTCGGGCGCCGGCATTGCGCTCGGTGCTCCATCCCCGCTTTTTACGCCCGGCCGATAAAGCCCGGTAAGTCCTCAAGGTTCCCCCATGTCTGAACAGAAATCGAACAAGCCCGAAGCGTCCGCCTACCGCGCCACGCTGAACATGCCCGACACCCCCTTCCCGATGCGCGGCGACCTGCCCAAGCGCGAGCCCGCCTGGGCCAAGGAGTGGGATGAACAGGGCATTTACAAGAAGCTGCGCGATGCCCGCAGCGGGGCACCCAAGTTCATCCTGCACGACGGCCCGCCCTACGCCAATGGCAAGTTGCACATCGGCCATGCGGTGAACAAGATTTTGAAGGACATGATCGTCAAGAGCCGCCAGCTCGAAGGCTTTGACGCGCTGTACGCCCCCGGCTGGGACTGCCACGGCCTGCCCATCGAAAACGCCATCGAAAAACTGCATGGCCGCAACCTGCCCCGCGACGAAATGCAGGCCAAGAGCCGTGCCTTTGCCACCGAGCAGATCGCGCAGCAGATGGTGGACTTCAAACGCCTGGGCGTGCTGGGTGACTGGGATCACCCCTACAAGACCATGAACTACGCGAACGAAGCCAACGAGCTGCGTGCGCTGAAAAAGGTCATGGAGCGCGGCTTTGTGTACCGCGGTCTGAAGCCCGTGTACTGGTGCTTTGACTGCGCCTCCTCGCTGGCCGAGTTTGAAATCGAATACGCCGACAAGCAGTCGCAGACGCTGGATGTGATGTTCCCTGCGGCTGATCCAGCCCAACTGGCGGCCGCCTTTGGACTGCCCGCGCTGAACAAGGAAGCGTTTGTGGTGATCTGGACCACCACGGCGTGGACCATCCCCGCCAACCAGGCGCTGAACGTCAACCCCGATCTGGAATACAGCCTGGTCGACACCGAGCGCGGCCTGCTGGTGCTGGCTTCGGCACTGGTCGAAAAATGCCTGGCCCGCTGGAAGATCGAAGGCACCGTGGTGGCCACGGTCAAGGGCGAAAAGCTTGACCACATGCCCTTCAAGCATCCGCTGGCGCACGTGGACAAGGGCTATGACCGCATCTCGCCCGTGTACCTGGCCGAATACGCTACCGCCGAAGACGGTACCGGTATCGTGCACTCGTCGCCGGCTTACGGGGTGGACGACTTCAACTCCTGCGTGGCCAATGGCCTGGACTACAAGGACATCCTGAACCCGGTGACTGGCAACGGCGTGTATGCGGCTGACCTGCCCCTGTTTGGCGGCCAGCACATCTGGAAGGCCGTGCCCGTGATTCTGGACGCCTTGAAGGTGGCCAATCGCCTGATGGATACCACCGGCTTGACCCACAGCTACCCGCACTGCTGGCGTCACAAGACGCCCGTCATCTACCGCGCGGCGGCCCAGTGGTTCATCCGCATGGACGAAGGCGAAGGTGTGTTCACCGACCCCGCGCAAAAGCCCGAGAAGACCCTGCGCCAGATCGCGCTAGAAGCCATTGAAGCCACCAGCTTCTACCCCGAGAACGGCAAGGACCGCCTGCGCGCCATGATCGCGGGCCGCCCAGACTGGTGCATCTCGCGCCAGCGTTCGTGGGGGGTGCCCATCCCCTTCTTCCTGCATGTGGACACGGGCGCGCTGCACCCCCGCACCATGGAAATCATCGACCAGGCCGCAGCCATGATCGAGCAAGGCGGTATCGAGGCCTGGAGCCGCGTGACCACCGAAGAAATTCTGGGTGCCGAAGAAGCCAAGCTCTACACCAAGAGCACCGACATTCTGGAAGTGTGGTTTGACTCCGGCTCCACCTTCTGGCACGTGCTGCGCGGCTCGCACCCCGGTCACCACCATGACCACGGCCCCGAGGCTGATCTGTACCTGGAAGGGCACGATCAGCACCGCGGCTGGTTCCACTCTTCGCTGCTGCTGGCCAGCGCCATCTTTGGCCGCGCGCCGTACCGCGGCCTGCTGACCCACGGCTTCACCGTGGACGGCCAGGGCAAGAAGATGTCCAAGTCGCTGGGCAACACCGTAGCGCCGCAGGACGTCTCCAGCAAAATGGGCGCCGAAATCATCCGCCTGTGGGTGGCCTCCACCGACTACTCGGGCGACCTGGGCATCGACGACAAGATCCTGGCCCGCGTCGTGGACGCCTACCGCCGCATCCGCAACACGCTGCGCTTTTTGCTGGCCAACACCAGCGACTTTGACGTGGCCACCGATGCTGTGGCGTACGACGACCTACTGGAAATCGACCAGTACGCGCTGGCGCGTGCAGCGGAGCTGCAGCAAGACATTCTGGGCCACTACAAGGTGTACGAATTCCACCCCGTGGTCGCCAAGATCCAGCTGTTCTGCTCGGAAGACCTGGGGGGCTTCTACCTAGACGTGTTGAAAGACCGCCTGTACACCAGCGCGCCCAAGAGCCTGGCGCGCCGCTCGGCGCAGACCGCGCTGCACCAGATCACCCATGCGCTGCTGCGCTGGATGGCGCCCTTCCTGTCGTTCACGGCGGAAGAAGCGTGGAAGATCGTGGGCCACAGCGAATCCATCTTCCTGGAGCAGTTCACCGCGCTGCCCGCAGGCGACGCAGCGCTGCTGGCCAAGTGGAACCGCATCTGCGAAATCCGCAACCAGGTCAACAAGGACATCGAAGTGGTGCGCGGCACCGGCGCCGTGGGCTCGTCCCTGCAGGCCGAAGTCACGCTGACCGCCGAGCCCGAAGATCTGGCCCTGCTGCAGTCGCTGGGCGACGACATGAAGTTTGTGTTCATCACCTCGGCCGCGCAGGCCATCGCCGGTGAGGCGCTGGTCACCAGCGTCCAGGCCAGCGAACACGCCAAGTGCGAGCGCTGCTGGCACTACCGCGACGACGTGGGCGTAAACCCCGCGCACCCCACCATCTGTGGCCGCTGCGACAGCAATCTGCACGGCGAAGGTGAAGTGCGCACCAAGGCCTAAGCCTTGTGTGGGCTGCGGCGCTCCTTCAAAAAGGGAGCGCCTAGCGCTTGTATTTATTAGGTTTCAATATGTTTTTATATGAAAAGCCAATGGATACAAGCGCAAGCAGCTATATTTTTCTGCCCTTACCTCTCAAAGGCACGCCATGCGTTCTCCAGCTTCTATCTCCCCTGGTATGACCCGCAAGCCTGCTTATTGGCCCTGGCTGGTCTGGGCAGCCCTGCTGGTGGGGCTCGACCAATTCACCAAACAGTGGATTTTGAGTTTCTTTGAATACGGGGACTGGACCCCGGTCACCAGCTTCTTCAACATCGTGCGTGCGCACAATACCGGTGCGGCGTTCAGCTTCTTGGCCGACCACGGCGGCTGGCAGCGCTGGCTGTTTGTAGGGATTGGCGCTGTGGCCACCGTGCTCATCATCTGGCAGCTGCGCAAACACCCGCAGCAAAAGTTTTTCTGCTTCTCGATTGCCAGCATTTTGGGCGGTGCCCTGGGTAATGTGATCGACCGCCTGCAGCACGGCTATGTGGTGGATTTTCTGGATTTTCACTGGCGCGGTGCCCACTACCCTGCCTTCAACGTGGCCGACATTGCCATTTGCGTCGGCGCAGCCAGCCTGATCCTGGATGAGATTTTGCGTGCCCGCCGCGCCAAACGCGCCGCGACTTGAAGTGGCCTTGGCCCCTCCCCCGCAAAGCAGGCACAAAGCCTGCTTTTTTTATGCCTACAGGAACACCCTGTATACAAATCGCACCCTGTCGTGCGTTATTGCCTCTGAATCGCACTACGTTGCTGTATGCGGCGTATATTCCCAAGCTCCTTTGTCGAGCATCCATGAAGCATTTACTGAATCTTTTAGCCGCTATTGCCCTCTTGGTTTGGGGCACCCAACTGGTTCGCACCGGCGTTTTGCGCGTTTTCGGGGCGAATTTGCGCCAATTTATTTCGCGTGGGGTGAGCAACCGGCTCAAAGCAGTGCTTTCAGGGATCGGGGTCACGGCCATCGTGCAGTCCAGCACGGCAACGGCGCTGATCGTCTCGTCGTTTGTGGGCCAGGGCATGGTCTCCCTGACTGCGGCGCTGGCTGTGATGCTGGGCGCGGATGTGGGCACCAGCGTGATGGCTGTGGTCTTCTCGCTGGATTTGTCGTGGCTGTCACCGCTGTTTATTTTTGTGGGCGTGGTGATGTTCATCTCACGCCAGGACACCACCACAGGGCGCGTAGGCCGTGTTTTTATTGGCCTGGGCTTGATGCTGCTGGCGCTGCGCCTGATCACTGAATCCACCACCGTGCTAACCCAGAGCCCCACCATGCTGACGCTGTTGGAGGCTTTGACCAGTGACATCACCATGGAGGTGCTCACGGGCGCCATCATTTCCATCATTTCTTATTCCAGTTTGGCCACCGTGCTGCTGGTGGCCACCTTGGCAGCGTCGGGCGGTATTCCGGTGGATGTGGCCCTGGGGCTGGTGATTGGTGCCAACCTGGGCAGCGGTTTGCTGGCGGTGCTGACCACGCTGAAAGCCAATGTCCAAACCCGCCAGGTGCCCTTGGGCAATCTGATGTTCAAGATGGTGGGCGTGGTGCTGATGATCCCCCTGATTGGCCCCTGGCATACGTACATGCGCGCCGTGGCCCCCGATGTGGGCACCCTGGTGGTGCTGTTCCACCTGGCATTCAATACGGTGGTGGCCATGGTGTGCATTTTGCTCACCGGGCGCATCGCCTTCATCGTGGAAAAAATCTTGCCCGTGCAGGTGGCATCGCCTTCTACCAGCCGCCCCCACCATCTGGATGCATCGGCGCTGAGCACACCATCGCTGGCCATTTCATGTGCGGCCCGTGAAGCCCTGCACCAGGCCGACGTGGTGGAGTCCATGCTGCTGGGCCTCAAGCGCGTGTGGCAAACCGATGACCAGAAGCTGGCTGAAGACCTGCGCAAGCTGGACGATGAAGTGGACGATTTGTACTCCGCCATCAAGTACTACATGACCAAGATTTCACGCGCCGAACTGGACGAGAAAGAAGGCCGCCGCTGGACCGACATCATCAGCTTCACCATCAATATGGAGCAGGTGGGCGACTTGGTGGAACGCGTGCTGCAGGACGTGGAAGACAAGAAGATCAAAAAGGGGCGCCAGTTTTCCCAAGCGGGGCTGGAAGAGATCAACCGCATGCACGACCACTTGGTAGCCAACTTGCGCCTGGCCATGAGCGTGTTCTTGAACGGTAATGTGCGCGACGCGCAAAAACTGCTGGAAGAAAAGGCGCGCTTTCGTGATCTGGAGCTGGCCTACTCGGCCACCCACCTGGATCGCCTCTCGGACAATACGGTGCAAAGCATTGAGACCAGCTCGCTGCACATTGACTTGATCAGTGACCTCAAGCGCATCAACTCGCTGCTGTGCTCGGTGGCCTACCCGATTTTGGAATCCGCTGGGGCGCTGGCACCCAGCCGCCTGCGTGAGCCTTTGGAGCACCGTTAAGCCCTCTCCGCGCAGCGCTTGCCCGCATGCACTGCCACCAAAAAAGCCGCTGAATCAGCGGCTTTTTTGATGACGTCCGGGGCCGTGCTCCAACGTCACAAATCCAGATAGTCGGCCAGCACCAAGGTGGCTTCCGGGGTGAAAAGGCCTTGCTCCAGCCACTGCATCAGGGTGGGCAGGTCGATGCACTGAAATTGCTGCACTTCACCATCTTGGTTGCGGGGCTCCAGGCCATCCGGCACCACAGCGCTGAACCAGTCAATGCGCTCACGCATGTAGGCCACGCCCCCTTTGACTTCATCGCTGGGGCAGGCAAACGCCACATGGCCGCCATGCCGCAATTGCTGCAGCTGCGCCACATCCAGGCCCGCTTCCTCATAGGTTTCGCGCGCCAGCGCTTGCTCCAGCGTGTCGGCGGCCGATACCATGCCGCCCATCAGCGTGTCCCACTTATTGGGGTGGTTGGGCTTTTTTTTGCTGCGCTGCTGCACCCACATGCGCCCGTCAGCGGTCAAACCCACCAGATGCACGGCATGCGTGCTCACACCCAGCACCCGCACGGCACCGCGCTCGACGGTGGCCACGCGCTGCCCCTGGGGCGTGCAAACTGCAATTTGCTCATCGCGCCACGGGCCGCTGCGCCCTTTTTCACGCAGCAACTGGGCCAAGGCGTTGAGACCAAAACTGGCATCGGGTGCGACGAAGCTCCACGCCTCGCCCAGCCCGGGGGTTTTCTTGTGGGTGAAGGTAATGCGTTGCCCGCGCAGAAAATCTACGTCCACACTTTCCAAAAAGCCTTGCGCCACCGTGCCGATAACCTGCCCATTCCACAGCAGTGGCATGCGCGGCTGGGCCGGGGAGCGTTGGGCATCATCACGTAGCTTTTCCAACCAATTCATCATCTCTCCTGTGCTGACTCACACGGTCAAAATCGTGGAACCCGTGGTTTGCCGTGCCTCGAGTGCCTGGTGCGCAGCGCGCACCTCCTGCAACGCGTAGCGTTGCGCAATATGGATGTTGACCTTACCGCTTGATACAACTTCAAACAATTGGTCGGCCATGGCCTGTGTGGTTTCGCGGCTATGGGCATAGACAAACACGCTCGGGCGTGTCAGATACAACCCTTTGGGTGCCAACGCGGCCACGCTGATGGGCGGCACCGGGCCCGATGCGTTGCCAAACGACACCATCAACCCCAAACGGCGCAGGCAAGCCAGCGAGCCTTCCCAGGTGTCTTTGCCCACGCTGTCATACACCACCTTCACACCTTGCCCACCGGTAATTTCTTGCACCCTGGCAGCAAAGTCTTGCGTTCTGTAATTGATAGCGTGTGACGCCCCACTGAGTAAGGCCAACTGGCATTTTTCATCAGATCCTGCGGTGGCAATCAGCTTCAGGCCCAGTGCTTTGGCCCACTGGCAGGCAATCAGCCCGACGCCGCCTGCCGCCGCATGGAACAGCACATGGTCACCCGCCTGCAGCCCTTCCACCGGAATGCATTGCTTGAGCAGGTACTGCACCGTCAGGCCCTTGAGCATCATGGCGGCGCCGGTCTCAAAGCTGATGTGGTCGGGCAGCTTGCACACATGGGTGGCTGGCATGACACGGCGCTCGCAATAGCTGCCCGGAGGGTTGCTGGCATACGCCACACGGTCACCTTTTTGAAGATGGGTCACGCCGTCACCCACGGCCTCCACCACCCCTGCGCCTTCCATGCCCAGCGCCAAAGGCAGGGGCAAAGCGTACAGGCCAGAGCGCTGGTACACGTCAATAAAGTTCAGCCCGATGGCGTGATGGCGCAACAAGATTTCTCCTGCGGCAGGTTGCCCCACTGCACGCTCTACCAGCTCTAGAACTTCCGCACCGCCATAGCGTGTGATTTGGACGGTTTTACTCACGGTGGCTGTCATATTGGTCTGTCTCCTTGTGGCCCTGATGCGCTGATCAACTGGCTATGGTGCCAGGTTCATGTCACACCACGATGACACATGCGCGCTACCATTCCGAGAATGAGTTCCCCATTGACATTCAGCACGGTTGCCATGCTGACCTTGGCACCCCTGCTTTGGGCGGGCAATGCCATTGTTGGCCGCTTGGTGCATGACCTGATCTCCCCCTTTACGCTCAACCTGATCCGCTGGTGCCTGGCATTTGTGGTGCTGCTGCCCGTGGCTGGTTACGTACTACGCAAAAACAGTGCCATGTGGCAATGCTGGAAGCAGTACGCCTGGCTGGGCATGCTGGGCATTGGCAGCTACAACGGCCTGCTGTATCTGGCGCTGAAAACCTCCTCGCCCATCAACGTCACGCTGGTCAGCTCCAGCATGCCGATTTGGATGCTGGTGATTGGGCACGTTTGGTTTGGCATCACCGTCAACAGCCGCCAGATCACGGGCGCGCTGCTGTCGGTGCTGGGAGTGGCCGTGGTGCTCAGCCGGGGCGATGCGCAGCAGCTGCTGGGCTTGCACCTGGTGCCCGGCGACTGGTTCATGCTGCTGGCCACGATTGTCTGGTCTATCTACAGCTGGCTGCTGGCGCGCAGCGGTCAGACCATGCCCGGGCAAGCAGACATTCGCGGCAACTGGGCGGCGTTTTTGATGGCACAGATGGTGTTTGGCATTGGCTGGTCGGCCGTGCTGGTCGGGGGCGAAGCGGCTGCGGGTGATTTTGTCTTTACCCCCAACGGGACACTGGCCGCAGCCCTGCTGTTCATTGTGCTGGGGCCGGCGATTGCGGCCTACCGCTTCTGGGGCGAAGGCGTCAAACGCGCGGGCCCAGCCACGGCGGGTTTTTTTGGCAACCTGATTCCCCTGTTCACGGCCCTGCTGTCCATCGCGGTGCTGGGTGAAGCGCCCCAGCTCTACCATGCGCTGGCATTTGCACTGATTGTGGGCGGCATCATCGTCTCCTCGCGCCGCTGACAGCGGTGTGCCAACGCGTTGGCATGCAAAAAGCCCCGCAGTGCGGGGCTTTTTTTCACCGAAGTTGGTGGTGACAGTAAGGCACCGCCCCCTTCGCACCGGGGTTAGTAAGTACCGGGGTACAAACCGCCATCGGGCAAGATGTTCTGACCTGTCATATAGCCTGCATGCACGCTGCACAGGAAGGCACAGATCGCACCGAACTCTTCGGCCGTACCAAAGCGTTTGGCAGGAATTTGCGCCGCCTGCGCAGCACGGATGGCATCCACCGCTTGGCCGGTTTTGCTGGCCGCCGCCTGGTGGGTGGCCACCAGACGGTCGGTATCAAACTTGCCGGGCAAGATGCTGTTGATGGTCACACCCTTGGCGGCAATGCCCGAGCGCGCCAGGCCCGCCACAAAGCCGGTCAAGCCGCTGCGCGCGCCGTTGGACAAGCCCAAGATATCAATCGGTGCCTTCACCGCGCTGGAGGTGATGTTGACGATGCGGCCAAAACCGCGCGCCGCCATGCCGTCCACGGTGGCTTTGATCAGCTCAATCGGGGTGAGCATGTTTGCGTCTACTGCCTTGATCCAGGCCTCGCGGTCCCAGTCGCGGAAATCACCGGGGGGCGGGCCACCGGCGTTGGTCACCACAATGTCGAAATCCTTGCCCGGGCCACCGGGTACGCTGAACACGGCATCGCGCCCCTCGGGGCTGGTGATGTCACAGGCCACGGCCAGCACTTGCGAAGGTTTTTGGCCTTTAGCGCTTGCTACATCTGCGCTGATAGCTCGCAATTTTGCAGCTGCTTCTTGCAAGGCAGCATCGGTGCGGGCGTTGATGACCACATTCACACCGTCTTCCACCAAGGCCTTGGCACAGCCAAAACCCAGCCCCTTGCTGGCGCCACATACCAACGCCCACTTACCGGCAATTCCTAAATCCATGCGGATGCTCCTTCAATGTCACGGGTTGCGCGAAACGCCGGGCTTTTGGGCCCAGCGCGTAAATACAAAAATCCCCACCATCACCAAGCAGGTACCTGCCACCATGAAGGCGTTGAGCTGCTCGTCCAGCAGCCACACGCCCATCAAGATGGTCGACAGCGGGCCAATCATGCCGGTCTGCGCCGTCATGCCGGGGCCAATGCGCTCAATCGCCATCATCACCATCAGCACAGGCGCGACGGTGCAGGCCGTGGAATTGAGCAGCGACAGCCACAGCACCTGTGGCGCCACCTGCATGGCCGACAGCGGGTGGGCCAGCAAAAACTGCGCGATGCAGAAGCAACACGCCACGCTGGATGCCAGCCCCACCAGGCGCAAAGCGCCCAGGCGTTTCACCATCTCACCGCTGTAGACCAAGTAAATGGCATAGCTCACCGCACTGCCCAGCACCAACAGCGCCCCCCAAACGGCATGCTTGCCCTGGGCGCCCACCTCATGGCCAAACACCAGCAGCACGCCGCAGTAGCTCAGCAGCATGGCGGCAAACTGCCCCCAGGTAATGCCGCGCCGGTAAACCACCCAGCCAAAGAGGACAACCAGCGTCGGGTTGAGGTAGAGAATCAGGCGCTCCAGCGCCGCAGAGATGTAGGCCAGCCCGGCAAAGTCCAGATAGCTGGCCAGGTAATAGCCTGAAAAGCCCAGACCGATTACGCCCAGCACATCCTTGCGCGACAGCGGTGGCTGCCCCCGCCCGGCCCACCAGGCCATCAGCAAAAAGATGGGCAAGGCAAACAGCATGCGGTACATCAGCAGCGTGACGGCATCCACCCCGTAGCGGTAAGCCAGCTTCACGATGATGGCCTTGCCACTGAAAGCCATCGACCCCAGCACCGCCAAGGTCAGACCCAGCGCTATGCCTTTGTTAGCTGCTTGCGCAGGCTTTTCCTTCACTTCAGACACTTTTCCATCTCAAACCATTGAAACACAAGCGCCAAACGCTCTTGTTTTTATATCTTTCTGCGCACCACCGACCGCCCCCCACACATCGCAGCGTTGCGCTGGAAACGTGGCGCGAAGCCGTGGGCAGCACCAGCGCACGATCAGACCAAGCAGCGACGAACCAAGGGTGATGTGTGCAGGTCTTAATGCTTGGCGCCAAACAATTTGTGGTGCAAGCGGCGCAGCGACCACCACACACTGAACGCCACCACCGGGATGGCAATCGCTGCCGTGATTTCGGGCGACAGCGGCCAGCCCATTTTTTGCGCGCCCTTGGTCAGGTAGGTGATCAAGCCGGTGATGTAGTAGGTAATGGCCGCCACCGACAGCCCCTCCACCGTGGACTGCAGTTTCAGCTGCATGCCCTGGCGGTCATTCATCGTGGCCAGAATTTCCTGGTTGCTTTGGTGCTGCTCAATTTCCACGCGTGTGCGCAGCAAATTACTCATTCGCGACACCCGTTGCGACAGCGCGTTCTGCCGGTGCACGGCCCACTCACAGGTGCTGCGCGCGGGCGAGAGGCGCCGCTCCATGAACTCCTGGATGGTCAGCAGACCCGACAAGCGCTCCTCGCGCAAATCGTGAATGCGTTTGTCCACCAGCTCAAAGTAGGCCTTGCTGGCCGAAAAGCGCGAGTGGGTGGCCGCGTATTCGCTCTCCACCTGCCCGGCCAGACGCGTCAGCCGATCGAGTAACTCGGGCTCGTCATCGCTCTTGGCCTCGCGAATCGCTTGCGCCAGATCTGCCAGCTCTCGCTCGGCCGTCCCCAGCACCACCGCCGCCTTGCGTGCGGCAGGCAGGCCCAGCAGCGCCGCCATGCGGTAGGTTTCTATCTCCAGCACCCGTTGCACCAGGCGCCCCAGACGGCGGGCGCTGATGCTGTCCGAAGGTTTGACCAAGATGCGCGAATAGCCATCCGCATGGATGGCGAAATCGGTACACACCTCGGTGTGCCCCATGTGCACGGCGGCACCGGCCAAGGTGTCGTCATTGAGCATGTGCTTGACCACATGCCGCATACCCTGACCGTCGCATTGCGCATCTTTCAAGATCCACAGATGCACGCTGCTCAAACACTGCCCGGGCAAATCTTTGAGCCATTGCTGCGGCACTTCTTCGATCGCCGTCGAAGGGTTGCGTGCATTCAAGGGAGCATCCGCAGCCAGCGGCACCATGAACGTCCAGCAGACAAACTCGGTGTGCAACTCCCAGCGCAGGCGGAATGCACCAAAGTCCACCCGCAGGTGGGTGCAGTCGGCATCCGGCCCGGTGCGGTGGTGGTCATGCATCAAAGCCGACAGGTGCGCGCGGCTGGCCTCCCGCTGGGCGGGGTCCGTCAGCATCACCAAGTGGGTGATGGCGGCCGGGCCGCTCACCGGCTCCGCAGGGCGGGCATGCACTTCGTTGTGCAGCAAGGCACGCAATGGATGTTGGGTAGGCTGGGGCAAGACAGGCATAGGCGATGCAAAAGAGACAACGGCAAACAGTTGCTTATTGTGGGGCTTTCCCTGTGCAGCGAGACCGCACAAACAAAGTAGCCCCGCATCGCGGGGCTACGCAGCTGGGTGCCTGCACCACGCCGGGCACTGCCAGCGCCTGGCGTGGTTCATGCCTTAGAAGGTCTCCCAATCGTCTTCACTTTGCGCAGCAGCGGTGCGGGCAGGCTGCTTGGCAGGCAAGCTGGGCGCATGCAGCGTCCGTTGCTTGGACTTTGCCGCTGCCTTTGTAGGTGACGGTGCGGGGGCTGTCGCAGAGGATGCGGCGGTTTGTCTCACGGCTGCGGCACTCTGGGGGACAGTTGCGCGGTCCGGCGCGCGGGCCACGGTATTGCTCACTGCCTGCGCGCCCACATTGAACGCAGCCATGGCTTGTAGCAAGCGCTGGGCTTGCGCGTCCATCGCGTCGGCGGCGGCGCTCGACTCCTCAACCAGTGCCGCATTTTGCTGCGTCATTTGATCCAGATTGCTCACCGCCTGATTCACCTGGACAAAGCCATCGCGCTGCTCACTCGAAGCGGCCGTGATCTCGCCAATCAAATCGGTGACGCGGCGCACACTGGCCACAATTTCCTGCATGCTGGCACCCGCTTGCCCCACTTGGGCAGAGCCTGCTTCCACATTGCTCACGCTGGCTTCAATCAATCCCTTGATTTCTTTGGCTGCTTCCGCGCTGCGCTGTGCCAGGGTGCGCACTTCACCGGCCACCACGGCAAAACCACGGCCTTGCTCCCCAGCACGCGCTGCTTCCACCGCAGCGTTCAAGGCCAGGATGTTGGTCTGGAATGCGATGCTGTCGATCACACCGATGATGTCGCTGATCTTGCTGCTAGAGCTATGGATTTGCGCCATGCTGTGCACCACCTGATCCACCACATTACCGCCACGCTCTGCGGCCTGCACCGCGGTCGTGGCCAATTGGGCCGCCTGGCGCGAGGTATCTGCAGACTGGTGCACGGTGGCAGTCAGCTGTTCAATGCTGGCGGCGGTTTCTTCCAAGTTGGCTGCCGTTTGTTCGGTGCGTGCAGACAGGTCTTGATTGCCACGGGCAATTTCTGAAGCCGCAGAGGACACTTCGTTCACACCACCGCGCACATCGACCACCACATCCCGCAGCCGCTGTGCCATGGCGTTGAGCGCCTGCAGCAGGTGACCAAACTCATCTTTGCGCTGGGTGTGGATCTGCACCGTCAAATCTCCCCCGCCAATGGCCTGGGTCAGCTGCACCGCTTGCAGCAGCGGACGCGTGATGGTGACCACCAGCCAGCGCGCCATCAGCACACCCGTCAGCAACAGCACAATGGTGACTACCCAGCCCACGAGAGCGCTAAGTTGGCGTTTTTCGGCAGCTTGTTTGAGCACCACATCCAGCTGGTTCACTTGGTACTGCATAAAGTCATCAAACGCTTGGGAATACTGCATACCCAAAGCGGCATATTCACCAAACGCAAAATTGGCACGTGCGTTGTAATCGTCCAGATCCAGATTGCGCTCTGCCTCGGCACGGCGACCTTGGACCTTCGCTCGGGCTTGCAACACGCGTTCAAACTGTGCGCGGTCTTCTTCCGTTTGCAAGGCTTCCTGCATGGCATTTAACGCAGCGGTGGAGTTTTGTTGGCGCTGCTGAAAGCGCTTTTCCAGCTCAAGCTGCAAGCGGTTTTCATTGGTCGCAAACTGGGCAATCCCCAGCTCCAGCCCCGTCATGGCTGCGCCGCGCATATTCTGGGCCAGCGCAATCTTGCGCTCGATCTGCTGCACGTCTTCACGCGCCTGTTCCAGCGCCTGCTCGGTATTGCTGCGCACCCACAGGTTGGACAGCAGCATCACGCTCAGCAAGCCCAAAATAGTTACCCATAGCTTGGGAGCAACACGCATGTTGTGTAAATTCATAGTCTTGGTTTCTTTGGTGCCCATGCCCTCGCCCATGAGGGAGGTACTTCGGGGTTAAGCCAAGAGCTCACCACGCCAAACAACCATTGCAGTTGTTCGCAGTTATGTGATGCAAATTGGTCTGCGCCAATCTCGAAGGTGTCTGTCTCGTGGCCCATGTCGCGACGCAAGCGCGACAGGCCAATCACTTGGATGCACCTGGTTTTCAACCAGTAAGCTCTCAAAGTCGCAATTATCGTGTAACTATTTTTTACAAAGTAAGCAGCCGTAAATACCGTATGGCACATCGGGATAAAAAAAAGCGCCCCGAAGGGCGCTTTTTTGCACGATGAAGGCTGAAGCTTATTCTTCAACGAAAGCTTCTTCGCGCTTATTCTTCACTGCGGGCAGTGTCACGACGACCAGCAAAATCACCGCCAGCACCAGCATGGTGGCAGAGATAGGACGTGTCACAAAAACCGACCAGTCACCGCGCGACAGCAGCAGGGCACGGCGCAGGTTTTCTTCCATCATCGGGCCCAAGATAAAGCCCAGCAGCAGCGGTGCGGGTTCGGTTCCCAGCTTGTAGAACAGATAGCCCACAAAACCGAAGATGCCCACCAACCACACGTCAAACTCAGAGTTCTTGGTGCCATACACACCCACCGCACAGAACAGCACGATGGCAGGGAACAACCAGCGGTAAGGCACGGACAGCAGCTTGATCCACATGCCGATCATGGGCAGGTTCAAGATGATCAGCATCGCGTTACCGATCCACATCGAGGCAATCAGACCCCAGAACAACTCAGGGTTGCTGGTCATCACTTGAGGACCAGGCTGAATGTTGTGGATGGTCATCGCCCCCACCATCAGCGCCATCACGGCGTTGGGAGGGATACCCAGAGTCAGCAGCGGAATGAACGAAGTCTGCGAACCAGCGTTGTTGGCCGATTCAGGTGCCGTCACGCCACGGATGTTGCCTTGGCCGAAAGGTACTTCACCGGGCTTGAGCTTGGTCTTCTTTTCGATGGTGTACGAAGCAAAAGCCGACAACATCGCACCACCGCCAGGCAAGATACCCAGGGCAGAGCCCAGCACAGTACCGCGCACCATGGCAGGGAACATCAGCTTCAAGTCTTGCTTGGTGGGCATCAGACCCTTGACCTTGGCCGTGAAGATTTCACGTTCATCTTCAGGCTTGGACAGGTTGGCGATGATTTCACCGTAGCCAAACACACCCATGGCGATCACGACGAAGTCGATGCCGTCGGTCATTTCAGGGATGTCGAAGCTGTAACGCGCCACACCGGAGTTCACGTCGGTGCCGACCATGCCAAACAGCAGGCCCAGCACGATCATGCCCACAGCCTTGAGCAGCGAGCCGGAAGCCAGCACCACGGCACCAATCAGGCCCAGCACCATCAGCGAGAAGTACTCGGCGGGGCCGAACATGAAGGCCACTTCGGTCAGTGGAGGTGCAAAGGCAGCCAAGATGATGGTGCCCACGCAACCCGCAAAGAAAGAGCCAATACCAGCAGCAGCCAGTGCAGGCCCTGCCCGCCCCTTGCGTGCCATCTGATAGCCGTCAATCATCGTCACTACCGACGAGGACTCACCTGGCAAGTTGACCAAAATCGCAGTGGTGGAGCCTCCGTACTGTGCGCCGTAATAAATACCGGCCAGCATGATCAGCGCAGCCACGGGTGGCAGCGCATAGGTTGCGGGCAGCAACATCGCAATCGTGGCCACCGGGCCCAGGCCAGGCAAGATGCCAATCAGCGTACCCAAGATACAGCCGATCAAGCAGTACATCAGGTTCTGGGCGGTGAAAGCCACCCCGAAACCCAAGGACAAGTGTTCAATCAATTCCATGATTCAAATCTCCTGGTGGCGTTAACCAACAATGAAGGATGGCCACACAGGGAACTGCAAATTCAGCGCCCAAACGAACACCGCATAGCTACCAATTGCCAACACAGTTGCCAACACCAAGCTTTCCTTGAAGTTCACTTCCTTGCGGGCGTAGCTCGCGATCAGCACCAGTGCATAAATGGCGACGATCAGGCCAAAACCGGGGATACCCAGTGCAGGCACACCAACCAGCAAAATACCGAACGAGAAGTTGGCAGCCAGCACAAAGAAGATAGGACGCCATGCCCACTTGCCGATGGGGTCACCATCGCCAGGGCCAGCAACCGTAGCCTTGAAGGAAATCACTACACCAATGAAGGCCAGCAAAACACCCAAGATCATTGGGAAATAGCCAGGACCCATGCGCGCAGCAGTACCGACGTTGTACCCATAGGCGCCAATGGCAAAAGCGCCACCAACGACGAGATACATCAGACCTGCAAAAAAGTCTTTTTGACTCTTGATTTTCACGAAACGTCTCCCATGAGAGGATTTACGACCGATGGAATTCTGTAAGCAAAGTTAAAGCAAATTCATGTGGATTCCACCTACAAAAATGCCAATTGATGCACCGACCTTTGACATTTGATAGGCGTTTACCCTTGGAAATTCACAATACAAGCGTTTACACACCATTTGCTTGCCCCGGCTTTCTGCCCAGAAAATGCGAATCCGCGCGGTGGATCGCTGGACAAGCAGGCAAGGGTGGCTGCGCTGTCAGCGCAGCGGTGGCGTGGCAGCCATGACCTCGGCCAAGGTCGTTACCCCCTCAGCCACGCGCAACGCCCCTGAAAGCCGCAGAGGGCGCATGCCGTCTTGCACGGCCTGCCGGCGCAGCGCCTCCATAGATGGGCTGTGATTAATCTGTTGCTGCAAACTGTCGCTGCCCACCAGCAACTCATACAGGCCCATACGCCCCTTGAACCCCGTCATGCGACAGGCTTCACAGCCCACGGGCCGATAGGGTTTGAATGCACCCTGGAACTTCCAAGGGCTCATCACCTGAGCCAGTGCATCGGCGCCCAATTCGGTATCCGGCTGCTTGCACTGCGGGCACAGCACACGCACCAAACGCTGCGCCAGCACCCCCAGCAATGTGGCATTGAGCAAGTAAGGGGGAATGCCCAGCTCCATCAGGCGGCTGACTGCGCTGGGGGCATCGTTGGTATGCAGCGTGGAAAACACCAAATGCCCCGTCAACGCCGCTTGCACCGCCATCTCAGCGGTAGCGGTATCCCGAATTTCCCCCACCATGATGATGTCGGGATCCTGGCGCATCAGCGCACGCAAGCCTTCGGTGAAACCAAAATCCAGCTGGGGCTGCACCTGGGTTTGGTTAAAGGCAGGCTCAATCATCTCGATGGGGTCTTCCACCGTGCTGACATTGACCTCTTCCGTCGCCACCCGCTTGAGGGTGGAATACAGCGTGGTGGTTTTGCCCGAACCTGTCGGCCCGGTCACCAAAATAATGCCGTGCGGACGCTGCACCAGTTGCTCCCAGCGCTGCGCGTCATGCGGCATAAAGCCCAGCTGGTCGAGCTGTTTGATGGTGTTGTCCGGATCAAAAATGCGCATCACCATCTTCTCGCCAAAGGCGGTGGGCAAGGTCGAGAGGCGCATTTCAATTTCTTCGCCGCGCGGATTGCGGGTTTTGATGCGGCCATCCAAGGGGCGGCGCTTTTCCACCACATCCATGCGCCCCAGCAATTTGATGCGCGCAATCATGGCGTTGAGCACCCCCATGGGCATGCGATAGACGCTGTGCAGCACGCCATCAATGCGGAAGCGAATCACTCCCTGCTCGCGCCGGGGCTCCAGGTGAATGTCGCTGGCCCGCTGGTCAAACGCGTACTGCCACAGCCAGTCCACCACGCGGATCACCCCCGTGTCATTGGCATCTAGCTGCTTGTTGGTGCGCCCCAGCTCCACCAGTTGTTCAAAGCTGGCGGCCCCCGTCGCGCCACCCAGCTTTTGGGCAGAACGCACCGAATTGGCCAAGGCAAAAAACTCGGCCGTGTAACGCTGAATCTCGAGTGGATTGGCCATCACCCGGCGCACCGTCTTGCGCGTCTGGCGCTCGATTTCTGCTACCCAGTGCTGCACAAAAGGCTCTGAGGTCGCGATGACAATTTCGCTGTTGCCCACTTGCAGCGGCAGCACCTTGTGTCGCTGCGCATATTGGGCACTCATGGCATCGCCCACGCGGCCCACATCCACCTTGAGCGGGTCAATCCGCTGGTAGCCCATGCCCGTGGCAGATGCCACAAAAGCAGTCAGCGCCTCAATGTCCAAAGGCAGGCCATCGCTGGCACGCGCCACCCCCACACTGGCTAGGCGTACCAAGGGGTGCTGCATACTTTGCGCCACCGAACAACGGGCACGAATACGCTGTGCCTCGGCATCATCCACCACACCTTGGTCGTGCAGCCACTGCAGCACTTGCGCCCAGTCCAGCGCACGCTCGGGCTGGGGCTCTACCTTGGCTACAGGGTTGGGGGTTCTGATGGAGTGCATAACGGGCAACAAAGAGTTCAAACGGCCCAGCTATTGTGCCGCCGGACGCCGTGCACGCTTTGTACCCCTCAGGCATAGGTGACCTAGACATGCCTGCCTGCTGGCGCACATACCAACAAAGTACCCCGCACAAGCCTGTGCGCAGCGCCGCTGCTAAGAGCCAGTACCAGGCTCCACCTGTTTGAATACCTTGAGCCACTTGGTGGCAGGCAAGCCCCAACGGGCTTGCACCGCCTCTGCACGGGATTGGAGCTCCTCGCGCGACAAAGGCGTTGCCACGCGCTGCGCCAGCACAATCGTGTTGCCTTCCCGCGTGGGTTTAAAGGCCCAGACATTGCTGGCGCCAAAAGCGGCGCTGATTTTGTCCAGACTGCGCTGGTAACTGGAAGCACGGCCAAACAGATTCACCGTCATCACCCCCTCTGGGGTGAGCATGTTGCGGCAATCGGCATAGAACTCGGCACTGTCGAGCACCGGTGCTGCAGCATTGTGGTCATACAAATCCACCTGCAGCGCATCCACCGCGCCTTGCCAGCGAGGTTTCAAAATTTCCAAGGAGGCATCGCCCAACACCACTTCCAGCATGTCGTTATCGGGCGGCAACTTGAACCAGCTGCGGCAGATATTGACGACCAGCGGGTTGATCTCAATCGCCGTGGTGTGCATCTTGAGTTTTTTGTAGTGGAACTTGGTCAGCGCGGCAGCACCCAAACCCAGCTGCACTGCGGTGCGCTCGGCAATGCTGTCGGGCTCCGCAAACAGCAGCCACGCCATCATGCGCTGCACATACTCCAGGTCAATCTCAAACGGTTCTTTGAGCTTCATGGAGCCCTGCACCCAAGGCGTGCCCAAATGCAGGTAGCGCGAGATACCGTCGTCAGACACGCTGACTTGGGGCATGTCTTCTTCGGTTGCGGTGCTGGAAATTCTCTTGCGTGCTGCCACGGCTTACTCTTTCTCTGTCTGAATGCCTGTGTGTATCAGGCCTGCGGCCTGCATCACTTCACGCCATGCGGTGAGTTTGCGCTCCCAGCTCCATCCGGCATTGGCCGGGCTGGTCGAGGGCAACTTGTACACCACCAGGCCCAACCCTGCGAGTTTGCCTGCGTGTTTAAAACTCTCTGCCCCGTTGTGGGCCACGGCCTGCAACTGCGGGCAACGCTGCTTTAACGCGGCAAAGTCATTGACTTGGGGAATGCGAATGGCGCTGTCCAGACTCCCTTGGCGCTCACAGCTGTCATACACATCCCACAGCCCCAGCCCTCGCTGCAGCAGCCATTCACAGCGTGCGGCGTAATCCGCCCGATCGGGCTGCGGCACCTGCGGCCACAAAGCCGCCAAGATAGGCCACAACTTGTTGTGCGGATGCGCGTAGTACTGCTGCGCCTGCAAAGACGCAACGCCGGGAAAGCTGCCCAAAATCAGCAAGCGCGTGCGCGTATCCGCCACAGGAGGCAGCCCTTGCAAACGCAGCAAAGCAGAGTCCAAAGCCACTGTCATGGCTGGGCATTGTGCGTGCAAAACAATGCCGCTTGCCACGGATAGAGTTTTACAAGTTCATAGCTACCAGCGCTTACCAGATAAGCGCTAGAGCCCTAAAAGGCTTTGAATGCAGGCAAACCCCGCAATGCCTTGCGCGCATTCTGGCTGGTCGCCTCGGCCAGTGCCTGCACGTCCATGCCGCGCAAATCGGCCACGGTGGCTGCTATGCGTGGTAGCTCGCCGGGGCTGTTACGCCCTTGCGCCTGACCTTGGGCGCGTTGCTCTGCCGTGGTGTAGCGCCAATGGGGGGGAATGTCGGGGGCATCGGTTTCCATGACGATGCTCTCTAGCGGCAACTGGCTCGCCAACTCCCGCAACTTGAGCGCACGCTCATACGTCACCGCCCCCCCAAACCCCAGTTTGAAACCCAGCTCTATGAACGTCTGTGCCTGCTGCCAGCTGCCATTGAAAGCATGGGCAATCCCGCCCTCCACGGGGTAGGCACGCAAGGTTTTCAGCAAGCGGTCACTGCTTTTGCGCACATGCAAAATCACGGGCAAGCCAAATTCACGGGCCAGCAGTACCTGCTGCTCATAAAACCAGATTTGCCGCTGTGCATCCAAGCCCGGCACAAAAAAGTCCAGACCAATTTCTCCAACGGCGACCAGGTGCGGATCGCCCTGCACTTCCTGCAGCAAGGTGCGCAGCGCGGCAACATCACCCTCCTGCGCCTGCGGTGTGTACAGGGGGTGAATGCCCAGCGCATAGCTGTCGCCGTGGCGGTGGGCCAGTGCCATCACGGCGCGCCAGTCGCTGCGTTGCACAGCTGGAATGACCAGATGCCCCACGCCCGCTGCCCTGGCTGCAGCGCGCACGGCATCGCGGTCCTGGTGAAATTCTGCGGCGTCCAGGTGGCAGTGGGTGTCAATCCAGAGGGTCACGGTCACCTCGGCTGTGCGTCGGCCCACTGCTGCAGCACGCGCTGCATATCGCTCAGCACCTGCTGCAGGCCAAAGACCCGGGCATAGTCCAGCGCCACCCTGCCGTCCACCATCAGGCGCAACACCGGCAGGCTGAACACCCCGTGCTGTGCACAGGCGGAAGGCGCCTGTGCACAATCCACGCTGTACAGCGGCAGCTGTGGGAAATGCGCAGCCACCTGCTGCGCCAGCCGGGGCTTGATTGCCTGGCAGACACCGCACTGCGCCCCGCCCCAAAGCACCAGGGCCAGAGGCTGCTGCAACACCTGCTGCAAGGCGGCCTCATCAGCCACCGGCTGCCAGGATGGCGCGCTGGCAGCCCGCATCAGGCCAGTTGCCCTTTGACCAGCCGCACCATGCGGTCGCATTTGGCGGCCAGACTTTCGTCATGCGTCACCATCACAAACGCCGTGCCTTGGGTGCGCGCCAGCTCCAGCATCAGGGCGAACACCCCGTCGGCCGTAGAGCGATCCAGATTGCCCGTGGGCTCATCGGCCAGCACACAGGCTGGCTGGGTGACCAAAGCGCGGGCAATCGCCACACGCTGGCGCTCGCCGCCGGACAGCTCTGCCGGGCGGTGCGCCATGCGCTCTTTCAAGCCCACGGCCTCCAGCATGCGCGCCGCTTGGGCCTGCGCCTGCTCTTTGGCATCGCGGCGAATGCGCAGCGGCATGGCCACGTTGTCTTGCGCGCTGAACTCGGGCAGCAGGTGGTGGAACTGGTAGATAAAACCCAGGTGCTGGTTGCGCAGCTCACCTTGCTTTTTGGGGCTGAGCGTGTGCATGGGCTGGCCCAGCAAATGCACGCTGCCTTGTGTGGGTGTGTCCAGCCCGCCCAGCAAATGCAGCAGCGTGCTTTTGCCCGAGCCCGAGGCACCGACAATCGCCAGCGTCTCGCCCGCATGCACCTGCAAATTCACATCCTGCAGCACCTGCACATTCAGGTGCCCATCTTCAAAGCGCTTGGACAGGTGGCGCGCATCCAGAACAACTTGATTACTCATAACGCAGCGCCTCCGCAGGGTTCACGCGGCTGGCGCGCCAGCTGGGGTAAATGGTGGCGACAAAGGCCAGAATCAAAGAAATGATGGCAATCGGCATGATGTCGCTGCTTTGCGGCTCGCTGGGCATCTTGCTGATCAGGTAAATGTCTTTGGGCAAGAAACTGGCCCCCAGCGCCTGCTCAATCGCCGGCACGATCACATCAATATTACAAGCCACCAGCAGCCCCAGCGCCAGCCCGGCAAACGTACCAATCACGCCCACCATGGCGCCTTGCACCATGAAGATGCCCATGATGGAAGCGGGCGATGCGCCCAGCGTGCGCAAGATGGCAATGTCGGCGCGCTTGTCGGTCACGGTCATCACCAGCGTAGAAACCAGATTGAATGCCGCCACCGCCACGATCAGCGTGAGGATGATGAACATCATGCGTTTTTCCACCTGCACGGCGGCAAACCAGGTTTTGTTTTGCTGCGTCCAGTCACGCAGGTACAAAAACTCCGTGATCATGCCGGACAGCTCTTGCACCACCCGCGGTGCTTCGTGCAGATTTTTGAGCTTCAAACGAATGCCCGTCGGGCCTTCCAGGCGAAAGATGCGCTGGGCATCTTCATGGTGCAGCATGACCATGGCCGAGTCGTACTCATAGTGGCCCGAGTCAAACGTGCCAGCCACCGTCATCTGCTTGAGGCGCGGCACCACGCCCGCTGGCGTGACTTGCCCGCTGGGCGCAATCAGCGTCACGGTATCGCCCACCTGCACGCCCATCTGGTGTGCCAGCTCCTGCCCCAGCACGATGTTGAACGAGCCCGGCGTGAGCTGCTGCAGCACCAGCGCATTGGCAGCGGCCAGATCGGTCACTTCGCCTTCGCGCTCCGGGTCAATCCCGCGCACGATGACGCCTTTCATGTCTTCACCACGGGCAATCAAGCCTTGTGCCGCCACAAAAGGCGCGGCGCCTATTACCTCGGGGTGCTGCTTGGCCTGCCGCATGGTGGTGTCCACATCCTGCATGGCCTGCCCGTTGGGCGCAAAAATCTCCACATGCGAAACGACGCTGAGCATGCGGTCGCGCACTTCCTTCTGAAAGCCATTCATCACGCTGAGCACGATGATGAGCGCGGCCACGCCCAGCGCAATGCCCAGCATGGACACCCCAGAAATAAAAGAAATAAAACCGTTGCGCCGCGTGGCGCGGCCTGCACGCGTGTAGCGCCAGCCTAAAGCGAGTTCGTAGGGAATTTGCATACGTGGGCAGCATTGTGGCATTGCCATAAAAGCTGGCGTGTCATACGGGTCTGACGCAGCGGCCGTGGTTTAGGGACAATAGACGGCTATGTCGCCTTCTGCCTTGCCTGTTTTGCCACTACCGTTTGCTACCCCGCCCCTGCAGACACGTGCCCGCCATATGCACCTGATCTTGCCGTATGCGGCCATGCCCTCGGACAGCTGTCAGCACGTCCTCCAAAATTTGGCACTGCCGCAGCTCGATCAGTTGCTGGCCATGCTGGACCCTGCCCACGCTGACCAAGACACGGAAGACCACCCCATCCCCCCGCATGAACGCGCCGTCGCGCGCGCCTGGGGGCTGAACCCGGAGGCCCCAGCTTGGGCCGCCGTGGCACAGCGCGAGGCATTGCCCGCGCCCAGCGCATGGATGACGCTGTGCCACTGGAGCGCTGGTGCCGATCAGGTGCGCATGGATGACCCCGCCAGCCTGCCCATCACGCTGGAAGATGCCCACGCCCTGCACGCAGTGCTGCAGCCGTGGTTTGCCGAAGATGGCATGCAACTGCAGGTCGTTGATCCCGGCCGCTGGCTGGTTACGGGCGCGCCCCTGCAAGATTTGCCCACCGCATCGCTGGACCGCGTGCTGCTGCGTGATGTCAGCACCTGGCTGCCGCACAGCAGCCACAGCCGCATGCTGCACCGCCTGCACAGCGAAGTGCAAATGCTGCTGTACAACCACGCTTTCAACGCCCAGCGGGCCCAGCGCGGGCTGCCACCCATCAATGCATTTTGGCTGCACGGTGCGGGGCCGCTCAGCCCTGACAGCCTGCAGGCTGCGCACACCTTGCAAAAAGTCGCCCCGCTCTTGCTGGTAGACAACCTGCGCCAAGCCGCACTGCGCCAAGACTGGCCCGCCTGGAAGGCGGCCTGGCTGGCTGCTGACGCGGGCCCCATCGGCCAGGTGCTGGCCCATGTGCAGCTGGGGGGCACGGCCACCGTCACGTTCTGTGGCGAGCGCCATGCCCGCAGCTACACCAGCACCCGCCGTAACTGGTTGGGCAAAATCAAGAACAAATTGAGCCCCCAGCGCTTTGCTGGCTTGCACCAAGCGCTATGAAAATTATTGAACGCGAGATTCCTGACGCCACCGTCCAAACGCTGGTGCAATCGGGCATCAACCCCTTGCTGGCCCGCCTGTATGTGGCGCGCGGCGTGCAGTCTATGGATGAGCTGGACACCGGGCTGGGCAAGTTGTTGCCACCCTCGGGCCTGCGGGGCATTCAAGAGGCGGCCTGCGTCTTGGCCGATGCGATTGCCCAGCAGAGGCGCATCTGCATCGTGGCCGACTATGACTGCGACGGCGCCACCGCCTGCGCCGTGGGCGTGCGCGGCCTGCGCATGCTGGGCGCCCAGCACGTCACGTACGAGGTGCCCGACCGCATCAATGATGGCTATGGCCTGTCCGCCCCCATCGCCCGCCGCGTGCACGCCAAGGGCCATGAGCTGCTGCTCACGGTCGACAACGGCATTGGCAGCGTGGAAGGGGTGGCCGAAGCCATGCGACTGGGCCTGACCGTGGTGGTCACCGACCACCACCTGCCCGGCGAGACGCTGCCCACGCCCCACGCCATGGTCAACCCCAACCAGCCCGGCTGCACCTTTGCCAGCAAGCACTTGGCAGGTGTGGGCGTGATGTTTTACGTGCTGCTGGTGCTGCGCGCCGAGTTGCGCACACGGGGCGTTTTCAACGCACAAAACCAGCCCAAGCTCGACACCCTGCTGCCGCTGGTGGCACTGGGCACAGTGGCCGACGTGGTCAAGCTCGATGCCAACAACCGCCGCCTGGTGGCCCAGGGCCTGCAGCGCATACGCAAAGGCCATATGCAAGCGGGCATTCGCGGCTTGTACGAAGCGGCAGGCAAAACCTACGCGCAGGCCACCACGTCAGACTTTGGTTTTGCCCTGGGCCCGCGCATCAATGCCGCCGGGCGCTTGGCTGACATGACGATTGGCATTGAATGCCTGCTGACCGACGACGACTCCAGAGCCCTGGAGCTGGCCCACGTCCTCACCCGCATCAACCGCGACCGGCAGGAGATGGAGTCCGGCATGCGCATGCAAGCCTTTGCGCTGGCCGATGAATTGTGGGAAGACGGCAGCACACCGCCTGCCGCCATCAGCGTGTTTGACCTCGATTTTCACGAAGGCGTGGTGGGCATCGTGGCCTCGCGCGTCAAAGACCGGCTGCACCGCCCCACCTTTGTGTTTGCCGCCAGCCAGGCCGAGGGCAAGGCGCACGAGCTCAAAGGCTCGGGCCGCTCCATCCCCGGCTTTCACCTGCGCGATGCGCTGGATCTGGTGGCCAAACGCCACCCCGGCGTGCTGCTGCGTTTTGGCGGCCACGCCATGGCGGCAGGCTGCACGCTGGTGGAAGACCAGTTTCACACCTTTGAGCGCGCCTTTGCCCAAGTCGCCCAGGAGTGGCTGGACGCCAAAACCCTGACGCGCTGCGTGGAAACCGATGGCCCGCTGGACCCCGCTTTCCGCCAGGCCGATGTGGTGGAACGGCTGAATCTGGAAGTGTGGGGCCAGGGCTTTGCCGCCCCCACGTTCAGCGAAGATGTGGAGATCATCTCCCAGCGCTTGGTCGCGGAAAAGCATTTGAAGCTGCAACTGCGCCACCGGGGGGATGTGGTCGACGGCATCTGGTTTGGCCGCACCGCCCCGCTGCCCGACTGGGTACACATGGCATTTCGCCTCGACATCAACGAGTTCCGGGGCGAGCGCAAAGTGCAGTTTTTGGTGGAAGGCACCGAGGGCTGAAAAGCCTTTTGCATCAAAACCATAGCTGGCTGCGCTTTTGAATACTTCACTTCAAGGCGTTTTGATACGAAAAGCTCTGTTTTTCAAACGCTGGCAGCTATCAAAATATTGATCTAAAAAACAACAAGGCCTGCATTGCAGGCCTTGTTGTTGGGGTGGCTACTGCCGCTGGCTGGCGAAAGCTTCAGAAGCTTTCCCAGTCATCTTCTGCGCCTGCCGCTACTGCAGGTGTGCTCTTGGACGCAGCCGTCAATTTGGACGTGACCGCAGCCTTGGGCGCCGAGGCAGCCACAGGTGCCGGTGCAGCAGGTGCGGACGCTCGCACAGAAGGCGGGCGCTTGGCGGCCCCCTGGGCAGCAGGCGTTTGCGGTTTTTGAGCGGCCCGCGCAGCAGCGGCCACAGGCACGCTGGCCTGCGCTGCGCGCGTTGCAGCCGCCAAAGGCGCAGGCATGGTTTGGGATGCGCCAGTGCCCACATTGAACACCGCCACCACCTCGGCCAAGCGCTGGGCTTGCTCATTCATGGACAGGGCTGCAGCGCTGGACTCTTCCACCAAGGCCGCGTTTTGCTGGGTCATCTGGTCAAGATTGCTCACCGCTTGGTTCACCTGTGCAAAACCATCGTGCTGTTCGTTGGCTGCGGCGCTCAGCTCGCCAATCAAGTCCGTCACGCGGCGCACGCTGGCCACAATTTCCTGCATGCTCTCGCCGGCCTGCGCCACCTGGCCTGTGCCGATGTCCACGTTGTGCACACTGGCGGTAATCAAGGCCTTGATTTCTTTGGCAGCCTCTGCACTGCGGCCCGCCAGGCTGCGCACCTCTCCGGCCACCACCGCAAAGCCACGGCCTTGCTCGCCAGCGCGGGCAGCTTCCACGGCCGCATTCAAAGCCAAAATGTTGGTCTGGAAAGCAATGCCATCAATCACCCCGATGATGTCGCTGATCTTGCGGCTCGAGCTGTTGATCTGCTCCATGCTTTGCACCACCTGCTGCACCACGGCACCGCCACGCTCGGCCGCTTGCACGGCGGTGCTGGCCAGTTGATTGGCCTGGCGTGAAGTGTCGGTAGATTGCGTCACCGTGGCAGTCAACTCCTCCAAGCTGGCAGCGGTCTCTTCCAGGTTGGCGGCCGTTTGCTCGGTGCGTGATGACAAGTCCTGGTTGCCGGTTGCAATTTGGCCCGCCGCCGCAGAGACAGACTCCACGCCGCTGCGCACCTGGCCCACTACAGCACGCAGCTTCTCCGTCATTTCGTTCAGGCTGCGCAGCAAATGGCCCAACTCATCTTTGCGATCGTCATGCACATCCACGGTCAAATCACCGGAGGCGATGGTGTCTGCCAAATGCACCGCTCGGTCCAGAGGGCGTGTGATGGAGCGCACGATCATGCCCGCCAAGGCCATGCCAACCAGCACCACGGCCAAACAAATGGCGCCTACCCACCAGTAGGATTGGTGGCGCTGCGCTATGGCCTGCTCACGCATTTCCGTGCGCATCTGCTCTTGCATGCGCAGCAAATCGGCCTGCGACTTCACATACACCGCGATGGCAGGGCGCAAGTCGTTGGTGGCGGCTTGCGTGGCTTGCAACACATCCCCGGCTTCGCGGGCCTGGTTGATTTTGGCCACGGCTTCCAACGATTTGGCGCGATTCGCGGCGACGGTGCGCAGCTGTGTTTTCTCGGCCTCTGTCTCCACCAGGGCTTCGACCTGTTTTTGCAGCTCGGTGATCTGCGCAATTCCCTGGCTTGCCAGCGTCTTCATCTCTTGAACCAGCGGTGCTTCTGAAGACATGGCACTGACCACCACGCGCTCGACCGTAATCTGCGTCATGCCCATCCAGCGCATGGTGGCAGCAATACGCTGATCTGCCTGCTCCGTTTTGGTGTTCATGGCAATGGCCCGCTGCTCTGCCACCCATGTCAGCACGAATGCCAGCGACAGCATCGACACCATGGACCCCAGCACCACCCCCCACAGCTTGTACGCGACAGGCAGATTATTCAAACGCATGATGGCTCCCTCGAACTTATTGTGCTTGCTGTGTGCAGCAAGCTATGTGATTGCATAGCACCGTCTTGCCGTGGAGGTTCCACCATGCAAAACACCCTTTGGGTGAGATGCACCAAAAGGGTGTTTTATTTTTTCACTGCCGGTCGTTGGCGACAGTGCTCGCTAACCCTGATGCGGATTGCGTATGCGGCATAAGGCGTGGCAAGCACCCGCCAGACCGGCAGCGTGGTCGCGCAGACAACGCAACCACGCAGTCAGCAGGCGATGGCGGCCTAAAAGCGCTCCCAGTCATCTTCCGCTGCAGTCACTGGCTGCTTTGCTGCAGGCGCCTCTCGCTCCCCTGTTGCGGCCACTGCTGCTGATCTTTGCTTCGGTGCGCGCGCAGAAGGCTTGGCGGCAGGCGGTAAGACCTTGGCTGAGGCTGTCCCCGCTTTCGCCCTCGCACCCGGCGCAGCCAAGGGTTTGGCAACCACCATTCCCTCTTGTTGCCCCACGTTGAACACCGACACCACCTGTGCCAAACGCTGGGCCTGTTCATTCATGGCCAGTGCGGCAGCGCTGGACTCTTCCACCAAGGCAGCGTTTTGCTGGGTCATTTGATCGAGGTTGCTCACCGCCTGATTCACCTGCGCGAAGCCATCGTGCTGCTCATTGGCGGCGGCACTGATCTCACCAATCAAATCCGTCACGCGGCGCACGCTGGAGACAATGGCTTGCATGCTCTCGCCCGCTTGCGCCACCTGCGCCGATCCGGTGTCTACATTGCTCACACTGGCGGATATCAGCGCTTTGATCTCTTTGGCCGCCTCTGCGCTGCGCTGGGCCAGCGAACGCACCTCGCCCGCCACCACGGCAAAGCCACGGCCTTGCTCACCGGCACGGGCGGCTTCCACCGCTGCATTGAGCGCCAAGATATTGGTTTGAAACGCAATGCCATCAATCACACCGATGATGTCGGCGATTTTGTGGCTGCTGCTGGTGATTTGCTGCATGCTGCTCACCACCTGCTCCACCACATGGCCACCACGTTCGGCCGCTTGCACGGCCGTGCTGGCCAGTTGATTGGCTTGGCGTGCGGTATCTGCAGACTGCGACACTGTGGCCGTCAGCTCTTCAATGCTGGCAGCGGTTTCTTCCAGGTTGGCGGCGGTTTGCTCCGTGCGCACAGATAGATCTTGGTTGCCTGTGGCGATCTGTGACGCTGCGGAAGAAACCGAGTCCACGCCATTGCGCACTTCGGACACCACGGAGCGCAAGCGCTGGGTCATCGTATGCAAGCTGCGCAGCAATTTACCCAGTTCATCGCGGCGGTCATCATGCACATCCACCGTCAGATCCCCTGCAGCGATGGTGTCCGCCAGTGCTACCGCCCGATCCAACGGCGCCGTGATCTGCCGCACCACCACCACAGACAGCAGCAACCCCATCACCACCACCAGCGCCACCGCTCCACCACCCAGCGACATTGCCATGTCACGGGCCTGCTGCCCTTCAGCCAAAGACTGATCGCGCATGCGCTCTTGCAAGCTCACCAGATCCGTCTGGGCTTGGTTATAGACCGATACGGCTGGCAACAACTGCGCCTCTAAGAAACTGCGTGCCTGTGCCATATCACCGGCAGCACGCAATTTGCCGATGGCTGCCGTCGCCTCCAGCACTTGTGCTCGCGCTTGGGCAATTTTTTCGAGCTGCTGTCGACCTTGCGGGCTGGTCAACTCGCGCTCCATCGTTTGTTGCAGTGCAGTGGCGGCGGCGATCCCTTCCTGGGTCTTGCCCTGCGCATACGTACTTAGCGCTTCCTCACTCGACATTGCGCCCACCACCACATGGGATACCGCAACGTCTGTCACACCGCGCCACTGCACGGCTTGGCGAATGCGGTTGTCATAGTCTTGCACCTCGACACGCTCTACTGCCTCCAAACGGCTGAGGTAGGCGGTCATGGCGAGACCTGCCAGCAAAGTCAGTGCCATCACCCCCAGCAGCAAGCCCCAGATTTTTTTAGCCACCGATAAGTTTTTTAATTCCATACCCTCCCCTTTCATTTTTTCAGCGCCATACGGCATCCATCAAAACACCCCACTACAACCACTTCGGCACCTCGCGGAGTATGGGTACGTGCTAAAAAAATGCGTGCTACAGACCTGATGCTTCTTGCGGAATCTCAAACACCGTTAACAATCTATACACCACCGCTTTGATTTTTTGTGCCGCATGCCACAGTGCTTGCCCCCTACTTTTTATGCCACGTCCTTTCCATGCTGATCTGCACTGCCACTCCACTTTTTCGGATGGCACGCTCTCGCCCTCCGCCTTGGCGCAGCGTGCCCAAGCCAACGGGGTGACGCTGTGGGCATTGACCGACCATGACGAAGTGGCGGGATTGCCTCAAGCGCAATCTGCAGCGCACGCATGCGGGCTGGATTTTTTAACGGGTGTTGAAATCTCGGTCAGCTTTGCCAATACCACGGTGCACATCGTCGGACTGGGGTTTGACGCAGACAATCCAGCGTTGCAACAAGGCCTGCATGCCTTGCGCAACAGCCGGGGGCCACGCGCCCAGGAGATGGGCTTGCAACTGGCTTCGGTCGGTATTCCCAACGCCTATGAAGGCGCACTCAAGTACGTGGGAAATCCCGCACTGATTTCACGCACCCACTTTGCGCGCTACCTGGTGGAAGCCGGTGTTTGCCGAGACACCTACGAAGTCTTTAAGCACTACCTGGTCGAAGGCAAGCCGGGCTATGCGCCACAACGCTGGGCCTCCTTGCAGGAGGCGGTGGGCTGGATCACCCATGCACACGGGGTGGCCGTCATTGCCCACCCTGCGCGTTATGGTTTCAGTCACACCGAGGAATACGCTTTTTTCAGCAGTTTCAAAAACTATGGCGGCCAGGCGCTAGAGGCAGTCACAGGCAGCCATGCAGCACACGAGTTCTCGCGTTACGCCCATTGGGCCAAAGAATTTGGCTTTGCCATTTCACGGGGCAGCGATTTCCACAGCCCGCAAGAATCGAAAATCGACCTGGGCACGCTGCCCCCTGACCCGGCGGGGGGTGCAGGCGTTTGGGAGTTGCTGGCAGACCGCATACACAGGCACGGCACCACCGCCCCCTAGCCACACTCGCATGCGCGCACAATCCCATCTTGCGCACGACAAAGGACACTCCCCATGGCACAGTACTTTGAGATTTACCCTGACAACCCACAGCCCCGCTTGCTCAAACAGGCGGTGGCCATTTTGCAAAAAGGTGGGGTGCTGGCTCTGCCTACTGACTCCAGCTACGCACTGGTCTGCCAGCTGGACGACAAAAACGCCGTGGATCGTCTGCGCCGCATTCGCCAGGTCAATGACAAGCACCACCTGACCTTGCTCTGTCGCGATCTGTCAGAGCTGGCCAATTACGCGGTGGTGGACAACCGCCAATACCGGCTGATGAAGCTGGGTACACCCGGGCCCTACACCTTCATTTTGGACGCCACCAAAGAGGTTCCCCGGCGTGTAAGCCATCCCTCACGCAAAACCATTGGTTTGCGCGTGCCTGATCGCAAAGGCACCCAGATGCTGCTGGAGTTGATGGGAGCACCTTTGCTGGCCACCACCTTAATTGCCCCCGGAGAAACCGAGCCCATGAATGACCCGCAGGCCATTCGCGAGCGTTTCGAACACGCCGTGGATGCCGTGGTCGATGCGGGCGCCTGCCCCTTGGAGCCCACCACCGTTTTGGATTTAACTCCCATGGCTGGTGGTGGAGACCCCGTTGTCATGCGCCAAGGTGCGGGTAGCTTGCAAGCGATTGGCTTGTAGCGTCGCCCCAGCGCAAGACAGCCTCAGCGATGTTTGCGACAATCGCTGCGTGCAAGAACTCATCCAAACCGTCCTCATCTATGCCCTGCCCGTGCTGTTTGCCATCACGGTGCACGAGGCAGCCCACGGCTATGCCGCTCGTTACTTTGGCGACCACACGGCGTCCATGCTCGGGCGCATCACACTCAACCCCATCAAGCACATCGACCCGATTGGCACCATCTTGATGCCTTTGCTGCTGTACTTTTCCACCTCCGGCGCCTTCCTGTTTGGTTATGCCAAGCCGGTACCTGTGAACTTTGGCAATCTGCGCCACCCCAAGCGCGACATGATCTGGGTGGCCTTGGCAGGGCCAGCGTCCAACTTCATCCAGGCAATTGGCTGGGCGGTGGTACTGGTCCTCTTGGTGGCGGTGGGCGTGCAAGAGCGCTTTTTCATGGAAATGGCCCGCGCAGGCATCTTGGTCAACCTGGTGATGTGGGCCTTCAATCTGTTTCCGCTGCCACCGCTGGATGGTGGCCGCATCCTGGTCGGCCTGCTGCCCACCAAGCAAGCCATCGCGGTCTCGCGCATGGAGCCTTACGGTTTTTTCATCGTGCTGGGCCTGGTGTTGCTCGGGGTGGTGGGCACCTACTGGCTGCGCCCGCTCATGAATGTGGGCTACGAGGTGATTGACTTGCTCATCACCCCCCTGCTGGCCCTGCTGCGCTAACCCTTTTGGCTTGCAGTGATGGCACTGCAAGCCCTGACTTTGAACTTGATAGAGCTATGAGCACCACCCGTTTCCTGACTGGCATTACCCCTTCCGGCACCCCGCACCTGGGCAACTACGCGGGTGCTATCCGCCCCGCCGTGACCGCCAGCAGACAGCCCGGCGCAGACAATTTTTATTTTCTGGCGGACTACCATGCGCTGATCAAGTGCCAAGACCCGGCCCGTATCCACCGCTCTACCTTGGAAATTTCTGCCAGCTGGCTCGCTTGCGGCCTCAACCCGGAGCACGTAGTTTTTTACCGCCAGTCCGATGTGCCAGAAATTCCAGAGCTGAACTGGTTTCTCACCTGCGTGACCGGCAAGGGGGTACTCAATCGCGCCCACGCCTACAAGGCATCCCAGGATAAAAATGCCGAAGCGGGCAAGGATCTGGACGACGGCGTCACGGCAGGGCTGTTCATGTACCCCGTGCTGATGGCCGCCGACATCTTGATGTTCAACGCCCACAAAGTCCCCGTGGGCCGTGACCAAATCCAGCACATTGAAATGGCGCGCGACATGGCGTCCAGCTTCAACCACCTGTATGGCGAGCACTTCGTACTGCCCGAGGCGGCTATTGAAGAAAGCGTGGCCACCTTGCCGGGCCTCGATGGGCGCAAGATGAGCAAAAGCTACGACAACACCATCCCGCTGTTTGCGCCCCGCAATGAACTCAAGAAGTTGATCAGCAGCATCGTCACCGACTCGCGCGCGCCCGGTGAGTCCAAGGAGACCGAAGGCTCGGCACTGTTCCAGCTCTACCAGGCTTTTGCTACCCCCGAAGAAACCGAAACCATGCGCCAGGCTTTTGCCAACGGCATTGCCTGGGGTGAGGCCAAGACCATGCTGTTTGAGCGCATTGATGCCGAGCTGAGCCCCATGCGCGAGCGCTATGAAGACCTGATGGCCCACCCCGAGAAAGTGGAAGCTGCTTTGCAAATCGGTGCCGAGCGTGCCCGCGCACTGAGCCGTCCTTTCATTGCCAAGCTGCGTGCTGCCGTCGGCCTGCGCAGCCTGGCCAGCCAAGACGGTGGCTCTCACAAAGCCAAAGCGGCTAAAGTTGCTCTGCCCAGCTTCAAGCAATACCGCGAATCTGACGGCAAGTTCTACTTCAAATTCATGGCGGCAGACGGTCAATTGCTGCTGCAAAGCACAGGGTTTGAACAGCCCAAGCAGGCGGGCCAAAGCATCGCGCAGCTGCAGCAGCAAGGTGCTGACGCCTTGACGGCGCTGGCGCCCATGCTGCAATGGGCTGACGGCGTGACGCACAGCGACGTAGCGCAAGCGCTGCACACACTGCAAGAGGCGGCAAAGGCTTAAACCCCAGCGCCGACCCATACAGACACAGAGGGGAGCATCTGCATGCGTATTGCTGTTTTGGATGATGATCGTCTGCTGCTCGAGATGATGGAGCGTGTGATCCAAGAAATGGGCAACACCTGCCAGCTCTATGAGACAGGGCAAGCCTGTTTGCAGGATCTGCGCCGGGAAACCTTTGACATGCTGATCGTGGACTGGGAGTTGCCCGACACCAGCGGCCCCGAAGTCATCCGCTGGGCACGGCAACACCTGGATGCCTCCCTGCCTATCTTGTTCATCACGCACCGCAGCGAGGAGCGCGACATTGTCGAAGGCCTGCAATGCGGGGCGGATGACTTCATGACCAAACCCGTGCGGGTGGCAGAACTCAAAGCCCGCATGCATGCGCTGCTGCGCCGGGCGTACCCGGAATGCACCGACGATGTGCAAACCTTTGGCCCCTACACCTTCACACGCTCTTCGTTGAGCGTGACTTTTGGTGGCAAAGAGGTGGTGCTGACCTACCGTGAATTTGCACTGGCGTTGCTGCTGTTTCAAAACGCTGGCCGCCTGATGTCCCGCGATCATTTGCGCGAAGCCGTTTGGGGGCAAAACTCCGAGGTGCTGTCGCGCACGCTGGACACGCATGTATCGCGTCTGCGCCAGGTGCTGCAACTGCGCCCGGGCAACCGCTATTCGATTGCTGCCGTCTACGGCTTGGGCTACCGCTTGGACAGCCACGAGATCTAGCTTCGCCCTCACACCGATTGCCCCATGCACGCCTTCGCAACCCTATTTGTCCGCCCGGCCAGTCTCGTTGCCTTGGCATGCACAGCCGCCGTATTTGCTGCCGCTGCACAAAACAACACCCCGTTACTGCGCAGCAGCACCATCCAGCACAAGGTGCTGCAGGGGGACACGCTGGAACATCTGGCGCTGCGCTACTTGGGTAATGCCTCCTTATGGCCTGCTTTGCAAAGCCACAACCGCGTTGCCAGCCCCTACCGGCTGCAGCCCGGCTCGATACTGGAAATTCCCCGTCAGCTGCTGCGCGCGGCCACAGCGTCGGTGGACTATGTGCATGGCGATGCCCACGTGCAGCGCAGCGGCGCCACGGCCTCTGCGACACGCGGCATGGCCTTGCAAGAAGGTGACCGCCTTACGCTGGCACCGAATGCGTTTGTTGCAGTCAAGCTGGCCGATGGCAGCACCGTGCACGTGCAATCTGCCTCGCAGCTGGCACTGAGCCAGCTGCGCCGCCGTGGCCGTGCGGGCAGCCTGCAATCGGTGCTGGAGGTGCAAAGCGGGGGCGTTGAAATCCAGGTTCCCGGCAAGCCTGACGCACAGCGACAGCTTGAAGTCATCACCCCCGTGGCAGCCACCAGCGTACGCGGCACCGTGTTTGATGTGCAGCTGGCGGCGGAGGGCCACACGACGGCCGCCGTGCTGCAAGGGCGCGTGGCGGTACAGGCGCTGGCCGATGCCGGCCACCCTTCACCAACTGCGCTGCTGCACAAGTACACCGGCATTGCGGTGTCAGCCGATGGCCAAGCGGGCAGTGTCACCACGCTGCTGCCTGCGCCTTCCGCCCAAGACTTGCCAGCGCTGAATGAAGATGCGCAATGGCTCCACCTTCCCATGCCGGCATGGGCTCCCGCCAAGGGCTGGCGTGTCAGCGTCAGCCAGGACGCCCCAGGCCAGCACGTGCTGCGCAGCGGGCAATTTAGCGGCCCGCTGGCGCGTTTTGCTGCGCTGGAAGATGGCGATTATTTCTTGCATGTGCGCGCCATCGATGCCCAGGGCATCAGCGGCATTCCCGCCACGGTGCCGTTGCGCGTCAAAGCACACCCGGTACCGCCGTTGGTGCAAACACCCGCGCCCGCAAGTGTGCTGGCACAAAGCGAAGCCCAGCTGCAATGCACGCCCGTAGATGGGGCCGTGCAATACCGCCACCAAGTCATTGCCATTGACCACGTGCAATCTGCCGTGCCTGCCGCTGCATTTGCCCAGCCGCTGCTGCGCAGCCAAAGCGACACCAAATGCGCGATGGATTTGCGCAGCCTGCCCGCAGGCAACTACGCTTGGCGCGCCGCCAGCGTGCGCATGGTCAAGGGCCGCGAAGACCAAGGCCCTTGGGCAGCGGCCCACACCTTTCAGATTGCGGCCAGGCCCCAGGCGCCTTCCTTGCAAGCGCTGCAAGTGCAGACGCAAGCGGGCATTTCCACCATCCACTGGCCTGCTGAAGCAGGTCAGCGTTTCCGCCTACAAGCTTTTGCCAGCACCGACAGCAATAGCCAGCCTGCCCTGGACACTGTGCTGGAGCACCCCCACTGGACCGCCGCTGACCTGCCCGCAGGTACATGGCACATCCGCATCCAGGTGCAAGACCCATCGGGCTTGCGCAGCGCCTTCTCGCCCCTGCGCAGCGTGCAAGTGCTGCCGCTGGTGCGCGATGGCTTCGGCGCACCCGTCAGCTCCGGCACAGGGCTGGGGATTACGCACCAGTGATTATTCTTAAAAGAGAGCATGTAGCGCGCATGCAGAAAGGCTTTTCTATGCATTTCATATGCAAAGCTTTATTTAACAAGCGCCAGCAGCTCTCTTTTTCTTAGTCCCCCCCTGCGCATGCAACGTTCACTGTCTCTGGAGTGGCTCTGCATGGCCACCGCCTTGCTGGCACTGACACTGTGGCTGTCTGGGCCGCAGCAGCTCGTGCGTGCCAACTTGTGGTTGCAAGACCTGTCACTGCGCCTGCACCAGCCCCCAGCCTCCCCCGATGTGGTGCTGGTTCTGGTGGAGGAGCGCAGTCTGGCCAGCATTGGCCGCTGGCCCTGGCGCCGCGCTTTGCATGCCCATGTGATCCAGCACATCAGCGCGGGGCAACCTCAATCCATCGGGCTGGATTTTTTGCTGGCAGAGCCTGATCTCGACTTCCCCGAAGACGATCTGGTGCTGGCCGAAAGCATGGCCCACAGCGGCCGCGTGGTACTGCCCGTGGTACGCGGCCTGGACGAGCACAGCGCCACCTTGCCGCTGCCTCTCTTTACCCAAGCCGCTGCGCGCCTGGGCCATGTGCATGTGCCGCTGGACGAAGATGGCGGTGTGCGCCGCTTTTATGCCCGCGAAGGCCTAGACCCGCAGCCCTGGCTGTATCTGGGGCTGTCCATGCTCTGCGTGACAGCGCCTGAGCAGCCAGATTGCCAGACCACGCAGCACAAAGCCCCCGCCGAACCCGCACCCTGGCAACGCCAGGGGCTGACACACATTGCCTTGGCCCAAGGCCAGCCGCCATTTGCCATGTACGCCTACATCGATGTGCTGCGCGGCCAGATTCCCGCCTCGGCCTTTCGCAACAAACACGTAGTCATTGGCACGGCCGCCGCAGGCCTGGGCACGGCGCTGGCTACGCCCAGTGGCCCCGACACCGCATCCGCCTACCACGCGCAGCTGCTGAGCCACATCCTCAGCGGCGCACAGCAAAACCAGCATACCACCAGCGCCAGCCCATGGGCCAACCGTTGGTTGAACATGGTGCCTGTCGCCCTGGGTTTGGTGGCACTGTGGGTGCTGGGCCCCTCGGCAGCCTTGCTCACCTGTGCAGGGCTGGCGCTGCTGACCTTGCTGGTGCACATGGCCGCGCCTGCGCTGTGGCACACCAGCTTTAGCCCCGCCGCCGCACTGCTTGCGCTGACGCTGGCCTACCCGCTGTGGAGCTGGCGCCGCCTGAACGCTGCCGCCCGCTTTTTGAACCAGGAGATGCAAGGGCTGCGCCTGCAGGGCCTGGGCACCCCCAACCCGGCCCCCATCAGCGGTGACTTTTTGCAGCACCGCATTGCGGCAGTGGAACAAGCCTCCCAGCAATTGCGCCAGCTGCACCAGTTGGTGACCGAGACCTTGCTGCAACTGCCATCGCCCACCCTGGCCTGCAACCCGCAGGGAGCCATTGTGCTGGCCAACAGCGCCGCGCACCGCTATGCGCACAGCCTGGGCCGCACGCTGCAAGTGCAGCAGCCGATTACCGATTTGCTGGAGGGCGCCATGGAGCGCGGCAGCCTGCTGCCCCTGTGGGACCGCAATGCACCACCACCGCTGACACAAACCATCCAGCGCGAAGGCATGGATGTGCGCCAAAACAGCCTGCTCATGCTGGCGCAGCCCTTTAGCGTGGCAGGGGAGACAGGCTGGCTTGTCAGCTTGGTCGACATCAGTGCTTTGCGCCAAGCCATGGCACAGCGTGACCAGGCCATGCACTTTATCTCGCACGACATCCGCGCTCCCATCAGCGCCATCCTGACGGTCATCGAGATGGAGCAGCACTTTGGCGAGCACTGCAGTGACACCCTATCTACCCCCTTGCTGGAGCGCATCCAGCGCTACGCCCGCAGCGGCCTGGCGCTGGCCGACGACTTTGTGCACCTTGCACGTGCCCAAAACACCACCGTACAGCGTGCCCCTGTGGAGCTGGGCGCCATCATTGACCAAGCGCTGGATGACACCTGGGCAGCAGCACATGAACGCTTGGTAGAGCTGGACTGGATGCCCCAGGAAGAAGAAGCCTGGGTGCTGGGCGATGCCAGCATGCTGCGCCGCGCGTGCGTGAACCTGCTGAGCAATGCCATCAAATACGGCCCCATCGAAGGCACGGTATCTTGCAGCTTGGCGCTGGAAGGCAGTGACTGGTGCATCACCGTGCGCGATCAAGGCGAAGGCATCAGCCCCAGCGAGCAAGAGCGGCTGTTTGCGCCTTTCACCCGCCAAGCCCAGCATGAAAGCAGCAGCACTCCCGGTATCGGCCTGGGTTTGGCCTATGTACATACCGTGGCCGTGCAGCACGACGGCAGCATTCGCGTGCACAGCGCAGCAGGGCACGGCACCAGCTTTACGCTGCGCCTGCCCCAGGCCAGCGCTGCGGCCTGATACCCAGCGCTCAGCCTCGCACCAGGCTGAGAAGGGCGGCACCAACGAAAAAGCCTCAGAACTTTGCAGTTCTGAGGCTTGTCGTTTTGGTGCGGCTGGCAGGAATCGAACCCACGACCCCTTGGTTCGTAGCCAAGTACTCTATCCAGCTGAGCTACAGCCGCGTAAGCCACGATTATATGCACGTTTTTGGAATGCTTTTTCCAAAACCATGAAATTCCTTGAATTCTTGAGCGGCATGGCGAATACCACTGTATTCCCATACAGTTTTTAACCATCAAAAGCGCTTCCAAGCCTTAGAATTCGAGCGTTGCATGCTATCGGCCTACTAGCAGACAGCGGCCCCATTGCATGTTCCATGGCTACGCGTAAGAAGAAATCTTCCCCTCCTGTGACTTGGCTGCGCCGACTGCGCCAGCGCCTGACCAGCCGTATGGCTTGCTTTGTCTGGGGTGCGATTTTTGGCAATGCCATTTTGAGTCAGCCCATCCAGCCGCTGAATCTGATTCTGGAGCCGCCAGAAAACATGCTCAGCGCGGCATCTCGCCAGTGGCTGGATGCGCTGCGGGCGGGGATTCGCTCACTCAGCACCACCTTCACCGGCACCGCCGTGCAAGTGCTGCGCGAGCAAGCGACCGAGCTCATTCCTGCCGCTGCCCCACCGGCCACGTCACCTACGACCGCCACCCAAGGCGAATTCGCGGCCTGTGCCGACCAGTTCCCCGCGCAGCGCCCGCTGCAAGTCTCCGCCATCAGCATGCAATGGGCACCGCTAGCCCTGTGCTCCGATGCTTTTGCCGTGCTGTATTCGGGACTTACCAAAACCCCCATGGTGGTGGTCGAAAAGCTCAGCCGTTCGCGCATGCTCCAGGCAGCTGACATTGCGCGCAGCGACCAGTTCTACGCCGACAGCCGCATTCCGCAGGCATGGCGCGCCACATTGAGTGACTACCAAAACAGCGGCTTTGACCGAGGACACCTGTCCGCCGCCGCCAACCAGCCTTCGCAGGCTGCCATGGCGCAATCGTTTGCCCTGAGCAATATGGTGCCCCAAGACCCGACGCACAACCGCAAGCTGTGGTCCAAACTGGAGGCCGACACCCGCAAGTACGCGCTGCGCGCTGCTGGCAATGTGTATGTATTTTCCGGCCCCCTGCACGAAGGCAGCACCCAAACCGTGGGAAGCAACGCAGTGTGGATACCCAGCCACTTGTTCAAGCTGGTCTACGACGAAGCCGGACAACGCGCCTGGGCCTACGTCTTGCCCAATCGGGCAGATGCCCAGATCACCCGCCCCATGGACTACGCCAGTTTTGTGCAGCGCACACGCTGGTCCTTGCTGGACGGTTTGCCGGTGACAGGCAGCTTGCGCTAAGGCCCATGCAAAGGCTTGCAGGCACAAAAAAGCGCCTCGGCAGAGGCGCTTTTGGACAAAAATCCGGGGAAAGTAGCACGCTTGCGTCTGCAGCCTTTGGGCCCCAGCTTATGCCGCCCCGCCTTGCAACTCCTGCGCGCTGCGGATGCGCACATGCATCCAAAACCCGCGGGGCTCACCTTGTTTGACCAAACGTGTTTCCAGTTTGATGCGGTTGAGCAGCGGCGTGGGAATTTCATACAGCGACGGGGTGCGCAAGATGGCTTCCTGCGAAGGCATCTTCCAGTACTGGTCGTAGCCCGCGTGGTAGGCCACGGCTTCGCACAGGCCCGCGCGGCGCAAATCTTCGGTCATCTTGCCCGTCAGCTCTTCGCCCTCGGCCACCCCCAGGTCTGGCACCAGCAGCAAACGCTGGGTTGCAGGCTGTACGTGCAACCAGATCATGGACGGGCCTTCCAGCCCCTTCTCCACCACCACAGGTTCAGATGCAGATTCCGCGCCTTCACGGCCCATAAAGCGTGAACGCTTGCCGTCGCCCTCTGGCTCTGGGCTGGGTGTTTTGGCAGGCGCAGGGGCGGCAGCCTCTTCGTTGCCTGTCAATGTCGAAATCAACCGATCAAAAATGCTCACTGCGTTTTTTCTTTCAGATCAGCCTGTGAAGTACAGGCACTCACCACTCCATCAAAGTACTTATTGTGGCAAAAAGCCAGCGTCTTTGGCTTTTTCAAGGCCGTGATAACCTTGACCTTGCTGCCCTTCTTTTTGCAATTGGACACTATCACCGCCAATATGACTTAGAGGCTTGACATTGATCAACGTCCACCGCCTACGGCGCCAGTGCCAGCACCACCGCAGATTCCGGCATGTGCACCCGCACTTTGCGCCCAGCACGCAAACCACTGCCAGCCACAGCAAAGCCCACCCACTGCACGCCGGCCGCCATGTGTACCGCCACCTCGTCGCCAATAGCACCCTGGGTGACGCGTGTGACCTTGCCCGGCAATGTGTTGCCGGCATGGCCTGCAATCGATGACGCCGCATTTTCGGCCACTACCTGCACCGCGGTGGCTTTGCACATGGCCAGTACCGCCATGCCCGCCTGCAGACCGAGCAACTGCGCACTTTCTGCGGTGATGCGGGCCGTCAGCTGCACATCACCATGCAGGCTTTGCACCTGCACCAAGGCCAGCGGCCCCGCCACCTCAACCTGCTGCACCACGCAAGGCCACTGGTTACGCATGCTGGTTTGAATACCCAGCCGCTGCACGGCAGCCGCGGGGCTGTGCGCTTGCAACTGCTGCATGACCGCACCACGCGCCAGCGCCATGGCCTGCGCGGCGCGCAGCAATTCCTGCCCTGCCGCTGTCAATGTGGCCCCGCCGCCGCCAGCGCCACCCACCGACTTGGCCACCACCGGCACGCCCGCCAAATTGCTCAAGGTGTCAATTGCCTGCCATGCGGCCTTGTAGCTCACGCCCACCGCGCGCGCAGCTTGCGAAATGGAGCCACATTCACCCAGCGCACGCAGCACTTGCAGGCGCCGATCGGACAGACTGTGGCCCAAGGCCTGCAGCAGAGCGGGTTGCGCGGGTGCAGCGGAGCCGGGGACGGGCGATAAAGAATCAGGATGTGCTTGAGCCATGCCTACATCATGCCGCTATTCACCCAAGGGGTAGCGCTATGGCTATACTTCGCTATTCACAAAAGGAATAGCGAATATGTTCACACCGTCTTGCTGGCGTGCCTCCTTGATTGCTGCGGCCTTGTGGGCCGGTGCTGCACATGCCGACACCATCTCGGTGGCCGTGGCCTCCAACTTCACCGCACCGATGCAAAAGATTGCCGCGGAATTCGCCAAGGACACGGGCCACAAGGCTGAGCTGTCGTTCGGCGCCACCGGCAAGTTCTATGCGCAAATCAACCACGGCGCACCGTTTGGCGTGCTGCTGTCGGCCGATGACACCACCCCCGCCAAGATCGCCCGCGAGGGCAAAGGCGTGGCCGCCTCGCGCTTCACCTATGCCGTGGGCCAGCTGGTGCTGTGGAGCAAGCAGGACGGCTACGTCGACGCCCAGGGCGCGGTGCTCAAGACCGGCAAGTTCCAGCACGTGGCGATTGCCAACCCCAAGCTGGCGCCCTACGGCCTGGCCGCGGAGCAGACGCTGACCCAGCTGGGCCTGCTGGAGCAGATCAAGCCCAAGTTCGTGCAGGGTGAAAACATCGGCCAGACCTACCAGTTCGCCGCCACCGGCAATGCCGAGCTGGGCTTCGTGGCCCTGTCGCAGGTGATGGAAGACGGCAAAATCAAGTCCGGCTCGGCCTGGCTGGTGCCGTCCAGCATGCACGAACCCATCCGCCAGGATGCCATCGTGCTGAACACGGCCAAGGACAACGCCGCCGCCAAGGCGCTGATGGACTACCTCCGGGGCGACAAGGCGCGCGCCATCATCACCTCGTACGGCTACGCTTTTTGAAGCAGCCAGCGCTACATTTATAAGCACTTCGTCATTTTTTGATGCTGAAGCGCTTGTTTTAACTGCGCAAGCAGCTCACTTTTTAAGATTAAAGGCCATACCTTGGGCATGCTTTCTGCTGAAGACTGGGTCGCTATTAGCCTCACGCTGAAGCTGGCCAGCGTCACCACCGTGCTGCTGCTCGTGCTGTGCACCCCACTGGCCTGGTGGCTGGCCCACACGTCTTCGCGCTGGAAGGGGCCGATCGGCGCCGTCGTGGCCCTGCCCCTGGTGCTGCCGCCCACGGTGATTGGCTTTTACCTGCTGGTCACCATGGGGCCCAACGGCCCCATTGGGCAGTTCACGCAATGGCTGGGCCTGGGGCGGCTGCCCTTCACCTTCGCCGGCCTGGTGGTCGGCTCGCTGATCTACTCGCTGCCGTTTGCCGTGCAGCCGCTGCAGCGGGCCTTTGAAAGCCTGGGCCTGCGCCCGCTGGAAGTGGCCGCCACCCTGGGCGCCAGCAAGCTGGACACTTTCTTCAGCGTGGTGCTGCCCCTGGCGCGCCCCGGCTTCATCACCGCCGCCGTGCTCAGCTTTGCGCACACCGTGGGTGAATTTGGCGTGGTGCTGATGATTGGCGGCAACATCCCGGGCGTGACCCGCGTGGTGTCCGTGCAAATCTACGACCATGTAGAAGCCATGGAATACGCCCAGGCCCACTGGCTGGCGGGCGGCATGGTGGCCTTTGCCTTTGGGGTGCTGGTGCTGCTGCACTGGCTGCAACCGCGCGCACACCGCCACAGCTCTCCTTTGTAAGCGCCCGCCATGCACCACCGAGCCATCTCCGCCCGCCTGCAACTTCAACGCGCCGACTTCACGCTGGACGTGGATTTGCAACTGCCCGGCCAAGGCATTACCGCGCTGTTCGGGCCTTCGGGCTGCGGCAAGACCACCTGCCTGCGCAGCATTGCCGGGCTGGAGCGTGCGCGCGGCAACGTCACCGTCAACGGCCACGTCTGGCAAGACGACGCCCAGCAGCACTGGGTGCCCACGCACCAGCGCGGCCTGGGCTATGTGTTCCAAGAAGCCAGCCTGTTCCCGCACCTGAGCGTGCACGACAACATCCATTACGGCCTGCGCCGCACCCCCACGGCGCGCCGAGCAATTGCGCTGGAGCCGCTGCTGGAGTTGCTGGGCATCACCGCGTTGCTCGATCGCCAGCCCGCCACCCTCTCCGGCGGCGAGCGCCAGCGCGTAGCCATCGCCCGCGCCCTGGCCACCAGCCCCCGCGTGCTGCTGATGGACGAGCCGCTGTCCGCGCTGGATGCCCAGCGCAAGGCTGAAGTGCTGCCCTACCTGGACAAGCTGCAGACCCACCTGGATATTCCCGTGCTCTACGTCAGCCACGCGCTGGACGAGGTGGCGCGCCTGGCCAGCCACTTGGTGCTGCTGCGCGAAGGGCGCGTGCTGGCCCATGGCGCGACGGCCAGCATGCTGGCGCGCCTGGATTTGCCGCTGACGGAGGGCGATGCGGCCACCACCATTCTCACCGCCACGGTCACCGCGCACGACGCCGCCACCCACCTGAGCACCCTCGCTTTTGATGGCGCCGTGCTGCACCTCATCAACGCCCAGCCGCCCGCCTTGGGCAGCCAGCGCCGCCTGCGCATTCAGGCACGCGATGTCAGCCTGAGCCTGCAGCCCCCGCAGCACAGCAGCATCCTCAACAGCCTGCCGGCCACGGTGCAGTCCGTGCGTGCAGACAGCCCCGGCTACGCCATGGTGGCCCTGCGTACGGGCAGCGCCACGCTGCTGGCGCGCATCAGCCAGCACTCTGCGCAGCAGCTGAACATTCAGCCGCAGCAGTCGGTTTTTATCCAGGTCAAAAGTGTGGCGCTGCTAGATTGACCGACACCCACCACCCTCAGACTGGCACCAGGCCTTGGCATGGCCGTCTCTGTGCTGGGGCTGCGGAGCCATCGCCATCCACCGCGCCCTCACAGGCCCTTCCTAAAAAAGGAGCTGCTAGCGCTTTGATTAACTGGGTTTTCATGTCAAAACATGTTGAAACCAAGCATTGACCTGCGCTAGCAGCTCCTCTTTCTTGATAAGCACCTGTACTACCCGCACGCACGCGGTGGCTGCCGCACTGCGGGGATAATCGCCGCATGACGTCTTCTGCTGCCGACACCTGCGCGCTCTCTGCCGCCCCCCGCATCGCTGCGCTGCACACGCAGGCCGTGCAGTGGCACCACGCCGAGCGCGGCGTACAGATGCAAGAGCGCGTGCTGGCCAGCGAGGTGCCGATCGCCCTGGTGTTCAACGGCATCGCTCACGCCGTGATGATGGGCACGCCGTTAGATCTGGAAGACTTTGCCATCGGCTTTGCGCTGAGCGAAGGCATTATTGACAGCGCTGCCGACTGCTATGGCGTGGAAGTGTCGCCCGTGGCCGCCGCCGCTGCTGGCTTGCCCGCCGGCATGGATGGCATGGAAGTGCAGCTGGAGATTGCGTCACGCTGCTTTGCCCGCCTGAAAGACCACCGTCGCAGCATGAGCGGGCGCACCGGCTGCGGCGTGTGCGGCGTGGAAAGCTTTGCCGCACTGGATTTGTCCTTCGATGCCCTGCCCGCACGCGACTGGGTGGCCCAGGTGGATTTGCCCACCGTGCTCCAGGCCATCAACAACCTGCCCCCGCTGCAACGGCTCAACGCCCAGGCTGGTGCGATTCACGCCGCAGGCTGGGCCACGCTGGACGGGCAAGTCCACGACGTGGTGGAAGACGTGGGCCGCCACAACGCCCTGGATAAATTGCTGGGCCGCCTGGCCCGCACGGGCCGCCTGGCCGAACCCGGTTTTGTGGTGCTCTCCAGCCGCGGCAGCCATGAACTGGTGCGCAAATGCGCCAAGCTGGGGATTGGCGCCCTGGCCACCATCTCGGCCCCCACCGCCATGGGCGTGCGCATGGCCGAACTCACCGGTTTGCGCTTTTGGGGCCTGTGCCGCCCCCCCCAGGCCACGCTGTATGCAGCAGGGAGGCATGACGCTGACTTGACGGCGCCGGAACCCGAGCAGCCCGCCCCGTCACCCCGTCTTGCGTAGAATACGGCGCTCTGTCAGCCCCTGGATGAACACCATGAATCGCTGCTTGCTTTCTTCTTTGGTCGCCGTGCCCCTGCTCGCCGCAGCAATGACCTGCGCCGCCCAAACCACCTTGCCGCAAGTGCAAACGGCCGTGACCGCCCCCAAAGTCGGTCAGCGCCCCTTTCCCAGCCATGCGCAATTTGGCATTTTGCGTATCGACCAAGTGCCCAACGCCCAGATCAATGGGCAAGCTATTCGCACAGCCCCCGGTTTTCGTCTCTTCAGCCCTGACAACAAACTGATTTTTGCCCACACGGTGCAAAGCCAGGAACTGAAGGTGGCCTACGTCCTCGAAGCCAGCACCCAATGGCTGCTGACGGCCTGGATCCTCACCCCCGAGGAACTGACCTCTTTCAAAGCCAAGCGCTAAAGCATTACGCAGCGCACGCTGACACGCGCCGTAAGGGCGCTCCCCCCATACCGCCCGCCCTGCTTGCCTGGGCGGCCGTTTTTACTTGAAAGCACAGCCGCATTCCGCGTCGCTGTGCGGTGACTACCATGAGCAAAAAAGTATTTATCAAAACCTTCGGCTGCCAGATGAACGAGTACGACTCGGACAAGATGGCCGACGTGCTGGGCGCTGCCCAAGGCTATGAAGCCACGCAAAACATGGAAGAAGCCGACCTGATTTTGTTCAACACCTGCTCGGTACGCGAGAAGGCGCAGGAGAAGGTGTTCAGCGACCTGGGCCGCATCAAGCACCTCAAAGAAAAAGGCGTGCTGATTGGCGTGGGCGGCTGCGTGGCCAGCCAGGAGGGCGATGAAATCATCAAGCGCGCGCCCTATGTGGACGTGGTGTTTGGCCCCCAGACCCTGCACCGCCTGCCTGAGCTGCTGAACGCCCGCGCCGCCAAGGCCAAGCCCCAGGTGGACATCTCCTTCCCCGAGATCGAGAAGTTCGATCACTTGCCCCCCGCACGCGTGGAAGGTGCCTCGGCCTTTGTCTCCATCATGGAAGGCTGCTCCAAATACTGCAGCTACTGCGTGGTGCCCTACACGCGCGGCGAGGAGGTCAGCCGCCCGTTTGAAGACGTGCTGGTGGAAGTGGCGGGCCTGGCCGACCAGGGCGTGAAGGAAGTCACGCTGCTGGGCCAGAACGTGAATGCCTACCAGGGCAAGATGGGCGACACGGCCGAAATCTGCGACTTTGCCCTGCTGCTGGAATACGTAGCCGAGATCCCCGGCATTGAGCGCATCCGCTACACCACCAGCCACCCCAATGAGTTCACGCCCCGTTTGATTGAAGCCTACGCCAAGATTCCTAAGCTGGTCAGCCACCTGCACCTGCCCGTGCAACATGGCAGCGACAAGATCTTGATGGCCATGAAGCGCGGCTACACCGCTATGGAATACAAGAGCACGATTCGCAAGCTGCGCGCCATCCGCCCCGATATGGCGATGAGCTCGGACTTCATCGTGGGCTTCCCCGGCGAGACCGAGGAAGACTTCCAGAAAATGATGAAGCTCATCCACGATGTGCGCTTTGACAACTCGTTCAGCTTCATCTTCAGCCCCCGCCCCGGCACGCCCGCGGCCAACCTGCACGATGACACCCCGCACGAGGTGAAGCTGCGCCGCCTGCAGGAGCTGCAGGCCGTGATCAACCAGAACATCAAGGACATCAGCCTGGAGCGCGTGGGCACCGTGCAAAAAATCTTGGTCGAAGGCTTGAGTAAACGCGACAACGGTGAGTTGATGGGCCGCACCGAGTGCAACCGCGTGGTCAACTTCCCCGGCAACGAGCGCCTGATTGGTCAGCTGGTGGATGTGAAGATCACCGAGGCCATGACCTACACCCTGCGCGGTGAAGTCGCCATCCAAGACTAAGCCATGCTGTAGCAGCCGGGCCTCACCTGCACAGGTGGGGCCCGGCCTGCAGCATCCACAATGGCTTACGCGCTGGGTTTATTTTGCTGCGCTTTTTGATAGCGCAAGACCACCCGTGCCAGCAGCAGCGCTGCCACTATTGCTAAGTAAACACCCACCTCCGCCAGATTGTTTTTGCCTGCGCGCATCCACCAAAAGTGCAGCACAGCCAACGCCGCTGCAGCGTACACCGCGCGGTGCAGCGCCTGCCAGCGCTTGCCCCCCAGCCGCCTGATCAGCGCAGGGATTGAGGTAATGGCCAGCACCAGCAAAATCAGCCAGGCCAGCGTGCCCACCAAAATAAAAGGCCGCTGGGCCAAATCATCCAGCACAGCACCCCAGTCCAGCCCCATATCCAGCAGCACGTAGCACACCCAGTGCAAACTGGCATAGGCAAACGCATACAGGCCCAGCATGCGGCGGTATCCTGCCAACCAGCGCCAGTGCAACCACACGCGCAGCGGCGTAACCGCCAACACCAGGCACACAAAACGCATGGCCCACAACCCCAGCGCGCGCAGCAAAGCCTCTGCAGGATTGGCCCCCAAACCATCCGTGGCTACCAAATACCCCAACCAGAGTGCAGGCAGCAGGCACAAGCCGTGCAGTGCCATGCGTTGCAGGCTTTTTCCAGAAAACGGCATACCGATCATTCAGAAGTTCTTGCGCAAATCCATGCCCGCGTACAGCCGCGCCACCTGTTCCTCGTACCCGTTGAACAGCTGGGTTTTGCGCTTGGGTGCCAGCAAGCCGCCCTCACCAATACGGCGCTCGGTGGCCTGGCTCCAGCGAGGGTGCGGCACCTCGGGATTCACGTTGGAATAAAAGCCATATTCATTGCGTGCAGCCTTGTTCCAGGCCGTGCGTGGCTCACTTTCCACCAAGCGAATCGCAACAATGCTCTTGGGACTTTTAAAGCCGTATTTCCAAGGCACCATGACACGCACCGGAGCACCATTTTGTTTTGGCAACTCGTGGCCGTACATGCCAAAAGTGAGCAGTGTCAACGGGTGCATTGCCTCGTCCAAGCGCAGACCTTCTGTGTAGGGCCAGTTCAACACCGCCCGGCGCAACCCTGGCATGGACTGCGAATCGGCCAGCGTGACGAACTCCACATACTTCGCACTACCCTGGGGCTCCACCTGCGCCAGCAGTTTGGAGAGCGAGTAACCGATCCAAGGAATCACCATCGACCAGCCTTCCACGCAACGCAGCCGGTAAATACGCTCCTCTTGCGCACTGAGCTTTTGCAGCGCGTCCAGATCCAAGGTTTGGGGTTTGTTCACCAGCCCTTCCACACGCACCGTCCAAGGCCGCACCGGCATGGCCTGTGCATTGCGCACCGGGTCTTCTTTGCCCAGTCCAAATTCGTAGAAATTGTTGTAGCTTGAAGCATCTGCAAACGGTGTGAGCTTGTCCGCTACTCGCGCGCCGGACACCGTTGATTCCACTGCCGACACCGGCTTGAGCCCCGCAAAGGCACTGTTTTCTGCCCATGCCGCACCCGATGCCAAAGCCACGCCACTGGCAGCAGACCACTGCAAAAATTCACGCCGCTGCAAATACGCGGCTTCTGGGGTGATTTCGCTGCTGTGGGGATGCATAAAACCCGATGCGCCAGTTTGAATCAACATATTGAGGTCCTTGAATCAGGTGCGCCTAAAAGTTTTGCGCCATCTTCATGAGGAGTCACACACTACTGCCGAAGTTCCTCGCGCCCCACGTGCTGCTGATGTACCAATACTGTTCACATGGAAAAATGTTCCATATACCCTGCAGCACCTCCGGAAAGAGCAGGACGTCTCCCAAACCCAAGCTACCAGACAAGAAAAAAGCCTGCTACGCAAAACGAAGCAGGCTTTCCTTTATTTGACTGGTAGGGCGTGACAGACTTGAACTGTCGACCAAAGGATTATGAGTCCTCTGCTCTAACCAACTGAGCTAACGCCCCAACCGGGTTTTGCCCATTCGTTGGAACGCACAAAACTCGCGTATTGTAACGGCTAGCGTTGGTGGCTCAGCGCATTACTGACTAACTTGGAGGTAATGTCTACAATCTGAATCATCTTGTCGTAATGCATGCGCGTAGGGCCGATCACCCCCAAAGTCCCCACCACCTGCCCATCCACCTCATACGGCGCGCTGACCACTGACAGCTCCTCAAACGGCACCACTTGGCTCTCCCCGCCGATATAGATGCGCACCCCTTCGGCTTTGCTGGAGAAATCCAGCAAGCGCAAAATTTGGGTCTTTTGCTCAAACAGATCAAAAGCGCGGCGCAGATTGCTCATATCACTGGAAAAATCACTCACCGCCAGCAAATTACGCTCACCAGAAATGATGACCTGCTCTTGCGGCGCTGGTGTCATGACTTCTGCACTGACGTTCACAGCGGCTTGCATCAGGCTGGCGACTTCGCCGCGCAATTGCTCCACTTCTTGCTGCATACGCTCGCGCACCTGCTCCATATCAAGCCCTGCATAGTGCGCATTGATGAAGTTCGATGCTTCCAGCAACTGCGTCGATGAGAACTCCACATCGGTAAATATCACGCGATTTTGTACATCGCCTTGCGGGGAGACGATGATGACTAGCACCCGCCGCTCTGACAGCTTGACGAATTCCAGATGCTTAAACACCGAGCTGCGCCGAGGCGCCATCACCACGCCAACAAACTGCGACATGTTCGAGAGCAGTTGCGCGGCATTAGCGATGACTTTTTGCGGCTGCTCAGCAGGCAGTTCTGGAGCAATCAATCCACTGTTTTGTACAGTGAGCATGGTGTCGACAAACAAGCGGTAGCCACGCGCTGTGGGAATGCGGCCTGCCGAGGTGTGGGGACTGACGATCAGCCCCATCTCCTCCAAGTCAGACATAACATTGCGTATGGTTGCAGGCGACAATTCCAAACCAGAAGCACGCGACAACGTGCGCGACCCCACGGGTTGGCCGTCCGAGATATAGCGCTCGACCAGCGCTTTCAACAACAACTTGGCACGTTCATCGAGCATGTTTTGATTTTAATGATGTATTTAAACGACAAGCTTAGACCAACGACCACGACCTTCATGGCGATGAATCGAATCCCTCAAACAAGCAACTGAAACAGACCACATCACAGCCAGTTCAGGCTGCGTATAAGCACCAGAACGCCAAAGCTGAACGATAAGAGGCATATCGTCAGCAGGAATACTCCGAGGCTTTGACCAGTTCTTACCTCTCGCCCTAGCGGCAGCCTGTCCAGCCATGACACGTTCACGAATCATTGAGCGCTCGAGCTGGGCCACGGCACCAAGAACCTGAAACGTAAATTCACCAAACGGAGAGGTGGTATCCAAAGGTTCGGTAAGGCTACGAATACAAGCTCCAGCATCACGCAAACGACGCTGTACTGAAAGCAAATCCGGCAAGCTACGAGCAATTCTGTCGAGCTTCCAAACGACGAGAACATCATCACGGCGCAAAGAAGCAATAGCTCTTTGTAGCTCGGGACGAGGGCCAACGCCAGAACCAGATTCAGTGAAGATTTTTCGAACACCTGCACGCCTTAAAGCATCGTGCTGCATAGCGGTGTCTTGATCTTGTGTACTTACACGTGCATAGCCGACCAACATGGATTCACTTGCCCCAAACTAACTCCGAAACCAAGCCTTGAGGGCATAAACAACGATAGAGACCAAGGCGAAAAACAAGCCAAGGTTTTGGAAATTTCTAATCCAAGCGTTCCGATAGTGCTTTCTTTTGTGCTCAGCAACGCCAATACGAAAGTCAGCGTTTTCTTTGTAGCCAGAACGCTTGTTCCACTTTTGCTTCCAGTAATCGCGTGTATCTAGTGCCATCTGAGCATCTTAGC